>CAYTNN010000088.1:0-12754 GCA_964439135.1 uncultured Pirellulales bacterium
ACTAAACTGGATCCGTCGGCGGATGTGCCGGACCGAACCTGCCTGGTTCGCGTCGGAGATTCTCGGCCGAATACCAGGTTGGCGACCTACCGAATCTGGCTGTCCGATGATGTAATCAACACGTTTCGATCGCGTCCCAATCTCTCGAACGAGTTGATGGATTGCACGTTTGTTTACAACAACAGCGAGGTCTTCTACAATGTCGGCATCCGCTTCCGCGGCAGCCCGTTCCTCCGTCCTGGAGCATACTGGAACCCAATCGACCGCCACGCCTATCGGATCGATTTTAATCCGGACCAAAAGTTTCATGGTCGGGAGGAAATAAATCTCGATAACACCGAAGGGGGCAGCCGCGGCCCGCTTCAGGAACGTGCATCGTATTGGTTCTATAAACAGATGGGCCTGCAGTTTTCGATGCAGGAGTATGTACGGCCGATTATCAACGGGAACGTTCACTCTAACTACGAGGACGTTCAGAAGATCGACGGCGACTATATTAGTGGATGGTTTCCCAACGATACTGAGGGTTACATTCATAAGATAGATGACTACTTCGAGTACACCGCCGACGGTACGGGATACTCGAATCTCGACGAAGGATTGAAATACGATTCAAGTCACCCACGGCTCAAGGAGACATATCGCTGGGGATTCGAGAAACGGTCGCATCGCGAGAACGACAACTGGGACCATATTTTGGATTTCGCCGCCGCGTTTAATACACCTTCAAGCAGTACATTGTATGAGAGTAACATCGAATCGGTCATTCACCCTGAATACATGGCACGGGTCCTGGCGATTCGCCACGCCGTTGGTGACTGGGACAGCTACGGATACCGTCGAGGCAAGAATAACTTTTTCTACTATGCCCTGCCGGAGGGTAAATGGTATCTGCTGCCATGGGACATAGACTTTACACTCGGATCGGGGGATGGGCCCAATACGAATCTATTTTCTTCTGTGAACGCTGGCCAGTTTCCGGAAGTTGATCAGTTCGTAAACTATCCCAAATACCAGCGGATGTACCTGCAAGCTTATTCAGAGCTGGTGAACGGCCCGTGGCAAACTTCATACGGGACGGCCAATCCGCCGACGGACTTCGATAAGTTTCTGGACGACGCGGCTAATGTTTTATCCGCCAATGGTCAGGACAGTAGCCGAAGGGACTCTATCAAACGGTTCGTGCGAGACCGCCGAAGCTATATTTTAATGCAGATTCCGTCTTCTCTGACCTTCGAGATAACGACCAATAGCGGCGTCGATTTCTTTACATCGGCATCGACGGTAACGATCAAAGGTGTTGCCCCGATAGAAGTAGCGGGGATTTCGGTCAACGGCACGTCTGTACCGGTAGAATTCTCGGGCAACAGCGTGTTCGAAGTGGATGTCGAAATCGCAGAAGGGGCGAATCTGCTCAATGTTCAGGGATTAACCGGCGTTGGAAATCCCGTAACCGGTGCTGCGGATTCCATTACGATAACCCGCATCATGCCTTCTGTGATTACCTCGGTAACACCGAATCAGGTGTATAATGATGGTACGGTACAGTTCACGATAAAGGGAGACGGTTTTGAGCCGGGATCGATGACCTCCGTGGCACTGACTCTTACCTCGGAAGAGGTGGGCTTTGATGCTCTCTACGTTCAGAGCAACGAGGCGTTCGACCGAATTGACGCGGCGAGTCTATTGCTGGACGATCCGGGCCGCGGCGTTGGCGATCCCATCCATGCAGTTCATGAATGGATCAACCTCTGGAATACCGGTGGTCATGGATTATTCACCTCCAACGAATATAGGTTTGCACCGCCGTTCCAAAGGGGTGCCGACAATTTCGCTGTGCGGTTTACGGGCTATATTTTCGTTACTTCTCCGGGAGCGAGGTACTTCGGCGTGAACTGTGACGACGGATTCAGCTTGTGGATAGATGGCCAGCTTGTCGGGGAATATGCGGATTCCCATAATCCGGCTACAACCGATGTGACGCAAAACCGAACCGATGGTACAATGACCTTCGACTTTCCAGTCGCGGGCAGTTATTATTTAGTCCTCGATTACTATGAAAATAACGCGGGAGAAGAAATCGAATTCTTCCAGACAAACTCCAACGGCGCTGATCGGAGGCTGATTAACATTGACTCCGAGCTGGTTGTATTCCGGGACAACGACACGAGAATTGACGCGACCGACATTGTGGTTGTGGACGAGAACACGATTACCTGCCAGATCGATCTGGATGGCGCCGAGCCTGGGGTATGGAATGTCGTTGTAACGCCGGAGTATGGCGATACCGCACGAAGCGTTTTGGTAGGCGCAGTGCAGATCATCAGTCAATAAGCTTGTACAGTAGAGTGACGCTCCTGTCGAGCGAGTTGCTTAAATCAAGGCTTATCGCGTATAGAAATATTGTTCTATTTCTAAGGGGCTTTAATGACTTTCTGTTCTTTGAAGACTTTGCCGGTCATGTAATCTGTGAAGGTTACCTTGACCGTTAATGGTTCTTCCAGGCTTTCGACCATGTCGGTTACGTCGAATGTCAATCTGTAGTTGATGGTTACCATCGTTGCGAACCAGAGCTTTTTTAGCTCACCCGGCCCTACTTTCCACTCACCGAGCAGGGCTTGGCCGTCCGTTTTGTTCAGGTCCCATAGCTGGACGTCCACGGTGCCGGTTACCTTTATCGTGTCGCCCTGTTCATCGACCGGCTGTATATAGACAATCAGCTTTTCCTTCTTACCATCATCGTCTTTGTCGAAGAAGCCTGTATACCTGCCAATCTTGACACTCTCAAGGCGATTGAGGTTTTCGAGCTTTACCTCTTCGGGCAGCCCGGACAGGACCTGTACTTGTTGCTTGAGCTGTTTGTTCTTGCTCTCGGACTGTTCGATTTGCTTTTGTAGCTGTGTTTTCTCCTGCGTCAATTGTTCTATCTGCACGGCCGGCGATTCTTTATCATTAGGAGTTGCACAGCCAGTGAGCGGAAAAATCAAAAAGCAAAAAGCAAAAAGCAAAATTAACGAAGTCATTATCGCTTTACGATTATTTCGCAATTTTGATTTTTTGTATTTAATTTTTAATATTGGACATTGGGCATTCATTATTCTTGCTCCGGTTCCTGGTCCCTGACGATTTCGGGCGCCTTTTGCAGTATCCTGTCGGCCAAACCGTATTCGATCGCTTCGGCAGCGTCAAGCCAGAGATTCCGGTCACAGTCTTTTTCGACTTTCTCGGTGCTTTGGCCCGTATGCTGGGCCAATATATCGTAGAGGCGAGCACGCAGCCGTAATATTTCCTTTGCTTCTATATCCAGGTCGGTAGCCGGTCCGATCAATTGCCCTGATATCAACGGCTGGTGCAGGAGGACCCTGTTGCTGGCCAGGAGGAACCGCTTGCCTGCATGACCGCCGGCCAATAACACCGCTGCCATACTTGCCGCTTGCCCGACGCAATATGTCGCTACCTCGCAGCGTAAAAACTGCATCGTATCATAGATAGCAAGCCCCGCCGTGATCGCGCCGCCGGGCGAATTAATGTAAAAGTGAATGTCCTTCTTGGCATCTTCATTGCTCAGGAAAAGCATCTGGGCGATGATTAGATTGGCAGTAGCATCATCAATAGGCCCGCCGAGAAAGATGATTCTGTCTTTCAATAATCTTGAATAAATATCGTAGGCACGTTCCGTTCGGCCACTTTTCTCAATGACTATTGGCACCAGATTCTGATTTAAGCTCATATTATGTTTCCCCGTATTCCGTTTTACTTCTTGTCTTTCTCGTCTTTGTTTTTTTTATCTTCTTCTTTTAGCACCTCATCGATAAGGCCGTATTCGTGGGCCTCCTCGGCAGTCATATACCTGTCTCTTTCAGTCTCAGCGGCGATTTTTTCGACCGGTTGGCCGGTATGAATTGAGAGCAGCTCATTGATCATGGCTTTAGCCTTGAGAATCTCTTCTGCCTGTATCTTGATGTCGGCTGCCTGGCCGCTAACTCCGCCCCAGGGCTGGTGCAGCATGATTTTAGCGTGCGGAAGGGCGTGCCGTTTGCCTTTTGTTCCGGCTGCCAGTATTATGGCGGCTCCGGATTGTGCCCTGCCGATGCAATAGGTCGCAATCGGCGAGCTGACAAACCGCATAGTATCGTAAATTGCCATTGTATCGTCCACGCTGCCGCCGGGAGAATTGACGTACAAGCTGATTTCGCTGCTGCGCTTAAGGTTGTCGAGGTACAGCATTTTCATGATGACTTCGGCCGCTCTTTGATATGATATTTCCCCTATCAAAAAGACGATGCGGTTTTCCAGCAGCATATCGTCCAGGCTCATCTCGCGATAGCGTTGATACTGGCCGTGTTGATTGTAAACGTCCATATTTGTGGTCTCCATTTTGCAATGATTAGCTACGTGGAATCCGTTCGTAATATGTTGTGCTCGATGCTCTATAGACATTCATTACTCCCTTAACTTAGCCGACATTATGTATTTTCAGGATTGTTTTTCCTCAGGTTCGGCTGATTTTTTAGCTACTTTTTTAGTAGCTTTTTTTGCTGGTTTCTTAGCTTTTTTGGCTTTCTCAGGCTTTTTCTCGGTTATTACCGCCGTTTCGAGCAGTTTAGCAATGCATTTATCCTGGCGTACCTCCAAAGATAGCTGGGCTAACGAGCCGTTGCGTTCCATATCTTCTCTCATCCTCTCGGGCCGCTGTCCTCCCTTCATGGCTAATTGAGCGATATGGCCGTTGATTTCTTCTTCGCTCACGTCAATCTCGAGCTTATCGGCAATTTTATCCATAATGAAGAAAGTTTTTACCTGTTGTTCGGCCTGCTGTTCGCTGCCGGCCTGAAGCTGCTCTATCTGCTCGCCGATCTGCTCGCGGGAAAGTCCCCGCATGAGCAAATTTGTATATTGTCTTTGCAGCACACTGCTGGCCTGCTCGGCAACAACATTTACCGGCAGGTCTAAATCGGTTTTGTCGAGCAGATACTCGAAAATCTGCTCGGTCATCTCTGTTCGGCCTTGTGTTTCCAGTCGGCCATGGAGGGTATCATGAATTTTTTCCCGCAGTTCATCTTTATCTTCGACGCCGTACCGCTTTAGGAGGTTTTCGTCCAGCTCAGCAGGTTTTAGCCATTTGATATCTTTGATGCTTATCTGGATATCCACTTTTTTGCCGCGATATTCTTCTCTGAAAAAAGTCTTCGGTACTTCTACGCTCGTTTCTTTGGTTTGACCCGCATTGGCCCCGACCAGCAGCTCATCGAGCTTCTCAACGGGTATTTCCCCGACAAAACCATTCTGTCTTACATATATCTCGACGTTGTCCAGTTTCTGTTCTTCTTCAATTCCATCTATTTTAAGAACCGCATCGGCAATAATCTGGTCATCAAGCTCGACAGAACCTTCTTCTCGCGGCGTCCATACACCGGACCATCTCTGCATCTGCTCAATCTCTCTATCGATTTGCTCGTCCGTAACCTCGAGCTTTGTCCTGGTAACCGGAATGCCTTCGAGCTTCGGCAGGTCGAATTCCGGACGTACTTCAACCTCGAAATCAAACGTTAGCGAGCCTTCGGCAGGCAATTCGATATTTTCAAAGTCAATGTCAGGCTCGCCGATGGTTTGCAGCTTGTTTTCCTCAATCGCCGACTTGCCCGAATCGGCCAATAAGGTCAATTTTATTTGCTCTGTTGTCTCTTTGCCGAATCTCTTCTCGAGGAGCCGGCGGGGTGCTCGCCCTTTTCTAAAGCCCGGCACAAGGGCTTCTTTACCCAGGTCCTCATATTGTTTGTCTATGGCTTTTTTGATTTTCTCTTCAACTATTTCTATGGTGACTTTCTTTTTGCAGGGGCCTGCTTCTTCGATAGTCACTATATCTTTCGGTCCCGGAGATTCTTCTTCCTTCTGTGCTTCGGGTTGTTCTTCCTTCAGCTCAGTTGTTTCTTCTTCCTTCTGTGCTTCGGGTTCTTCTGTTTCCTTAGGCTCAGTAGTTTCTTCTTCCGTCATTGCTTCGGATTTTTCTTCGTCAGCCATTTCCATGCTCCCTACGGTTTTGTAAAACCTTTAATCAATAAACAAAAAAGGCATCAGGGAAACAATTCCCTTAGCCCGGTCTTCGCGATTCTCAATCCTGCGCCTATCAGCAGCATAAATTCATACCTGACAGGTGCCGGACCTAAACGTATCGGAGACCAATGCCAAACTACATTTAGCCGGTGACTCGCCGATACTATTTAGCCATTGGTATTTAGCCGTCGTTTTAGCAAAAGAGGGTTTAATACAACTTCGGTCGTGTAAAACCGCTCAAACGACTAAATACTATCGACCAATGACCCAAACAAAGCGGGCGATGAGATTTGAACTCACGACATTCACGTTGGCAACGTGACGCTCTACCACTGAGCTACGCCCGCATATTCGTATCTCGTAATTTATATCCCGGATTCCGAGTTTACGCTACGATTAACGCGATATTTTTATCGAATTATAGGTGTTTTTATCGTATATGCAAGGGCTTTTTTTACAAATTTTTGGTATTTATATTGGAAAAATGGCCGCCGAACGATGATTAGCACTTGATGAAAGAGCCGTAATATCCCGCTGCTGCTGCATACGAAAACGGCCTTCATAAATCTTAAAAACGCATTTTTTAAGAAGATTCAGTTGCGGCTGCCTTTCATGGATATGGTATAATATTCATTGTCGACAACCGGGATATCATTGTGCCGCTCATATAAAGAGGAATTCAGGAAGAGATGGCTGAGAAAATGTTTGAAGAATATCCTAGGACAAGCGAAAAACGGATCTATGTGCTTCTGTTTTTATTGATACTGCTTGGGCTATTAGTAATTATTTTTGCCACTAATAAAACAACGGAACCAAAGTCCGTTTTTGCAATGCAGGACAAGGAGGCTGATACCAACCAGACGGCCACGGAGCCGAACCTGCCACCCGAACAAAAGCCGGGAGATCCGAACGAAAAGAAACCGCTGCGTCCCGTCCACAAGCACCCGGCCTTTGCCGAACGCGTTGAAGAGCGGGAAAGAATGGTTAGCCGGCAAATAGAGACGCGGGCCGTCAAGGACCCCAACGTCCTCAAAGCGATGCGAGTTGTGCCCCGGCACGTTTTCGTCCGATCGACAGAGCAGCGTTATGCCTACGCCGACCACCCGCTGCCAATTGATTATGACCAGACCATCAGCCAGCCGTACATCGTGGCCTTTATGACCGAGGCCCTGAATCTCGATCCGAATTCAGTCGTTCTGGAGATCGGCACCGGCTCGGGCTACCAGGCCGCGGTCTGCGCCGAGATTGCGCAGCAGGTTTATTCCATCGAAATTGTCGAAGAGCTTGCCGTTAACGCGAAAAAGCTCCTGAAGAAGCTTGGCTACCCGAACGTGTTCGCCAGGGCGGGCGATGGATTTTTCGGCTGGCCGGAACATGCCCCGTTCGATGCGATAATCGGCACGGCCGCTGCCGGGCGTATCCCCGAACTGCTGATCGAACAGCTCAAGCCGGGAGGCCGAATGATCCTGCCCTACGGCGGTCCGAGAGGTTTTCAGTATCTGGTCCTGATCACAAAGGACAAAGATGGCAATTTGAAAAGTAAAAATGTCATGCCTGTCCGGTTTGTCCCCATGACCGGCGAAGTGCAAAAAACCAAAGAATAGCTGCTTCGGAGAGTACGATTCAGCAGGTCAGGTGCAACGCGGCAGCGACGTTTTCATTTTTCTCTGTTAATTCATTAAACCTTGCAACGGCCTTGTGTGTGTTTGCAGTGAACAGTTCGATTCCATGTTCCAGAAGAATCTGATTTAGGTCTTCCGAAACCTTCATCAGCCCCGATGTCCCGCAGCCGACTACCAGAGCCGAAGGCCTGGCGGTGATGATCGGCTCAAGGTCTTCGAAAGTCAACAGATGCCCCTGTTTTCTCCGCCAATTAGCCTGGACGGAATTGCCGAGGATTAGGCAATCACTGTTATACGCCGTCCCGTCAATCACGATTTTCCCGAATTGATATGAATCAATATACATCGCCGCATATTTTACTAAATGAAACGCCCGAATACGCTTTTCAGACTACGCCCGGATGAGCTTACGACTATGAGCAGGGAGATACAAGAGAAAATATCTCATAACCTGCCGCATAACGGTATTATCCTCTTCGGACTTGCTCCTGAGGGAAATTTTTCGTATCTTATAGGTTGGCCGCCGGATAGCAGGGCACCTGAGACGTTACACTGGATATTTTGAGAGAATCAAGAATGGCCCTCAATAAAAGCAAAAAATGTAACGGGCAAGTCAGCAGCGAAGCAGAGGCTTGCCCTCACTGCGGCGCACCGGCCAAAGGCCGCACGGCCAACAAGCGGAAGAAGTGGCACGAGAGAACTTCAGTTACATTATGCGTAGCGGCCGGGCTGATTATCGTGGGTTTTGGATTTATCCATGTAATCACGGGTGTGGTGTCTCCTTTTGAAATGCCGTTTGATATCGTTCTCAAAGAATCCTTTGGCTATCGTGAAACATTCATAAACGCCCGGAAAATAATAGCACTTCCATACACCGCGGCGAAAATCAAGTATCCGATCAGTTGCAAAGCTCTCCAGAGCAGGAATTATATCGATTCCGGCAGCGTCTTTGAGACAAGAATGACCCGTCACTTGCGGGAGAATATGAACACATGGCAGGCGGAATTCGAAAGAGCACTGAATAAGCCCCACCTGCAATGGCAGGACAAATTGATGGGGCATACTCCGGGAATTGATGCGGATCCCGAGGATCCCAACGCCTGCAACAATCGGGGAATAGCTTCGGCCAGAGAAGGCATGTACGAAGCGGCAATCGCCCAGTTCACAAGAGCCTTTCAGAGAAATCCGGTATTTGCCGAAGCCTATTACAATCGAGGGCTTGTTGACCTTGCTATAGGCCAGTTAGGCCAGGCGATCTCCGACTTCACCAAAGCCGTGGAGATAAAACCGGAATTTATTGAATGCTATGAAACACGAGGGCCGATTTTCGTGGCGATGAACCAGTACGAACAGGCAATCTCCGACTTCACGAAGGTGATTGAGCACGATCCGGATTCCGCCGAAACCTACTTCAAGCGGTCTCTCGCCTGCTATGCAAATGGCCGGTACGACGAAGCATGGCAGGATGTGCACAAAATACAGAGTCTCGGCTTGTCCGTACCTGCGGAGTTTCTGACGCTCCTGCACGCAGCTTCAGGAAAGCAAAGGTGAGTTGAAGCACAGCAGCTTTTATCTGATGGGTGCCCAGGTATTTTCTGCTTCTTTCTGGCAAACAATAACCAGGCTGCAGGGATATTGGCCCTTATTTTCAAAAAATACTGTTTTCAATATCTTCCGGAATTATCCGACCTGCACCAAAAAAAGGAGTTTTTTACTTGTAGCGAATCTCCAAATATGCTATAAAATAAATAATATATTGAAGGTTGGGTATTTGATGTTGGGTGCGAAAGTCCTATCATTTCATAGTGCCCTTGAACGTTAGTTGAAGATATTTCATCGACAATAAGTACAGATTGTATGAAGGGATTATTGATGTACAGGAAAAAGGCGTTTACGTTAATTGAGCTTCTCGTTGTCATTGCTATCATTGCGATACTAATGGCGATACTGATGCCGGCATTGCAGAGAGTGAAGGAGCAGGCGCGGAATCAAGTCTGCAAGTCTCATCTCAAAAGTATAGGTCTCGGTGTCATTATGTACCTCCAGGACAACGATTACAAGATGCCCGACTTTCATACGCACACAGGTCCTTGTAATGGCCATCTCTGGTACACAGCGGGTGGAAACTTGCTGACTGCCAGCGACGATCACTCATATTGGGGTGTAATATATCTGGATTATGTAAAGGAGGATGAGCTTTTCGGCTGCCCGACCTTCAACAACTTCTCTCAGATGGTAGCACAAGAAATGCTCTACGATGACGAAGGTGAGGTAAAAAATGCAGCGTATTCGATGAATGGCTGGCTGACCAAGGAGAATTCTGCTGCTATCCCGCGTCATTCGGACGTTATCGTCGCACACGATCACATGGAGCCAAGAATCGAGAATGGAAACGATATGCTCTGCCCTGATTCAAGCGGCGTGAATTTATCACACTATAGGCAGGGCGGCGGTCGGGCGGACTATTACCGGGGTATCTTCAGGCATTCTGTAAGAATTTTTGGTAACGATTTTGCAACAGGTGGGAAACTCAACTGCCTCTGGCTGGACGGCCATGTGACAACCATCGCGGAAACAACGGGGGAAGATATACCGAAACGCTATTACGACCCGCTTAATAAGAATTGATATAAACTTATTAGAACGTTGTAATAAGACAACCTTGAAAATAAACCATTCGATATCTTTGAATGGAATAGATAAGCATGATGAAAATATACAATCATCATGCTCTTAGCTTTTTTATAGCATCAAATCAATTCGTTTCTAAGAGCCTTAATCGGGCGAAAACGATATTTGAAGTTTGTGCTCTCAACTATCCTCAGTGAGTGCTCCGGAGGGATCGAGTATCCTGCTTTGCTCCTTACCGAAGCTGCCAATAGTACGAGGACGGCGAAATTCGGGCTCTTGAATAATCAGGTCGCTTCTGGCGATTTCCTGCCGGAGTTGTTCGTTGGCGGCCTTCAACTTGGCGAATTGCTGCTCTCACCACTTCTCCTTATACACTGTTGGTTTTTTTTTCAGCTATAACAGATATGGCCCAATTGTTTGTCAAATGTGATTTAATAGTCTGGAAGGGTGGCAGTAGGGGCAACCCTATGTGGTTGCCCGGGGCAGGCTATTATAATCCCATGCTGGATCAGTTCCGGACTGCCTGAAAACCGCTTTAGTAATATTCTAAAGGGTCTAAAGGCCCATTCACGAAGAGCGGAGAATATTGTACATTGTACGTATATCCTTATTTGTTGCTTGTTGCCCACTTGACAAAAGCACCAAATCCGGTTATAGGAAGGAAACGAATTGGTTTAATTGGGATTTGGGAAAATCATGAAAATAGCAAAAGTTACTGCACAGGAACTGTTGGATTCGCGAGGCAATCCGACGATTGAGGCCATTGTGATTCTGGAGAACGGATTGACGGCCACAGCCATGGTTCCATCAGGGGCCTCAACAGGAATACATGAGGCATTGGAATTACGCGATGGCAACCCCCGGCGTTATTTGGGCAGAGGCGTCTTACAAGCAGTAGCCCATGTCAATGAGATGATTGCGCCCGCTGTCGTGGGACGCGATGTCACCGACCAGGCGGGTATTGATAATCTTCTGCTGGAAATCGACGGTACCCCCAATAAATCGAAGGTAGGGGCCAACGCCATTTTATCGGTGTCTATTGCCTGCCTGAAGGCCGGTGCTCTGGCCAAGGGAGTTCAATTTTTTGAGTATGTGGCGAGCCTGATTGATGAACGTCCGGTTGAGAAGTTTACCATGCCGATACCCATGATGAACGTGCTGAACGGCGGCAAACATGCCGAAGGCTCTGCCGATATGCAGGAGTATATGATCATGCCCATTGGCGCGCCATCTATTGTCGAGGCGGTGCGCTGGGGTGCGGAAATCTTCCATCATCTGGGCAGAATCATTCAGAAAAAAGGCTGGCCCACAACCGTAGGGGATGAAGGCGGCTACGCTCCGCCGGTTCGTTCGAACGAGGAGCCACTTGAACTGATAATGGAAGCTATGGAACAGGCCGGGTACGCCCCCGGCACGCAAATCGGAATCGCGCTGGATCCTGCGGCCTCGGAACTGCATCAAAACGATCGATACCATCTGGAAAAAGACGGGCGCAAGGACCTGACCAGCGATGAAATGGTCGAGCTTTATGTCGAATGGGCCAGGAAGTATCCTATTGTTTCCATCGAGGACGGCCTGGCCGAAGAGGACTGGGACGGATTTGCCCATCTCTGGAAAGAAACCGACAATGCGATTCAGATTGTCGGCGACGATCTTTTTGTCACTAACGTCGAACGCGTGGAAATCGGAATCCGGAAAAAGGCCGCAAATTCCGTCCTTATCAAGGTCAACCAGATCGGAACCATCACAGAGTCACTCAAGACCATCAAGCTGGCGCATCAAAACGATATGACTTGTATTATCTCGCACCGGTCGGGTGAAACCGAATTGCCCTTCGAGGCCGACTTTGCCGTGGGCACGCATGTCGGACAGATCAAGATCGGGTCGCTGTCGAGATCCGAACGCGTAGCTGAATACAATCAGCTAATGCGAATCGAACGGCAGCTTGGAGACAGGGCCCAGATGGCTCGCTTTAACTTTTTGCCCAAACCGGCTTAGCCCGCACCCCTGCGGTGCGGGTCCCTTCTCAAGGCCTGCCCTGAGCGAAGCCGAACGGCGCAGTCGAATGGGAAATATTTAAACCAGATTTTGCTTTATTATCCAAAAAGTGCTAATATTAAGTCTTTGAGAGGTCCGCACCGCACAGAGATAGTTTAGGAAATGACGATATGGCGGAAAAATTGCCGGTCGCAATAGATCGACGCAAAGAAAGCGAGTAAGAATGAATCCGGTCGAAAACTACCTCAAAGACATCAATATGATCAAATCGACTGGTGGTTCAGTTGATGAAAAATCCTTCTACACACCTCTATGCAATTTAATCAACGAGGTTGGAAAAAAGCTTAAGCCTAAAGTCTTTTGCCATTCTGAAGTCAAGGATACAGGTGCTGGGAATCCCGACATTGGCTTATACGCTCAGCAACAGCTTCAGAACTTGAAACAAGGGG
>CAYTNN010000088.1:12854-16919 GCA_964439135.1 uncultured Pirellulales bacterium
AATCCCGACATTGGCTTATACGCTCAGCAACAGCTTCAGAACTTGAAACAAGGGGGCCCCTTGGTACAGATTCCAGAGCGAGGCGTGGTCGAGGTCAAGCCCGCGAGCGACGACTCATGGATTACTGCTGAGGGTGAGCAAGTAACAAGATACTGGGGACATTATGGTCAGATTCTTGTTACGAATTACCGAGATTTCATTTTCGTAGTACAGGACGAAAATGGCAATCAGGTCAAACTCGAATCCTTACGTTTAGCAGAAAGTGAAACTAATTTTTGGGATCTAACGACTCGACCCCGCAAGGCCGCGGAGGAAAAAGGGGAAAGACTAACCGAATACCTCAGTCGGGTGATGTTGCATTCTGCTATAATCTCTGATCCCGAAAAGGTAGCATGGTTCCTTGCCTCTTATGCAAAAGAGGCGAAAGCCAGGATTGAATCAGCCGGCGATTTGCCCGGCCTCGCAGCTATACGACGAGGATTGGAAGAATCGCTCGGCATGAAATTTGAGGGTGACAATGGTGAACACTTCTTCCAAGCTACTCTGATACAGACGCTTTTCTATGGAATCTTTTCCTCTTGGGTGCTTTGGTCTCGTAATCATAGCCATAAGAGCCGTGAGCGATTTAGGTGGCATGAAGCGGCTTGGAACCTCCACGTGCCTATGATCGCCGCTCTTTTCTCACAGATTGCTACTCCAAACAAACTAAAACCACTCGGAATAGACGAAGTTCTTGACTGGGCTGGGATGGTGCTCAATCGTGTCGATAGAGCAAGATTCTTTGAGATATTCGAACATGAGCATGCCGTCCAGTATTTTTATGAACCGTTCCTGAAAGCGTACGATCCCGAATTACGCAAGGAGCTTGGAGTCTGGTATACACCGCACGAAATAGTCAAATACCAGGTTGCCCGTGTAGACACTGTCTTGCGGGAAGAGTTGGATATCGAAGATGGTTTGGCTGATCCAAATGTTTACGTTTTAGATCCTTGCTGTGGAACCGGAGCCTACCTTGTGGAAGTATTGAGAAAAATCCACGAAACACTTGAGAATAAAGGCTCTGATGCCCTGATGGGTCAGCAATTGAAGAAAGCCGCTATGGAAAGGGTGTTTGGTTTTGAGATTCTGCCCGCCCCTTTTGTTGTGGCCCATCTCCAACTTGGGCTGATGCTCAAGAATCTCAATGCTCCGCTTTCGGACAAGAAGAATGAACGTGTTGGCGTCTACCTCACAAATGCACTGACCGGGTGGGAACCTGAGAAAAAACCTAAAGACAAACTCCCATTTCCTGAATTGCAGGAAGAACACGATGCGGCGGAACAAGTTAAGTGCGACGTCCCTATTCTTGTAATTCTTGGCAATCCACCGTATAATGCTTTTGCAGGCACCAGCCCCAAAGAAGAGGAAGGACTCGTTGAAGAATATAAAGGCATTTACTATGAGCAGAAAACATCGAAACGCGGCGGTCCTGGTAAACAAATTAGGCATTATAGGTTAAATGACCCGGAATCAAAAGGTGGTTGGGGAATAAAGAAATTTAATCTCGATGAACTATATGTACGCTTCTTCAGGATTGCCGAACGACGCATTGTCAAGGGTGGAATGGGGATCGTCTCTTATATTTCTAATTTCTCATATCTCGGCGATCCGTCATTTGTCATTATGCGCGAGCGGTTTCTTGCAGAGTTTGACCAACTCTGGTTTGACTGTATGAACGGTGACAGCCGGGAAACAGGAAAAATAACTCCGGAGGGTAAACCCGATCCAAGTGTGTTCTCTACTGAGCAAAACAAACAGGGTATTAGAGTCGGAACAACGATCAGTTTGATGGTACGTAAACAAAAACGCAGGAAAGAGCGTCAAGTACGTTTTAGACATTTCTGGGGCACTGAGAAAAGGAAAGAACTTCTCGATAGCCTGAGGGCGGGGAACATCAATAGAGAGTACAATATTTCCAAGCCCACAAAAAGTAATAGATATTCATTTAGACCGTCCAATGTAGCTGAACACTATCTTGGATGGCCTAAGGTATTGGAGCTTTCCTTGATGCCTGCATACAACGGCCCAGTTGAGAGACGAGCCATGGCCCTTATCTCTATTGATAGAAATGCTCTGATGTTCCGAATGAAAAAATACTTCGATAAGACTGTCAGCAACCAAGAAATTGTGTCTATCTACCCTTCGTTGATGATGACAGGTAATCGCATAATTGGTCCTGAAGCACGTGCAAAGATCATGAAGGGATTCAGATATGACGAGAACTGTATCGTTCGTTATCCATTTAAGCCCTTTGATATTCGCTGGTGTTATCTCGAAAACTTACGTCCGCTTTTCAGTGAACCAAGCCCTCAACTACTTAAGCAGCGTTCTGTTCCTAACAACGCATTCTTCTTGACACGTGACACAGCCGACAAGAAGACCGAAGGGCCACCGTTCCTTTTCGCACGTCTTGTATGTGATTATGACTGTGTCTCAGGTCACGCCCGGCACTTTCCGATACGGCTCTGTCAGAAATCTCAAACAAGAGATAAGAATAATGCGACTGCCAATATGTTCGGCGATGATGCATTCGTTACCGCAAATCTTTCTAGACCGGTGCGCATTTATCTTAAATCGCTAGGCATCAGGAATCCTGATAAGAATGCGGAGACGGCAGGCTTGATTTGGATGCACGCACTGGCAATCGGTTATTCGCCAGCGTATCTTTCTGAAAATGCAGATGGAGTAAGGCAAGATTGGCCTCGGATTCCATTGCCTGATTCGGAAGAAACGTTGCTGAGCTCTGACGCTCTTGGCAGTGAAGTAGCGGCATTGCTTGATACGGAATCGCACGTTACGTGCGTTACGGGTGGGACTATCCGCCCGGATTTGCGGTCTATCGGCGCTGTGAGCCATGTAGCTGCCCATTCCATTGATCCGCAGCAAGGCGAGCTCGATATGACCGCTGGTTGGGGGCACTTCGGTAAGAGTAAAGCAATTATGCCTGGCACGGGGAGGGCAGTAGAACGCTCTTACACACCAACAGAGCGAGACCTGATAGAGCAAGGCGCTGTTAAGCTCGGATTGACTCTTAAACAGGCACTTGGACAGTTGGGCGAAACGACATACGATATATATGTCAATGACGTTGCCTACTGGAGCAACATACCGGTGAATGTTTGGAATTACTACATCGGCGGCTATCAAGTCATAAAGAAGTGGCTGAGCTATCGAGAAAAGGAAATTCTTGGTCGCGGCCTGAAAATGGAAGAAGTACATGAAGTAATGAACATGGCTCGTCGTATTGCCGCCATAATATTGCTTCAGCCTGCGCTTGACGAGAACTACGGAGCAGTCAAGAAGTCAACTTTCGACTGGCCCGGTGACAAATCATAATCCATTTCCTTGGGATGGATAAAGTGGATTAACGAAACAATCGCCGCCCACGGCGGCTGGCCGAAGAAGTGAATTTAGAATTTAGAATAAAGAATATCCCGCCCCCTTGCGTTGCCGGGTCGAATCACGCAATACGCACTATGCAGCACGCACTACGAATAATGGAAGCCGTC
This sequence comes from uncultured Pirellulales bacterium, assembly GCA_964439135.1. Lineage (GTDB taxonomy): Bacteria > Planctomycetota > Phycisphaerae > Sedimentisphaerales > Anaerobacaceae > JAFGPJ01. The sequence continues at coordinate 16,403 of CAYTNN010000088.1, forward strand.
TCACGGAGATTTTTCTGGAATTCCCCCGCCCTATAGTGTAATTTTTCGTATAATGTATAACGAATTTATGTAGAAGACATGAATTAAGTAAAAAGGCAAAAGTAAAAAGGCAAAAACAGATAGATGTCAAAATAGTCAATAATCAATAGAAAGCTTGTGCCCGCGAAGGCGGGTATAGTAAATCCGGTGTTTATTCGTGTTAATTCGTGGTTAAGTTGAAAAAACAAAACCAAAACCGGCCTTCGGCCGGAAATCCGAAGCACTAAGCACTAAATCCGAAACAACGGCATTAAAAATAGCTTAGTTGAAAAAACAAAGCCAATTTTAGAATGGTCGAAATGACGTTAAGTTAATATTAACAATGGTTTACGGAGATTTTAATGGGCCGGGGCAGCGAAAAAACAAAGCCAATTCAAACCCAAACGAAGCCAAACAAAGCCAATTTATGTTAGCCCCCAGCACTGCTGTGGGGTTGAAAAAAACGCAAAATAATGAAAAAAACAGGTGAAAAAGAGTA
>CAYTNN010000089.1:0-16740 GCA_964439135.1 uncultured Pirellulales bacterium
CAGCAGTTTCTCGGCGGCGGCGAGTTGATATTCGTTGGAGCTGACAATAATCTCGTTGACTGCCTCGGCCTGGGCCAGATCGAGCTTGCTGTTCAGATATGCCCTGGCGGTGAATTCGCCCGGCTCGGCGATTCGAAGGGCTCTATCCAGCAGATTGCTCACCAGGGCCTCGGTTACGGTGGAATTTGTATAAGCGTGAATCTCGGCAACGTCATCGCCGGTATAAGAATGCGGTGCTATGAACAAGTACAATTGTGCATCGATTTTAAGTTCGTCATCGATAGCTAAAGAGCCGGAGAGTACCCCACCGTGGCCGCTTCGCGATTCGATTGGCGGGCTGAATATTTGCCTGCATACTTCGATTGTGTCCGGCCCGGTAATGCGAACGATTACTCTTCGATCTGAGGTCGGAGAACTGACAGCCACGATGGTGTCATGTAGTTCGTACATTCGGTGCTTCGGCATCGTCTTTGCGGGAGCATTACATATTTCTGAAGAACGGCTTGGGTTTCTTCTTTTTGATTTTTCCGCCGGCCTTGCTCGTCGTGGCGACCAGACCCTGAGACTCGGCCTGTTCTTTTTCCCGGATGTGCTTGCGAATTACGTACTGCTCTATGACGCCGGCAAAAGTGCTTGCCATAATGTAAAGGTTTACGCCGGACGGGGCCTTGTATAGCATCAGCGGGAAGAGCAGCGGCATCATGATCTTCATCATTTTCTGCTGCTGAGCCATTTGCGGATTCGTCGAGGCATTTGCCTGGGACGGCATAAGCTGCTGTTGCAGGTAAAACGCCACGCCCATCATGAGCGGCAGCAGGTTCAGCGATTCTATCTTCCAGCCTAACAGGGGCACGGTTAAAGTTGAGAATCTAACCAGGGCATCAGGGACCGAAAGGTCGGTAATCCAGAACGGCAGAAAAGCGGCGCCTCGCAAATCGATACTGGCGTATACCGCGCTCCACAGAGCGATCCAGATGGGCATCTGTACCAGCATCGGCAGAAAGCCCATAATCGGCGATGCTCCCTGCTCCCGGTAGAGCGCCATCATCTGTTTGTTCATTTCGGTTTTGTTGTTGGCGTACTTCTTCTTTATCTCTTCGGCTTTCGGGGCGAGCGTGCCCATCTTGCTCATCGAGATCTGGCTCTTTTTGGTAATCGGATGCATGACGAGCCGCATCAGGAAAACCAATATGATGATGACTACGCCGTAATTGGGGATAAAGCCGTACATCCATTTCATCAGCGCCAGTATCCCGAACGCCAGCGGGCTGATAATCTTTGCCGGGCAGCAGCAGCCCATAAAGTCTATCGTTTGGAGAAAGCCGAGCGTTCGATACATCTCGTTTTTATCGAAAAGACTCTTATCCTTGGGTCCTATGTAGAGTTGGAAGTTATATGTCTTCGAGCTGTCGGCCTGACCGGTTGCCGCCAAAGTGCGTGTAGCAGCAGTTAAATCCATGCCTAACATCTCGTCGCCGGTGTCGGCTTTAACATCGCCGTCAGGATTATAAAATCGGCCTGTTTTGCTTGTTATCCAGTCGCAATAGTCTTTGCCTTCGTCCGGGCGCGGCACTAAGATTGCCGCGAAATACTTATTGACGGCGGCAATCCAGAGGAAATTACCGCCGGGTTGAGAAAGCTGTCTATCATCGAGGCTTTTAGCCTTGGAGAGCTTCTTCTTATCGAGCTTTACGCTGCTAATTTGGCCCTTCGAATCTCTAAAGGCGGCTACAACGTTTCTCATATCGGTTCTGATGGCTTCTCTGCCAAGTCCGCTTGGGCCGGCCATATTCAAGCGTACTTTCTGCTCGGTATTTACCAGATTTTCAACGGTAACATCGCAATCGAGAAGATAGCTGTCCCGGCTGATTTTATAAATCTTGGTCAGCTTCAGAGCCGGCTGGCCGGTATCTTCACGTTTAATAATCGCTTCGAAACGGGCGGTCTGCGAGCCGTCATCTGTGGTTTTGGCGTCGAAGCTCTTCCAATCGAGCCTGTTCAGGGGCAGTTGTAACTCTTGCTGGACAAAAACAAGGTTCGTATTTGCCATTGCCAGAATTTCGCTGCCGTCCCTTTCCGGGATGGGCGATATAATGACCAATGGCTGAGGATCCTTGTAATCGCGGTCATCGAACTCGCTGAAAGCCGCTTTTCTGATTGCAGCACCTTTGGAGCTTAACTCCAATTGATATTTGTAGCCGCTCTTGGGATCGACAGAGCCTAATGTAATTGTACTGGCTGATGCATTATCGGCGCCGAAGGTAATTGAATCGACCGCTTCCAAATTTTCGGTGTTCGATACAGTCACCTCTGGTATTTTTGTCTCTTGATTGGCTGCTACATTCTGCAGGAGGATAATGCTCCGTCCGGTTTGCGATGAATCATCAAAAAAACCGGACTCGACGACAAGCCAGCCGCAGAATAGGCAAAATCCAGCTACAACCAAAATCAAATATCGCATATCTCATCTCTCAGAGTAAATAGAGGCTTAGTTTTTTACAATAATCAATAATCAATAGTAAATAATCAATTTCTTCTATCTTCCGCTCTGTAGTCGCTCTGCATGAAAGTTGTCTAATTCTTTGATTGCCAGTATCTTTTTCATTGTGGATTCGAAATCGTATTCGAGCCGTACAAAATGCACTTCATTCTCTTTTACATACACATAGCTTGCCCGGTTGTCCTTATCTCTTGGCTGTCCGGTAGAGCCGATATTAATAATAGCCTTCTCGGTATCGATAATCGGATAGACGTTACTAAGCTCCGCCGGGAGGTAGAAGTCGGGCTCATCGAGAAAGACGCCGGGCATATGAGTATGGCCTACAAAGCAGATGTGCTTGACACGCTCGAACAGCAGCCGAACCTTCAGCGGATTGGTGTAAACATCGTCAGGAAAGATATATTCGTTGATCGGTCTTCTTGGCGAGGCGTGAACAAAATCTATTGTTGCCGGGCTTGTTCCAGCTTTAGTTTTAAGGGTTCGTCTCATCGGCAGCTTGCCCAAAAAGTTCCAGCGTTTGTCTCGATCCTGCTTTTCTTCTTCCGACTCAAGAACCTCCCGGGTCCAGAAGCTTGCCTGTTCTGCCCCATAATTGAAATTTGTCGGCTCATAAAAGACGGCGTAATCATGGTTGCCCAGAACGCACCACTTAGTCTTCTCGATAATGAGATCGAGGCATTCCTTGGGATTTGGCCCGTAGCCGACCACATCGCCGAGGCAATAAATCGTCTTTATGCCCCTCTTCTCAATATCAGCCAGAACCGTAGTTAAAGCTTCGAGATTTGAATGTATATCGCTTAGTATCGCAAACATACACGTCCTTAACTAAATCAAAATTACTCTTTTTTATAAGAGAAACTACTTAATAGCAGAAAAATCATAAAAATGCCAGAATATTTATTAGCTTTTCTCATATTCGGCTCTGAGGTTCACGAGATGTGTTATTTGTTTGCTTTAGCGGTTAGTATTGTTATAATGCCGAATTGCGATATTCTATATGAGATACTAAAATGGTAGACATGACTCTTTTTGAAACTTGCGGACTGGTAAAGAAATATTCCGGCAGGATCGTTGTTAACGAAGTATCGATTACGATTGACCGGCAGACTATTGTCGGGCTTTTGGGCCGGAACGGAGCCGGCAAGACCACCTCCTTTAGAATGATTATGGGGATGATTACCCCGAACAGCGGCTCGGTGCTCTTTGAGGGCCGGGATATCACGAAGCTGCCGATGTACAAACGCGCCCGCCTGGGGATTGGATATTTGTCGCAGGAGCCCAGTATCTTTCAGCGGCTCAGCGTTCGTGATAATCTCCTTGCGATTCTGGAAACGATGTCCATCGGCAGGGCCGAGCGTCATAAGAGGGTGGATATGCTTATCGAACGTTTTTCGCTGACGGAAGTCGCCCGCAGCCATGGCAGATTCCTTTCCGGCGGTGAGCGCAGAAAACTCGAAATCGCCCGGGCCATGGTAACAAATCCTTCACTGATTCTTCTGGATGAGCCATTTAGCGGCGTCGATCCTATTGCCGTGCAGGATCTACAGGAAGAAATCCGGCAGCTCGTCGCTTCAGGCGTGAGCATCCTCGTGACCGACCATAATGTTGAAAGGACCCTTGAGGTCGTCGATAAGGCTTATATAATCGACCACGGCAAAGTCATAGGAGCCGGTCCGCCCGCTGAGATTATCAAAAACGAAGTTGTCATAAGCTCTTATCTCGGCAATACATTTGATGGCGACGAATTCGACGATATATAGTGTAAGGCAGGAATTGTGAATATAATTGCCAATTGCAGGCCGCGAAAATTAAAAGGTAGCTTATATCTGGTTAATGTGGGATAGGGAAAATGATGGATATTGATAAATGTCACATTACACATTACCCGGCCGCTGTTTTGGGTGCTAAGGCCGAGCCGGTCGAAGAAATCAATGATAATATCCGTCAGTTCGTGGATAAGATGATCGATATCATGCTTAAAAACAAGGGCGTCGGTCTGGCTGCTCCACAGGTGGGCGTGTCGCTGCGGCTTTTCATTATCTCTCTGGACGGCAGCAGAGAAAATGTAAAAGCGTACGTTAATCCGACAATAACACCGATCGGCGAACTCGAAGGGATTGACGAAGGCTGCCTTTCGGTGCCGGGTATCTATACGAAGATACGAAGATACAAGAAATGTGAAGTGACTGCGACCGACCTCGACGGCAACGAATTCACCGACCAGGGCGAAGGACTCTACGCCAGGGCAATGCAGCACGAGTACGACCATATTGAAGGAATCACCATCGTAAATCGTATGGCTCAGACCGCCAGAATCGTGCATCGAAGGCAACTTAAAAAACTCGAAGATCATCGCGAGTAATAAGAGCCCTCTACTCCTCTTGTCCAGGATGAGCAATGAAAATCGTATATCTCGGCAGTGGTGAATTTGGCGTTGAATGCCTGGATGCTCTGAGCATCTCGGAGCATGATTTGCGATTTATCGTTACACAGCCACCCAATCCCGCCGGTCGAGGCAGAAAGCCCCACCCAACGCCGGTAGCCCGCTGGGCGGATATGCATTCGATACCTTTTATCGAGATAGATGATGTAAACACCGCCGAGATCGTCGAAAAGATAGCCGGTCATGAACCGGATCTGATTGTGGTAATTGCGTTCGGCCAAAAGATCGGTAATGAATTGGCTAATCTGCCGCCGAAAGGCTCTATCAATGTCCACTCGTCTTTGCTTCCGAAATACCGCGGAGCCGCACCGATAAACTGGGCGATAATTAACGGCGAAAGCACGACTGGCATCAGCATAATTACATTGTCCGAAAGAATGGACGCCGGCCAAATCCTGGCTCAATCGCAGACCGATATCGCAGCCGATGAAACAGCTGGCCAGTTGCATGACAGGCTGGCGAAAATGGCGGCGCCTCTGCTGCTCAATACAATCGCCCAAATCGCCGACGGCTCAGCAGTTTATATCGAGCAGGACCATGATAAAGCGAGTCTCGCTCCGAAGCTGAGAAAATCTGATGGTTTTCTGGACTTTGCCGAGCCGGCGGAGGTTCTGGTAAGAAAAATCCGCGGCTTTTGGCCTTGGCCCGGCGCTTCGGTCAATTATGTTTCACAGAAAACCGGAAAGTCGATACGAGTTGCTATTGCCGGAGCAGAGGTCGTAGGGGCAACCCTGTGTGGTTGCCCAGGGCGGGCTGAACCAACCCTGATTTCGCCCGGAACGTTCGATGAAAACTTAAACGTCATATGCGGCCAAGATGCCTTGAAGATTGTGCGAATTAAACCGGCAGGCTCGGCGCTGATGGACTTCAAAGATTTCGCAAACGGCCGGCAAACACAAGCTAATGATTCGTTGATCCAGATAGATATGTGAAGGAAGGATCTATCTTTGAGATACAATACTTACCATTACAGAAAAGGTGCTTCATGTGTTGTGTTAAGCTTATTCTTTCTTGGTGTCCTATGCCTTCTTCTGGTGCTTGTGCTGCGGTCTTGTCCGTTTTATGTTCGAGATACCTCTCCACCTGATCTTAGCAATTGTACACGTCTTGAGATTCGGTATCTGCCTTCAACGCTGGGATACTTCTTCGTTGGTCAGGACGTGGATAATCTACTCAGTTCGAGCGAAAAGCAGTATATACAGTCTTTTGAGACTTTTTTGATAACCGATCCAAGGTGCATCGAGGCCTTTTCGCACGATATTAGCCAGGGAACCTTATATAATATCCTACATGGTACGCCGGACGTTGCGAAATCTGTTCATATCGCTTGCTACCATAAAGACAAGCATATTGTGTCCTTCACTGTCTACGTTCATTCTATAGCAACCGATAGCAAGAGTATGTTCAAGTACCCACCAGGCTTGCCAAATCTGGATATAATCGAACCACCGGAGATACAGCCGTTTAAGCTGCGTAGCGATTGTGCATGGAACATAGTAAGACTATATACTGCAGGTCCTTTAGATCGTAGGGATATCAACTCATACCAGGAACCCAATCAATGGTGTGATACCATCATGTGGAACAGAGACAATTCTTCTTACGTCAGCGATGAAGAAATGAGGGACACTTTCAAATGTCCTGCCGCAGGCGAAGGCAAATCCCATTATGCCTTGAATCCAAATTGCAAGCCGGATTCTCCACCGGATACCGTTTTTTTGTTCGAGACCAAAGCCGGCTGGAATCAGCACGGCGGGCCGGAATTGTTTAATTTCGACAACCACGACCCGAAGGGTGGTTGCGTCCTCTTAAACAACCATAAGGTCAAGTTTATTCGCACGAAAGAAGAACTCCAGCAACTTCGATGGAAATAGTGTCGTGTGGCAGCCTCAAGCTCTGCTTGGGGATGGCTAGGAGAGTTGTGGGGATACACAGGTAGAATATGGCTGATCAAAAACTCAAATCCGCACGAGCTATCGCAATTGAGGTACTGAACAAGTGTGACCCGGTAAAAAATTACGCCGGCCCTTTTCTGGACGCAGTGCAGCATGAAATCGACCAAAGGCAGCGAGCGACGGACCTTGTTTTTGGTACGCTGAGAAATCGCAGGGCTATCGATGTGGTAATAGCAACGTTCTCCGGCCGGCCTGTCGAAAGGATTCAGGCCAGGCTGCTCAATATCATTCGCATTGGGACCTACGAGCTGATCTACTGCCCTTCGACCGAGCAGTATGCCATCGTCAATGAGGCGGTCGGCAGCGCCAAAGCCGCAGGTGGTGACAAACAGGCAGGCTTCGTAAATGCCGTCCTGCGGCAGATCACAAGGCACATAAGCAATCGACAGGTTCCGTTAGCTGAAGGCGACGTTGAACGCATGATTCCTCAGAACTCTGTGACCGGCTGTCAGTTCGATACTTCTTTTATGCCGGACCGCCAGATAAATCCCGCCGAATATCTCAGCACCGTTTTTTCGCTGCCCGAATGGCTTGTCGCCGGCTGGCTTGACGAGTACGGCGAAGAATCGACCTTGCGGATTTGCCTCGCATCGAACCGCAGGCCGGGACTCTATATCAGGCCGAATCCGCTCAGAACTACGATTGAAGCTTTGACGGGAAAATTGGCCGACGCTGAGATTGGTTTTGAGATTGCCGGTGATTCGGAAATGATACGAATCAAAAGGCCACGCGATGTGACACAGCTTCCCGGATTTGCGGCTGGCGAGTTTACCGTTCAGGACATCACAGCCTCGAAGCCGGTCAGATTGTTGGATCCGCAACCAGGCTGGACGATTCTCGATCTCTGTGCCGCTCCGGGTACCAAAACGACACAGTTATCCGAAGCGACCGGTGATTCGGCGAAAATTATCGCCACCGACATCGACAACCGTCGGCTCGAAATGGTCAAAGAAAATATCGACAGGCTCGGCATTAACATTGTCAATATTATTCCGTATGAAGAATTCCTCAATTCTCAATTCTCAATTCAAAATTCTAAATTCGATTGCATTCTGCTTGATGTCCCATGCTCGAATACAGGTGTGCTGGCCAGGCGTATCGAGGCTCGATATCGCATTAATCCGGAAACGATTGGCCAGCTGGCCGGGATACAAGGCGAGCTGCTCAGAACCGCTGCGGCGATAGTTAAACCGAGCGGGAAAATCTGCTACAGTACTTGCAGTATTCAAAAGTGCGAGAACAGCGAGCTCGTCGAAGAATTCCTGAAGGAAAACCAAAACTTCACTCTCGAATCAGAGCAGTTAACGCTACCGAAAGCCGAAAGCTTCGACCATGACGGCGGATACGCCGCGATACTTGTGAAAAGCAAAACCTAAAACTAATCCCAATCCGGTCCTTCGGCGTCGATTTCGGCATGGAGTTTAGTGAGAGTCTTCTTCATCGCTTCGAGGCGCTCGGGCCGGCTGTCTGCAAGATTATGCTGCTCGGCAATATCTTCTCGCAGGTTATATAGCTCAAACTTCGTCATTTCATTGTCGGCGAGAATCTTCCAGTCACCCTGTCGCATCGCTACGGTAAAAGGCTTGCTCAACGCGCTATTGTATCGCCAGTACAGCGGTACTTTGCGTTTGAGTTTGCCGCCCTGTAAGATCGGCAGAAAGCTGGTGCCGTCGATTGGCCTTTCAGTGGGTACTTCGACGCCGGCCATCTCGCACAAGCTTGGCAGAATATCCGTCCCGTTAACAGGCTCGTGACATACAGATCCCGGCCTGGTCCTGCCGGGCCAGCGGATAATTCCCGGCACGCGAATCCCTCCTTCGTACATGTGCAGCTTCATCCCTCTCAGCGGCCCCGGCGTCCCGAACGAGCGGTTCGCGCCGCGATAACGGTTCAGCGTTTCCGGGCCGTTGTCGCTGGTGAACATTACGAACGTTTTGTCTCGCAGCTTCATCTCATCCAGCGTTTTCATCAGCCGGCCAAACTCATGATCCATCTGCGTGACATTGCCGTAGTAGATGGCTTTATTCTTGTCTTCGTATATGGCCATGAACTCCTGTGCGGTTGCGATGGGCTCATGAGGAGCGTGAAACCACACAAAAAGGCAGAACGGTTTTGCGCGGTCCCACTTTGTGCCGAGCCATTCGATAGCTTCCTGTACAATCAGTTCCGAAGAGTATCCTTCCAATGGGCCGACGCGCTGGCCGTTACGAACGAAATTCTTCGGATTATGGTGTGATGGGCCGGCATTGTTTTGCGTGGAGAACCAGTGCTCGAAACCGTGGTCGTCCGGCTGGGGCTGCTCGGGCGAATTGAACTTGCCGTTGCAATGCCACTTGCCCGAGTGGCAGGTTGCATAACCACTGTTTCTTAAAAGCGAAGCGACCGTCTGCTCCTTCTTCTTCAGATGCATCGGACTGTTGGCGGGAATCCAGTCATATATACCGCAACGGTAGGGCGTACGGCCGGTGAGCATTCCCGCCCGGGCCGGCGAGCAGACCGGGGCCGCTGCATAACAATCGGTCAGTCTTATGCCCTCTACGGCAAGCTTGTCCAGGTTCGGTGTCTTGATATGCGGATGACCGTAGCAGCTCAGATCCCCGTAACCCAGATCGTCGCATAACACGATTAAAATGTTGGGTCTGCTAACGGAAATCTCCGGCACAGACTGCCCGGAGGGCATCGAACATCCGGATAAAGCCATCGAGGCGGTGCTTAAACCCATCATTTTTAGAAAATCTCGTCGGTTCATTAGATCCATTGTTAGCATCCTTAACATTATTACAGTCCTCTATTGGTTTTGGCGTATTTTAGACAAAATAGGACATACGAGAGAGAAAGTAAAAATAAAAAACCATTCCTTTTGCCCTCCGGACCTGCTATATTCAATGAGTTTAAGGTTTTTGGCTAAAAAGTTGTAGATTTGCCGCTAATCGGCTGCACATTTTGTTGCATTTTTGAGTATTAACCAATTTAGAGAGTCTTTGATGAGCAAATTTCTTGATCAGATAAATAGCCCGGCAGACTTAAAGCGTCTGTCGGTTCCAGAGCTCAAGGAGCTGGCCGACGAGATACGGCAGTTTATACTTGATTCGGTCAGTAAGACCGGCGGACATCTGGCAAGCAATCTGGGCGTTGTGGAATTGACGCTGGCTCTGCACTGCGTCTTCGATTTTAAGAAAGACATGCTTGTTTGGGATGTCGGGCATCAGTGCTATACGCATAAGATCATCACCGGCAGGAAAGACAAATTCTCGCGTCTGAGACACTCCGACGGTATCAGCGGTTTTCCCAATCCGGCCGAAAGCGAGTACGACCAATTCGCCGTGGGGCACGCGGGCACGTCGATCGCCACCGCGATCGGATTGGCCTTGGCCGAGCAGTTAAAAAATTCAAAATTCAAAATTCAAAACTCAAAATTAAACAGCGATACTCCACAGGACGCCTCACGGCCGATCAAAATCGTGGCGATGGTCGGCGATGCCAGCATCGTTAACGGTACATCTTTCGAGGCGCTTAATAATCTCGGGCTGGTCAAGAGGCAACTGCTCATCGTGCTCAACGATAACTCAATGGCGATCGATGCGACAGTAGGGGCTATGGCGAAATACTTCTCCAGGGTCCGGCTGAGTCAGACCTATGATAGTTTGCGTAAGACGACCAGCAATATCCTGGAACACATGCCGGTTATCGGCAAAAGTGTTGAAGAGACACTTGAGAGGATTAAGAAAAGTATCAGGATGGTTCTGCCGGCCAGCCAGATGTTCGAGAGCCTGCGTATTCCGTACTTCGGTCCTGTCGCCGGCCACGATATCGGTTCGCTGATAGAATTGTTCGAGGCGATGGGCGATCTGAATCACCCGGCCATTCTGCACGTTTACACGAGGAAGGGCAAAGGTTTTCGTCCGGCCGAATGGATCCCAAACGCGGAAGATGACGTTTGTGAATCCAATCAGGGCACCAGCAAATTTCATTCGACCGGTCCGTTCAAAATTAACGGAGACAGGGTAGAAAAAGCTCCCGTTCCGAGCGGGAAGAGCTTTACGAGCGCCTTCGGCGAACATCTTACGGAACTTGCCCAGCACGATGAAAAAATTGTCGCTATCACATCGGCGATGTGCGACGGCACGGGGCTAATGGATTTCCGCAAAAAGTTTCCCGACCGTTTCTATGATGTGGGGATTGCTGAAAGCGCAGCCGTGGATGTTGCGGCCGGCATGGCCAGGAACGGATTGAAACCTGTGGTCTGTATTTATTCGACTTTCCTGCAGCGAAGTTTCGACCATATATTTCAGGAAGTGGCCCTGCAGAATCTGCCGGTCATTTTCTGTATCGACAGGGCCGGCTTTGTTGGCTCGGATGGACCGACGCATCACGGATTGATGGACATCGGTTTTTTACGAATGATGCCGAATATGGTGCTGACTGCTCCGGCCAATGATATCGAAATGAAGCTGGCTCTGGAATTTGCTCTGAGCGAAGATAAGCCTGTGATAATCAGGTATCCGAAAGATATTGTTCCGCCGAAGGAGTTTGTCAGGGCCGCATGTACCAAACCGTTCAAATTAGGTAAGAGCGTGACCGTCAAAAGGTCGAAAAATTCAGCCGTTGCGGTTGTCAGTTACGGCAACGTATTGACCGAAGCGTTAAAGGCTGCATCGCTGCTGGCTGAAGAAAAAATCGCGATTGATGTTGTCAATGGTCGGTTTGCCGCCCCCATCGATGAAAAGATTATCTCGCTGCTGGGGCAGGGAAAAAGTATCGTGACGGTGGAGGACCACGCTGTTGCATGCGGCTTCGGCTCGGCCGTGCTCGAATTGGCTGCCGAGAAGGGCTATTCGACAGAATCTATTCGTTTGCTTGGTGCGCCAAGGCGATTTATAGGACATAATTCTCGCGATGTACAACTTATGGAGGCGGGCGCAAATGCCGAAACAATAGCAAAGACGGTAAGGAAAATCTTAAATCTTAAAACTTAAAGGTTAAACCTTAAAACTAAGCGATACCGGCGATGAAATCTCTACCTAAATTGGTGATTTTCGGGGACCTTGAGAAGCGGGGTGTCAGTGAAGCTATTGATGAATTCCTCGGCTTTGCTAAGGGTAAAGCGGAAATCGTGGCAAGTTACGGCATCGAGGACTTAAAACAGACCTGCACGACAGCCTTGCCGCCCGAAGATGCCAAGGTCCTGAAAAAATGCGATTATGCTATTGTTTTCGGCGGCGACGGCAGCATTATCTCGACGGCAAGAAACGTCAGTAAGGCATCTTTGCCTGTGATCGGCGTGAATGTCGGCAAGCTCGGTTTCCTGGCGGAATTCAGCGTGGCTGAGTTGCAAGATTTTTTTCCTCGCTTAAAGAAGGGTACGGCCCCAATAGATAAGCGCATGATGCTGAATTGCAGGGTTTTCAGCGATGGCCGGGGCAAAGACCGGGACGAGAAGTTTTACTCGGCTGCGATTAATGACATTTATATCACTGCCGGACCGCCCTTTAGAATGATCGAACTTAAAATATTGGTGGATGGTCAATCGCTGGCCGGCTGTGTAACTGACGGTTTGATAATTTCCACACCGACCGGTTCTACGGCCTATAATCTTTCTGCGGGGGGACCGATTCTCTCGCCGAAAATCGAGGCCGTGGTGATAACACCGATATGCCCTCACTCGCTGAGCTTCAGACCAATTGTTATAAATGCCGACAGCACAATCGAGGTTTTTGGCGTAAGAGTCAATGATGGGACCACTATCTCTATTGATGGGCAGGTTTCACTGAACCTGACGATTAATGATGTTGTGAGGGTTGAGAGGGAAGATAGTGATTTTTTGATTGTGAGTAATCCGCTTCGTAGTAAATGGGATACTTTAGCTACTAAACTCAGTTGGGCGGAACAGCCGAAGTACAAGCAATATCCGAACGTATAGAAACGTCGGGTTGTTGCAGGTTGCCCGATTGGGTCGTTGTGAGGTATTTGGTATTATGAAGTATCGGATTTTCATGATCGCAGTAGTATTGTCGGCTGTGCTTTGTTGGCCGGCAAGCTGGTCGGTAGAAAATCCGGGGATAGGCAATCCGGTTGGCCCAAGCACAGTACCTCCGAGCACTTACCGCAGTTCTCTGGTAAACACTCCTTCTCCGATAGATACGAGTGGAAATTTGTTAATTACCGGCAATGTGCGTCGCGGCAGGCACTTCCGCGGCGATGTGCCATACCGATCACCTACAAGCTTCGGTTCGAGCCTCGGTTCATCCTCACTTAGTTCTTTTTTAAGAGATACAGCCGGCTCGGAAGATTTTCAGACGCATTCCAACAACTACGGAACTCAGCCTTATTATTCTCCAACCGAAACTGTCACGACTATGATGCCGGGCCGGTCCGAGATTTTCATGCCGGAACGTGCAATGACCAGCGCCCGTGCGCAGCAGAATACCCGCTCCGAGGGAACCGGCGTATTTGGTTCGGAGTCCATGCAGCGGGAACAGACTTTGTTTGCCCAGGGTACTACAGCCGCTGATTCGGGTTTGCAGGGACCTAATACTCAATATGGTCCGTTGGCCCAGTCGCGATTAATGTTGGAAAGCAAATTCCCGACAAGTATGTCACAGAGTCCGCGTAATACGGAGCAACTTACGCTGGCTCAAATCGGCATACGCAGGCAAAGCCAAACGTCGGCGAATGAACTGTTCAAAGAGCAGGTTCAAGACATAAGGGATAGAACGCAGTCCACTGGATGGCCAGGCACGGACTCAACAACGATTCCGAATCTGGAACGCCAGTGGGAAACGAACGAGTCTTCTAAATTCCCGAGTCAAGAGACAAACGTCGAGAATCTAAGACCGCAGTTTGAGATGCAGACGCCCTCGCAAAATCGGGACGGGGATGGAAAACAAACCGCTTTGACCCATCAAGGGATTTCCGCTTTGGAGCAGTCGACGCCCTCGATGGATTCCACATCGCAGAAGAATCTTTTTATGCAAAAGGACACAAACTGGTCCGCCGCGAACAGAGAGTTTCAAACGGGTCAGGGGCAAACTGCCGCCGGTACTCTCGGAACCCTTGAGAGGGCAAGAGGCGATACTTCCGGCCTAACAGGAGCCGGGCAGGATCGCCAGCAAAGCGACGTTCTTGAGCGGGTAAGACAACAGCTCGATGACTTGACGAAGTCACTCGATGCGACTATACAGAGACGTGATGCATATAAGGATATGAGCACTGAGCCGGTCGCAAAACGCGAGCAGACGCCTTCGGGATATCAGCAATACGTGCCTGATTCACGCCAGGCCGCCGGCCGGGAGCGGATTGATTCAAGCGGCACTCTGAACTATTACAAACCGCAGGCAACTGGACTCGGTTTCAACGGAGAAAAGCTTGCCCTGGCAGCAGGGGGGGGGCTTAATCGAACCGATGCCAGCAGGCAGACCGGTTTGGAATTTACAGGAATATCGAACTTTGAAAATCCTCAAAAGAATAGTTCTCCATTGGATGATCTGAATAAACTTTCACAAGCCGACATTTCCGCCGAAGCGAACCGGATTATGGGCCGGCATAAGAGTCTTGATTCTCTATCGGAGTCCAAGTTCAATCAGCACATGCGCGATGCGGAAGAGCATCTGAAGGCGGGCAGTTACTATCGTGCAGCGAGCTGCTTCTCTCTGGCGTCTGTTTATCAGGCGGACAATCCTCTGGCCCTTGCGGGTCGGGGACATGCATTATTTGCCGCCGGTGAATACGTCAGCAGCGCATTGTTTCTCTCCAGGGCTCTGGCGATTAGTCCCGAATATCTGCAGATGAGAGTCGACCTTGTGGCCATGCTTGGTGACGGGAACAAACTCGCCGGCAGGATTGCCGATATTGAGCAATGGCTGGCACGCAGCGGTTCGAGCCAGTTGCAATTCCTACTTGGTTATGTTTATTACCGAACGGGCCAACTGCTCAAGGCGAAACAGGCTATTGATGCCGCCTATGAGAAGACGCCGCAGTCACCGGCTGTGCAGGCAATGAAAATTACTATTGACAATATGACGATGCGGCGGTAACAAGCGCAAACGTCTGAGTGCTATCCCGGAGACAACTCACATATCATACCCGGTGTTATTCCAGTGCCTGGCATCGGCTCCAGGAATCTCGATACGGTTCTTGTGGTAATTCGAACTTAGCGTGAGATATCTTTTTCAAGCTGTGCAAGCACGGTTCTGGCTTTTGAGATCTTGTTGCCTTCCGGGCCGTTCCAGTGAAGCTCGGCATTTTGCTGTATCATCCCTTCGATTTTTTTGCAGGCTAAAAGGACAGTGGCGTGATTTTTATTGCCCATTACCCGGCCGATTTCGGATGAGGACATCTTCGTGTGCTTTCTCGTCAGGTACATGCTGAAATGGCGGGCCAGAGCCACGGTCCTGTTTTTCTTGGAAGAGTGTATACTCGTCGGCGTGATCCCGAAAAAAGTCGCCACGGCTGATTCGATATCCGATACGTGCACAATCGGGTCGCATCTTTCCATGTGTTCGATCAGAACGGCTTTGGCCATTGAAGTTGTGATTTTTTCATTTTTCAGTGCCGTAAACGCAATTAATTTCAGCAGGGCACCTTCCAGCTCCCGAACGTTGGTACGCATATTTTCAGCGATGTATCTTATGACACTCTCGGGAACAAGTTTATTAGCGTTTGCTTTTGTATAAGCGTTTTGCGAACCGCCCCTGTGAATATTATTTGCATATTGTCTGCATATCTGGCAGCGAGTCTCCAGATCGGGGATGTCAATTTTGACGACCATTCCCGAGACGAACCGGTTCACCAGCTTTTCGGACAGTTTGCCGATCATCTTCGGATGTGCATCGGAAGCAAGGACCACCTGCTTACCGGCCAGACTGATAGTATTGAATGTATGCAGAAATTCTTCCTGCATCGAAGGCTTACTGGCCAGAAAATGGATATCGTCTATTGCCAACAAGTCCGTTTGACGCATACGCTGCCGGAAAGTTTCAAGTTTTTTTGTCTTCAGGGCAAGAATAAACTGGTTGGCGAAATCCTCCGCAGAAAGATACATCCAATTTGTTTGAGGCCGGTTCTCACATACTGAATTGCATATCCCCTGCAGTAGATGTGTTTTGCCGACGCCGTATCCCCCGTGAACAAAAAGCGGATTGAATGGGCTTTGTTGCTCATTGACTACAACCCTGGCGGCGTTATAGGCCAGCTCATTTGACGAACCGACGACGAACGTGTCCAGGTTGAGCTTTAGCCTTTTCTTTTGTTGTCCAGCCGTGGCGGATCTTTTGGTCCCTCGGTCTGTTACGAAACGAGATTGGTGCCGGTCCTTTTTCGCCGTCGTTGAAGAAGCGGCACTCGAACCAACTCTGCGGCCGGAAAGCTCCGGATCGATAGTGAATGTAACTTTTACGTTCTTGCCGGTCGCCGACCGAACAACCTGGCTGATTTCATTGTGAAAATGATTTTCAATCCAGTTCGCGATGAAAAGGTTTGGCACGCCGACTTTCAGGTATCCGCCGGCGAGAGTGAGTTTCGTTGAGTTCTTGAACCAGATGCGATATTTTTGCTGTCCCACTTTATTGGCAAGAGCTTCGTTGATTGCCTGTATTTGGGATTCCGCCTCGCTCCGGCAGGCTCCATCCTTTCGACTCGCACTAAGACTTTCATCCGTGACTGTGCTTTGCATCGTTCAATCCCTGATTCGTAATTTGTTGGTCGTTTTCTATATTATTAAGCAATAAAAGTGCAAATCAAATGTGTTTTGTAAGATTTCTTTTCCACTTGTCCGAGGTTGCTGTCAGCATTGACTTTGCGCGCGAAAAAAAAATGTTTTTCACAGGTTTTACACATTGTAAAGT
>CAYTNN010000090.1:0-16659 GCA_964439135.1 uncultured Pirellulales bacterium
ACTGGTCCGGCATCATCATGAGGGGCGGGCCGAATATCGACACATTCGCATTGTACTATTACGGACCCGGCCAGCAAGTCGGCTTTAAGACTACCGGAACCGACCCGGAATGGATGGCCGTTCCTGCCGCCGGACTATTTGACGATGAGTGGCACCATGTGGCTGCGACATACGACGGGGCCAAAAAGATTATCTACCTGGATGGCGAGCAAATAGGAACAATGGATTCTACAGGCTCGATTGAAACCGGCACCGGACGCCTGCTTCTGGGTGCGGGAAGAGATGTTATTCCGCCCACCCATCTTCTTGTCGGTTTGCTGGACGATGCGCGTATCTACGACGGGGCTTTGTTAGAAGTTGAGATTCAGTCAATAATGGAAGGCGGCGAGGGATATCCGTACGCTCTTGGCCCGAGTCCGGCCGATGGCGCACTCCATGTGGGCACATGGGTAACTCTTGACTGGGCGCCGGGAGATTTCACTGTCTCGCACGATGTGTATTTGGGCGAGAATTTCGAAGACGTCAATGAAGCCACGCGAGATTCGGAACTGTTCCGCGGCAATCAGGACTTGACGTTTTGTATTGCCGGCTTTCCCGGATATGCTTATCCGGACGGTCTCGTGCCCGGCACAACTTACTACTGGCGAATCGACGAGGTCAATGAAGCCGAGCCGAACAGTCCATGGAAAGGCAAGGTCTGGAACTTCACGATTCCTCCCAAGACTGCATACGAACCCATTCCGGCTGACGGTGCTGAATTCGTAGATTTGAATGTGCGGCTTGCATGGACGGCAGGTTTCGGAGCAAAATTGAACTATATTGTCTTCGGTGAAGATTTCGATGAGGTAAGCAACGCTGAGGCGGGTGTTCCGAGCGGTCCTGCGAATTACTCCCCAGGGCTGCTTCAATTGGCCAAGACTTATTACTGGCGTGTCGATGAGTTCGATGGTGTCACTATGTATAAAGGCGATGTCTGGAGCTTTACTACCGAGGGCGCCGTTACTGGCCCGAATCCGGCCAATGGTGCCGTGGACGTAAAACCGTCAGTGATTCTGAAATGGAATGCGGGAGCCGTCGCCGCTTCGCACGAGGTGTACTTCGGCACAGACGCGGACGCAGTCAAGAATGCCACGACAGCCTCGCCCGAGTACAAGGGGCCAAAGGCCCTCGGTGAAGAGAGTTATGACCCCGGCATACTTGCATTAAACACGACGTACTTCTGGCGCGTCGATGAAGTCAACGGCGTCAGTCCAGATAGCCCATGGGCGGGCACCCTCTGGAGCTTTACAACCGGTGATTACTTCGTCGTCGACGATTTTGAGAGCTACGATGCCGGCGAAAACCAAATATGGTATGCATGGCACGATGGCCTTGGCTACGGCACGCCGGGTACTGCGGGTTACTATGCCGGCAACGGAACCGGCGCTGCGGTAGGCGATGAAATTACCCCTTCTTATACCGAGGAGTCTATCGTCAACGGCGGCGGAAAATCTATGCCGGTTGCATACGACAATAACAAGCAGGGTTATTCGAAGTATTCGGAAGTGGAGCATACGTTGACAGGCCGGCGAGACTGGACAGAAGAAGGCGTTACGGAATTATCGCTGTGGTTCCGAGGCTACTCGGCGTCCGTCGGCAGTTTCGTCGAGGGCCCGACTGGTACTTACACGATGACTGCTTCCGGCTCGGATATCTGGGCGGTGAATGGCGTGGAAGCTGATGAATTCCACTTCGCCTACATGATGCTCACTGGCACCGGTACGGTTGTAGCAAAAGTCCAGAGCGTCGATAACACAAACGCCTGGGCAAAAGCAGGCGTGATGATCCGCGAGTCACTCGTTCCTGACTCGGCGCACGCGATGATGGTTGTGACAACTGGTTCGGGTGTGTCCTTCCAGCGGCGTCCCGGCATGGGCCAGACCAGCCTCGACACGACGACCGCTTCGATTACTGCACCGTACTGGGTGAAATTAGAGCGTAGCATTTCCGGCAACTTTACAGCGTATCATTCAGCTAATGGCTCGACGTGGGAGATGCAGGGCACAGAGAACATCCCAATGGGCGCAAATGTCTATATCGGTTTGGCGGTGACGAGCCACGATGTTGCTTTGACATGTCAGGCCGTATTCTCGAATGTCACGACTACCGGTAGTGTCACCGGGCAGTGGGCGAGCCAGGATATCGGCATCCTCAGTAACGATGCCGAGCCGCTGTATGTAGCTCTTTCAAATAGTGCCGGAGCGCCTGCGGTGGTAATTCATGACGATCCGGCCGCGTCACAGATCGACACCTGGACCGAGTGGGTGATTCCATTACAGGCGTTTGCCGATCAGGGCATAAATTTGGCAGACGTTGATAAGATGATAATTGGCCTGGGGACCAAGGGCAACGCGACAATCCCCGGCGGTTCGGGCAAGATATACTTTGACGATATTCGGCTTAATCGATAAAAGAATTGCCGAATGAAAGCACCTTTTCCTGAAACGACATCAGGATAGACATGAAACCGGGGCTTATACCGTTCAAGCAGGTATAAGCCCCGTTTGTATTGGTTGGCATTGAGGTTGTGAATTCATGCTCTGCTGTTATTGCCATGTTCCCCCTGCGGCGCCGTGGTTGCTCTTTCGGGAAATCCTGCTATTATATGATTAGAGTTGTAAAGCCAAATTAGAGATTATAATAGATTAAGGACAATAAGATGAAAAGAGCACATCTTCCCGCATTGCTATTCGTTTGTATAGTCACAGTTCTATCTCCGGCGCAAAGCGTCAAGCTGACCATTGACCCGGACAGCATAGTCTCTGAAATTGATAATAAGATATACGGCCATTTCCTCGAACACATCTTCCATTCGGTCAACGGCGGCCTTTGGGGCGAGATGATCTGGAACCGAAGCTTCGAGCAAAATAAGCTGGGGCAATGGACCGTCCGCGGCGAGACAATCGCCCAGGAAGGTATGGGCACGAACGTGCGGCTGACATTCGGCGATACGGACTGGCGAGATTATGAGTACACACTCGAAGCCAAAAAAACCGGCGGCCAGGAAGGCTTCCTGATTTTGTTTCGGGTTAAGAATGAAGATGACTTTTATTGGTGCAATCTCGGCGGATGGGGCAATGCCAGGCACGCGGTCGAGCGAGGTAATAAAAACCGTGGTCGCTGGGGTACTGTCGGCCCGGCAGCGCAGGGGAGAATCGAGCGGGACAAGTTGTACAAAATTCGGATACGCTGCGAAGGCCCGAAGTTCGATATCTGGCTCGACGGCGACAAAGTGATCGAATTCACTGACGGACGCAGCGCCCACCTGGCCGGATGTGTCGGCATCGGAACATGGGCGACCGAGGCCGTATTTAGAAACATCAAGGTCAAGTCACTCGACGGAGCGATTTTATATGAAGGAATCCCCGAAAATCTTACAGGCAGGAATACCGCCAGCTTCTGGCAGACTTATGGCCAAGCTGAGGCATATCTTGATCGGACGGACCCGCTAAACAGTCGAGTCTGTCAGAAGATTACAACCGGCAACGAGGGAGGCGGATTGCAGCAGGAAAATCTTTGCATCCGTGCCGGCGAATCATATGAGGGATCTGTATGGCTCAAGGGCGAAGCGTCCGATGGGATGGTCGTTCGCCTGCTTGGCGACAACGGGCAGCAAACAGAAAAATCAATCGGCCGGCCTGCGCCGGACTGGCGGCAGTTCAGCTTCACACTTAAGCCGGATTGGTCGTGTGACAAAGCCTCGCTCAGCATCGGTGCGAAGGCCAAGAGCGAGGTCTGGATCGACCAGGTCAGTCTGATGCCGGGCACATGGAAAGAGAAGGGCGGCTTTCGCCCCGACCTGCTCAAAGCCGTCGCAGAGCTCAAGCCCCCCGTAATTCGATGGCCCGGCGGCTGCTTCGCTTCTTCGTACCAGTGGAAGACCGGCATCGGCCCGCAGCACAAACGCCTGCCTCACCCGCGCGAAATCTGGGACGACCTCGACGTCTATAGTTTCGGCACCGACGAATTTGTCAGGATGTGCCGGGCCGTCGGGGCCGAGCCTTTGATCGTTGTAAACATCGGCTCAAAAAGCTGGAATAACGACGCCGATACCCATGATTACACGCAGGACATTCTCGACTGGATCGAATACTGCAACGGCCCGGCCAACTCCAGGTGGGGCAAGGTTAGAGCTGCGAACGGTAATCGTGAGCCGTATAATGTTAAATTCTGGGAAATCGACAATGAGACATGGCACACTTCGGCTGTAGAATACGCCGAAGAAGTCCTCAGGCTTGCCCCGCTGATGAAGAAGGTCGATCCGTCCATTAGGCTGCTCGCCTGCGGCAGCGGCGGCATGGGAAGGAACGATCGCAATGGCATGCCGTACAACCGCACAGTGATTGAGCGATGCGCCGCCGTGCTGGATTATATCAGCATACATCATTATGAGAACCCCGACCGATTCGCCGATGGGCCGCGCAATTACGAAGCATTCTTCCGCGAGCTTGGCGGGATCATAAAATCTTCGAGCAATCCCGCACTGAAAATCTACGTTTCCGAGTGGAACGCCCAGAGCACCGACTGGCGCACAGGCCTTTATTGCGGCGGCCTGCTCAACGCCTTTGAGCGATGCTCCGACATCCTGACAATGGCCGGCCCGGCACTGTTCCTTCGCCATGTCTCGGCCAGCTCGTGGGACAATGCCTTTATCAACTTCGACCAATGCACTTGGTTTGCCGCTCCGAACTATGTGGTTATGAAATTATGGCGTGAAAATTATGCGCCTCTGCGTCTGCAGCTTACCGGCGACCCGGGACCGCTTAATGGTGTCGCAACAAAATCGAGTGACGGGACAAAGCTATATTACAAGGTAGTCAATCCCAGCGCCGAGCCGGTTCCGGTCGAGTTGATCGTCAAAGGCTCGCTGCCAATCGCCTCTGCCGGGATGAAACTGGTTACCGCCGATTCGTTGAATGCGCGCAATACGCTGGAGGAGCCTAATCGAATACGCCCTGTGCCGGCCAAAGTAAATGCCGACGGAAAGTCCCTTCGCTTTACGATGCCAGCATACTCGGCCGGTGTCGTATCCATCAGTCGAGAACCAGTGATTCGCTGACCGTTCAGTAATAAACGGAAAGTTATTTGCTATCGCTGGTAACCAGAACGCTGACTGTGCTTTTGACGGCAGCCGTTTGTTTTACCAGTTCGATGCCCTTTCCCGTTCCCAGATTTCGGGAGTACTGCTTATCCGCCGGATTGTTCCAGTGCTCGTAAACGCCCTGACTTGCCATGCGGCTTACATTTCCTTCGTGGTCGGGGTCGTAGAAAGTTCCTGAAGGCGGTTTGTCGGCCAGCGCCGCCTCGATGAGATAATCGTTTGTACCGGATTGATGGGGGCCGTCATCCCATTCGGTCCACAGGAAATCGAAGCCGACCGCATCTATTGCGACCGGGTCCTGCGAGGCGAACAAGCAAGAGCTCCAGTCGCCGTTAAAGGGCGGGCTGTTCCATTTTCTCGGTGCTCTTTCCTTGGCGTGCTTTCCGGCGTAGAGCCCGTCAATCAGGTAGAGCAATGTTTTGCCGCCAAATTGCTTGTGTCCCATCAAGTCGACCAGAGGCCTGTAATGACCCATTCCTGTAACGTGGTACGGAAGGTCATTGTGCATATCGTAATAATCGCTCAGCCGCGCCGGTTTCCTGGCCAGCGAACCGTAGTGATTCTTCGCGCAAAGCGTGATGCCCGCCTGGTCGTTGTGACTTTTGAGATTCGCCAGGTTAATCAGGTATGTCGCCTCGGCGTAAGAGACGGGCACATAGTCTGTTTTCTTGCCTTCAGCGTCCGGCGTGCTCCAGTAGAACGGTACAGTTGACAGTTTTGCGCCGGTCCGCCCGAATTTGCCGAGGTACTCAAGGTAGCGGACATTCGGGAACTCCTCGTGGCACATATTGTAAAACTCGTTCGGGAAGTAGCAAAGCGTATCACCAACCGTGATGTCCACCTCGTTGACGCCGGCTTCGTTGACGAGCTGCCGCAGAAGGGCGATTATCATTTGCGGCGAGGTATTCATATAGTCGGCGTTTCTAAGATTGTAGTCGTCGATGCCTGCCACCGAATCTCCGCGCCAAACCTGAATGCAGCCGACATAGTTCACCTTGACGAGAATCTTTTCTCCCTTCTTATATCCGGATTTTCCTTTGCCGTTCGTTTGGTTGAAGTGCTCGAAAAGCCTGTTCCATGCGGCGGCATCGTTTTTTTCGCCGCTCAGAGCCATGATCGCCCGGCTTATCATCTTATCCACTACCGCCTGATCCGTATGATTGCTTTGCCACCAGTGCCCGTCTCCGGGGCCGGCCCAGTCGGTAGCATCGGGATCGTGGACCCAGACAACGCGACCCGGGTGAATCCCTTTCGCATCACCAATCGGGGCGTTTGCGGCCGGTTCATCGGCGAAAACCGTCTTTTCCGCCGTCATGCTTTGAGCGAACCATACAGAGCCGACGCTCACCGCGATTAGCATGACACACAATACATAGCGCGACTGTGCCAGGCAGCGTTTTGCCTTGCGAAAAGCCGTAACCGAACCGATAGCGCCTGCGAGCCAGATTGCGAAACCCGACGCCAACGGGAAGGCGGCACGCTGGCACGGATACGTCGCACGCGATGGCTTTGGTATCACGCGAATCAGAAACCACAGCAGCGCCAACAGGCCCCCGATAGGAAATATCCACTTTAGCCAGCGATATTTTCGTTGATGCTTAGGAGATTTACCTGCTTTTGGACAGACTGACGGTGCTTGTTCTTTTCGTAGCGATAGCATTTCCTGACCTTCCCAAGTTTAAGTTATTCAAAACAGTAGTTTTCCAAATCTGCCGTATTATAGCATATCATCGGTATCCTGGCAATTTGTAGGAATGAATATTGAACGACCAATCCCGCAATTTAAGGCATTGACTCAGTTTCTGATTATTGATAGTCTGTTAGATATTGGTGGCGGGGTTCAAATGGCGACGCGATGGGATAGGGTCAATTGTTCTTAAGGTTTATTAACAAGGAAAAAGGAAATGAGAAAAAGTGAAATACTTTCTGCCGGACTTTTCACAGCGGCGTATTTATTACTGGCGTGTTTTTCAAAGCCTGCCCCGGCAAACGAGGCGATCTGGATCGAAGGAGAGGATTATAAAACGTCCACTTTCGTTGAGACGCAGGGTGCAGGGTCGTGGTACCATAACGACAATATTACGAAGGACCTCTTGTCGCCGGGAGAGCCCGGTGTTTCCGATGGCGATTGGCATTCGCACTACACGAGCAACAATTACCAAGATTCCGGCACGGCGACGTACAGCTTTGCCGTAACCGAAGGCGGGAGCTATTCGTGGTGGATTCGGCTCAATCCGTTTCGCAACAGCGGCGGCGGTGCCGATTACAGCTACAGCATCGACGACGGGGCCTGGCAGGATATCGATTTATCTTTTGTCACCAACCAGCTTGACCTGGTCGATCCCGGCATCGACATACGCTTCATCGCGTGGACGTTCGGTGGTTCGATCGATTTGGCGCCGGGGTCGCACACGCTAAAAGTTCGCATCTCCGACCGTGACGGGGCGGATGAGCAAGGTCACGGCGGCATCGATGCGATTGCTTTTACGAATTTTCCCTGGGCGCCCACGGGTGTTGTTCAGCCTAATCCGAATCCGCCGGCTCCCGGGCCGGATGACTGGTTCATATTGATGGCCGGGCCGGACCGGCATTCCCCTGATTCAATTATCGACATGAGTCAACTGATCGAAAAACCCGCCGGCAAGCACGGTTTCCTCAAACAACACGGCAAGGATTTTGTTTTCGAGGAAGGCACTCCGGTAAAGTTCTGGGGAGTTGACGCCGGGATGACCGAGACGGCCGATTCGCAGCGTCGCCAGGCCCGGTTCTATGCCAAGCACGGCATCAACATGGTGCGCCAGCACCCGGTGCAAAGCGTGCTGGGCGTCCTGCAGTCGGGCGGCCGCAGCCGGCAATTCGATCCCGCCAGACTGGACAGGTGGGACCGGTGGTTCTCGATCCTCAAGGAAAACGGTATCTACATGACCTGGTCTCTGTTCTACCCGCATGTAATCACGCCGGACGATGGCTATCCACAGAACCTTTATAATGAGCTGCCTAATAGTAGTGCCGGGAAAAGCACTTCGGGCGTTGTAGCTATCATGCAGGAGTTGCAGGACTCGGAGTGGCAGTGGGAGTGTGCGCTTCTCGAACATGTCAATCCATACACAGGGCTTGCCTATAAGGATGATCCGGCGCTGGCGATTGTCGAGGTACACAACGAGGACAGCGTTTTCTGGCACGCTCCGCTCAATGATTTGGCCGAGTACGGCAACGGCAAGCTCGACCGTCACGCTGCGATCCTCGGCACCATGTGGATGAACTGGGTGAAGAAACGCTACAGCAATGACAGGAGTTTGAAGGTCGCCTGGGATGCCGGTAAAAGGTCCGATGATTCGGTCGATAATCCGAAGATGAAGATGTACGGTGCATGGGAGATGGAAGTCGACGGTCCTCGCTGGAACAAGGACAGCGAAAAAAAGCGAATGGGCGACTTCATTCGTTTCTTAGCCGAACTCCAGCGTGATTACTACGAGCGACGACAGCAGCGGCTGCGCGAGCTGGGTTACAAGGCTGTAACGGTGACCACCGCCTGGAAGGCGGGCGGCCCGGCGGCGTCTGCGGCCAATCTCTGGACTGACGATGCGATGGACGCAATCGACCGCCATAATTACTTCGGCGGCGGCGCAGGCGGTCACAACATCACAGAAGGCTCGGTCAGCAACGACACCCACATGAACAAGGCCGGTCGAGGAATCCTTTCCAGCGGTCTCTGGCAGGTCGAGGACAAGCCCTTTATCATGACCGAATGGACGCAGAAACCGCCCAACCAGTGGAAGGCTGAGATTGCGCCGTTGTTCGCGTTTTACGGCATGGGGCTCCAGGGGTGGGACGCATCCTACCACTTCGCCGCTTCCCGTGCGTTTATGGGCAATGGCTGGCCCGGCATGAGGTCCTATGTCACCTGCACTCCTCACTACATCGGCCAGTTCCCGGCGTTGGCCTTCGCCATCTATAACAACCACTTAGATGAGGGCGATATTATCTCCGCTCGCCGGCTGTCAACCGGCGATATTTTCGCCGGCACCGATAAGCTCCAGCAGCAATTCGGCCCGACCGGTTACGATGAGAATGAATTGCTTGCTCACGGCGATACACCCGTAGAGGCTCTGGCCATAGGTCGCGTGACATTTAAGGTCGAGGACGGTCTGGAATCCTCCTATCTCGGCGAATTGTCCGCATATTGGGACCGGCAGTCGCAGACCATTCGAAGCAGCACCGGCCAGCTCACCTGGGATTACGGCAATAAAATTGTCACCATCCATTCCGAGAAAACGCAGGGCGTTATCGGTTTTGCCGGCGGCCGCACGTTTGATCTGCCCGGCGTGACCGTCCGGATTGGAACGACGCCCTTTGTCAGCTTGCTGTTTACGCCGCTGGATGACAAGCCCCTGATCGAGTCAGGGCACATTCTTATTACCGCCATGGCGCAGGACAAACAGCTCGGGACGGTTTATAATGAAGACGGCACCAACCTCATCGAGACGGGCGGGCCTCCTTTGTTACTTGAGCCGGTACAAGCGACCCTCACATTCAAAGGCGATCCTCTGACGTCGGTGAATGTCGTCGATGTTTATGGTGTGCCTACGGCTCAAAAAGTCGAGCGCACAGATAATTCCTTCGAAATTAACGGACGCTATGCTACCTACTATTACCAGGTAAAACGCATTGTTGAATAAGATGCAGTCGTTAGGCCCATGACGTGATTATGTGGTTTTCGCTTGCGATTTCCTCTTGCGTTCCGCAAATACACTGAGGAGTATGCCCAGTTCAAACAGAAGGTATAGAGGTATAGCAAGAGTGACTTGAGAGATTGGGTCCGGTGGAGTGGCCATTGCAGCTATAATAAATATGCCGAGCAGAACAAATTTCCTTGATTTACGCAGGGCCTGGATTGAGACAAGACCCGTTCTGTTAAGAAAGAAGATCGCAACCGGAGTCTGAAACGCCGCACCGAAAACCAGCATGAGCATCGTGATAAATGAAATATAGTCGGCAAAAGTGAAATTGGACCTTGCGTCAAGCACGCCTTCATTAAACTTCACAAGGAAACCGAGCGTTAGCGGTGCCACAACAAAAAGGAAGAACAAAGCACCGATGACAAACAGCACTGCGGAAAATGGTACGGCTGAGTGAACGTATTTTTTCTCATGGGGGTAAAGTCCAGCAGCTATGAACATCCATATATGATAGAAGACCCAGGGGGACGACAGGATCAGACCGGCCATCAATGCGATTTTGATATAACTGATGAAGCCGGCAGCCGGGCTGAGTATTTGAAGACGACGTTCAGGAGATGTCTGATTCCCCGGCGGACGGATGGTTGAGTAGTTCGGATCGTTAAACAATGCCAAAATAGCCTCTGTACAAAACTTCTGCACGAATTCCTCAGTTTTCGGTTCAATGTTTTGGGTGTTTGGGTCGGCGGCCAGTTTCCGGCGAGCATTGTTAAAAAGATTATTTAAAAGCTTTATTGTCTCTTCATCTGTTTGAGACTTGTTATCAGATGCCTGAAATACTTTGGTATATGGCCTTTCGATGAACTTGATAATTCGCGTGCCGAAGAGGAGGCATATCCCTGTTCCGATGAGCAATCCGGTAATAGCAAGAATCAAACGCCCTCGCAACTCTTCGAGGTGGTCGCCCAGACTCATTGTGGAGCTGAGAGGGTCTTGAGGCTTTTTTTTCTTCTTTTTTTTGTTTTTGCCCATTTTATAGACAAGGCGAGTCCGCGAGGCTTCGGGACTTAGGCGAGTTAGCTCATCGAATCTTTGGTATCGTCCAGGCCGGCGGCGCTTTTGGTCTCTTTGGCCACATCATCACCGATTTTCCTGACGTCGTTGACCAGTTCGTCCTTGGTTTCCTCTAC
This sequence comes from uncultured Pirellulales bacterium, assembly GCA_964439135.1. GTDB lineage: Bacteria > Planctomycetota > Phycisphaerae > Sedimentisphaerales > Anaerobacaceae > JAFGPJ01. The sequence goes on from CAYTNN010000090.1 coordinate 11,010, forward strand.
TTCGCTGACTCCCTTTTTGAACTCGGTCAGACTCTTACCCAGACCTCGGGCAATCTCGGGCAGCCGCCTGCCGAATAGAAGCACCGCGATAACAAGAATAATGATAAGCTCGAAGGGCCCAGGTGTCCAAAAGCCCAAATATTGCATATATTCAGTCATTTTAAGTCTCCTTATAATTCAATCGCGATATTATAACGCGATATGAATTGCTTTGTCAACTATACATTTCGTCAAATACTTTTTACACAGACAAGAGCCGGGCAGTATAATCCGTCTCCGTATCGAGGTCAAGTAAACTCTGCTGGAAATATTCGCATTAAAATTATTATGTGAAATGATGCTATCGCTAATCAGCGGATTCCTCGTCGGACGTTTTTTTGGGGAACAGGCTACGGATTTGGTCTTCATGCTGGAATAGACATCTGTAATCCCTTAATAGCATCATTATAATTGATATTCTGCTTCTTATCGGTCTCGGCGCTTTCGCAACAAAGACAGGTAGAGGTATGAGTGCCGGAATGAGATTTCCAGGTTTGTACCGGATTTATAAGTCGCAAAAAAATGCGTTTTTTTAAGAACATAAGTGTTTTGCTACCAGATGTTTACATTCTTCGTATTGCGATTTTCCTTGCTTTTATTGCCCCTTTCGGTTATGATAATAACATCGTAAGAGAAGAAATTATTTGACGTATTGTTTTATGGGGTGCTCGATGAAAAAGTTTTATTATGAAACTTGGCTTCCATTTGCATTTAACAAGAGGCGGATTTTGATTCTGGCAATTGCAAGCTATATCGCTTTGTGCTGAATATTCATCGAGTTATTGATTTTTAGGAGCCGCTTATCTCTGAGCGGCTTTTTTTATGCGCCTGGAGGGCATAAATATTTGACATATCCGGAACGGCAAATTAAGCTCATGGAAAATCAAACTGGACAATAAGGAAGTTGCATAATGATTATAGTCACCGGGGGTGCCGGCTTTATCGGTTCGGCACTGATTGCCGAGCTGAACAGAAGACAAATTAGCGACATCCTTGTCGTTGACGAGCTTGGCAAGGACCAGAAGTGGAAGAATCTGCGGAATCTGTCTTTTGCCGATTATGTCGAGAAAGACGATTTTCTGGAGTTGGTGATTGAAGGCAAGCTCGATAGCCCGGTTGATGTCATCTTTCATCTTGGCGCCTGCTCGGACACCACGGAAACGAACGCCTCCTACCTTGTTAAGAACAACTACGAATACAGCAAGCTTTTGGCCCAATGGGCGACGGATACCGATATTCGTTTTATCTACGCCTCCAGCGCGGCGACCTATGGAGACGGTTTGGCCGGCTTCAGCGACGACGAAGATAAGATTGAGGTCTTAAGGCCTTTGAATATGTATGGCTATTCCAAGCACTTGTTTGATATGTGGGCCCGCCGGGCCGGGCTGTTAAGCAAGATTGCAGGCCTGAAATACTTTAACGTCTTCGGGCCGAACGAGTATCACAAGGGTGATATGATGAGCTTTGTCGTCAAGGCCTACGAGCAGATTGAAACGACCGGCAAAGTCTGCCTGTTCAAATCTTACCAGCAGGAATATGCCGACGGTGAACAAGTGCGGGATTTTCTGTACGTCAAGGATGCGGTCAATATGACGCTGTTCTTTTTCGACAATCCGTATATCAATGGAATCTTTAATATCGGCACCGGCGAAACCCGCACCTGGAATGATTTAGTCATCGCTGTTTTTGTGTCAATGGGAAGAAAACCGGAAATCGAGTATATCGAAATGCCCGCTTCAATCCGCAATCAATATCAATACTTCACTCAGGCCGATCTGTCCAAACTTCGCAAAGCCGGTTACAGTAAACAGACAACGCCTCTCGAAGAAGCAATCAGGGATTATATCCAAAACTATCTCGAAAAAGGTCTGTATCTGACCGGAACTTAGCAATTACCTGCTGAAGCAATATTTAAATGCCTTTTACGCCGTATCATTTTGGGCCCAGTGGATTTATCGGGTTTGTATTTGGGAAGTGGATCGACCTGCCGGTGTTTGTCCTTGCCAATGTCATTGTCGACGTTGAGGTTTTGATCATAGGGTTATTTGGGCTCGGATGGCCGATGCACCGATATTGTCATACGCTGTTGATTGGCGCGGTAGTCGGTGCGCTCTGGGGCGTCGCGGCATATCCGATGCGGAATTTATTCCAGAGCCTAATGAGAATATTCTACATACCTTACCAGACAAGTTTACGAAAAATGGTCATTTCCGGCGTCCTGGGTGTTTGGCTGCATGTTTTGATCGATGGATCCTATCACTTTGACGTAAAAATGTTCTGGCCTCATAAAACCATGTGGCTGTGGCGGATGACGCATGAGCACATCAGCGAAAAGCAAATAGAAACTATATGTATTTTATTTATTATAGCAGCTTTTGTTTTATACATATTGGCCGTTACCGTATTTCGAAGGAATTGGATTAAAGGCGATGAGTGATACTTGCATGTTTTCCGCTTACCCCTTATAATAGTGCCTCCTGAAAGTTATTATTAAGCTTTGTGTTATTTGTGGAACCAGATTTATGTCAGAAATAATAGCAGAACAAATCCAGTTATTAAAACGCGGCACAGTTGAAATCTTTACCGAGGCCGAATTAGCTCAGAAGCTTACGGAGGCGTCCGGGGCGGGCAGGCAGTTGCGAATCAAGCTGGGCCTGGACCCGACCAGTCCGGATATCCATCTCGGCCATACGGTTGTATTGCGGAAAATGCGCCAGTTCCAGGATCTCGGCCATAAGGCGGTTCTAATCATCGGGGACTACACTGCGCGGATTGGCGATCCTTCCGGCCAGAACACGACTAGGCCGGTGCTCTCGCCCGAGCAGATAAATGCGAATGCGAAGACATATTTCGAACAGGCGGGAAAAATCCTTGATACGTCCGAGCAGAAGCTCGAAATCAGGCATAACAGCGAATGGCTGGAGAAGCTCACTTTGATGGAGCTGATTCAGATAGCGGCAAAGAAAACGATCGCCCAGATGCTCCAGCGAGATACGTTCAAGAAACGCCTGCAGGCTGATGTGGATGTTTACACGCACGAATTCCTTTACCCGCTGATGCAGGGCTACGATTCGGTTATGATCGAAAGCGACGTCGAGCTTGGCGGCACCGACCAGACCTTCAATAATCTTGTCGGTCGTGATATTCAAAAGGGATACGGCCAACAACCTCAGATTGTAATAACTATGCCGATCCTCGTGGGCTTAGACGGCAAAGAAAAAATGAGCAAATCCAAAGATAATTACATCGGCGTCACCGACGAGCCTAACGATATGTTCGGCAAGGTGATGAGCATATCCGATGATTTGATGGAGAATTATTTCACGCTGCTGACCGGCCTGCCGGCTGAGAGAATCGCCGAACTTGTCGATCCCGGAAAAACACACCCGAAAGAGGCGAAGGTTCTGCTGGGCAAGATGATTGTTAGTCAGTTCTACGGCGAAGAGGCCGCCGAAGCCGCTGCCGCCGAATTCGAGAAAGTCTTTGCCCGAGGCCAATTGCCCGAGGAAATCCCGGTAGTTGAAATGCCCGCTGAACCGATCGCTGCCAGCAAACTTTTACTTGCCTGCAAACTTGTATCGAGCGGCGGCGAAGCAAAACGAATGATAAAGCAATCGGCGGCAAGTATCGACGGCGAAAAACTGACCGATCCGAACGCTGAAATCACACCTAAAGACGGAGCCGTCATCCGCGTAGGCAAACGAAAATTCGCCCGGCTAAAAGTCAATGTTTAGTCGGAGGTTTTATCGCCGGTTCCGCAATATTACCCGGGAATCCATATTTTTTTTGCACGGACGATTTCAACGCTCGGCCTCAGCATCAGGGGACTGAGGGATTTGGTATAGAAAATGAGCCCCTTATATGCGGTCAGGTAGTGATATTTTGTTGAAATGAACCTGCTCTCGGAACAAACCACCAAAGGACGATCCACTTTCTCGAGTATCGTCAGAAAGTCGGATGATTCCACACTGACAATCGCACCGGAGGCCTTGATAGCCTGCGCGATTGCTGCTGCCGCGGCGCCTCCCGCCGCTGCCCCGTTAGTCATATCAGGCTCCTTATCAATAAATTATTTCTGTCAAACCTAACATATATACGCTTGAGCAGAAACCTTTATTCAAGCAGATCGTAAGTACACAATCCGGCGTGTCGAGAGTTATGCCGTCGATACGGGTCGGGAGGATAAAACGTTTCTGCGTAAAAAAAGCGTGCAATTATGCTGATTTGCAATTATAATACCTCGCTATGAAACTGCCAGAATTAGAAAAACCTGAAAAATATGTTGGCCTGTATATCTTCGATTTCGGCGATCACACCGGCGTGGGCTTTACGGCTGAAGAAGTCGCGGAGCTTCTGGAGAGCGAGAAATACAAGGACGGCAAGGTCTACAAGATTCATAAAGCCTATCCGGACGGCCGGCTCGAACTAAAAGGCGTGCCGAGCGACACGTTCCAGCTCGAGGCCGGGATGTTCTTTTATTCGAGTGAGCTTCAAACCGCCCGGCGGGATTTTAAGGGTCTGGTTAACTTGGCCGTAAAAAGCTCGCCGCCTTGTCGAGCCAAGGTACACCTGGCTAAGTACGGGGACGATAAACTTGTAGTAGCGTTGATTTATCCCGCTGAGTACGATGGCGAATTCAGTTCCTGGCTTCTGGATGGCGAGTACAGGACAAGTGGCGCGGCCGAAGGCGGTGTCGGAGCGGTGCAGAGCTATTATGACCGGCAGCCGGAGATTCTGGAGAGGCATCAATTGTTCGGCCAATCGGAAGCGATAAGCAGGACCGGTAGCGAGCTGCTGAGTTCTCTGAAAATGGCGGTCCAGAGATAGCCGGCAAGCAACGGTAAATCGTGCCGCGTCAGAGAAGGCCGTCCGAAAGTCATGAGTATGCGCTTTTGCTCTAAGATCAATTCATTTCTTGGGTTACTTGCTGGATGGCTTTTGTCGCTGTTCAGCAAATCGCCCCCGAAACTTGGGATTGACGATTTGAAGCGGGCGGATTTCAAGACCAGCACGCAGCATCTGGGAGTTCGATTCAGTGAAAAGATTCGTGATATTTTTCGGTTCCGATGGCTAAAAGTAGCCGATAAAACAAATAATCGTCATTCCGAGCGAAAAGAAGAATCTCGTCCTTGTGAATAGGGCAGGAATTTTAGTGGAGGCCGTCTTTGAGCGGTTTTCAAGGTTCGGCACTTTATTATGGCTGATTCTCATATCTATCCGGCACTCAGTGACAATGCCGTAAAGGTCCTGCAGAGCCGATACCTGATCAGGGACGCTCAGGGCAGGTGCATCGAGACGCCGGCCCAGCTTTTTGACAGGGTCGCGTCACTGATAGCCGGGGCCGAAGCCAAATACGGGGCGAGCAGCGGCGAAATCAAACGGTGGCATAAAAAATACTACGACTTAATGGCATCGCTGAAGTTCCTGCCCAACTCACCGGCCCTGATGAACGCGGGGCGGCGCGGGATGCTCAGCGCCTGTTTTGTGCTGCCGATCGAGGACAGTATCGAGGGGATATTCGAAGCGGTCAAGCAGACGGCCCTCATTCAGCAGGCCGGCGGCGGAACGGGATTTTCTTTCGATAAATTAAGGCCGACCGGCGACCGCGTCG
>CAYTNN010000091.1:0-16646 GCA_964439135.1 uncultured Pirellulales bacterium
AAGAAAAGAAAATGGCTGCAAACAGAAAAGGAAATGTCAAAAACTTTCGCGGAGATTTATTCGAGCAGCACGGAATCCATTCCGAGGACATATCGTAGGGGAGCGATAGCCAAAAATCGTAAAACAAGAGCGGATGACTTAAAACCCGATACGTCGCTCCTGGGATTGGTCTACCCCTCGGGGATATTGGACCCGCTGGATGAGAAGATCAAGGGGACGGTTCTTGAAATAATAAAAACGAACACAACGGGTGGCGGAGGACTGTTAAGATACCCGGGCGACAGATATTGCGGCGGAGTGCGGAAAGGATGGGTGACACTTACCGGCGCGGGGACATGGCCTTTGCTCAGCCTTTGGATGTCCATCTACTACAGCCTTTGCGGTGACAATAAAAATGCGAGAAAATTCTTCGACCGGCCTCTTGAGCGAATAGATAAATACATTCCCGAACAAATATTCGAAGATAAATCTCGCCCGTCTATTACTCCGCTCCTTTGGTCTCATACAATGTTTGTTATAGCGGCGAAATTCTTAGGGCATATATAGTTGATGGAGGAAGGCTGCAGAACTTCAATTTACGAAAGGTATAAAGATGTGGGAAAACATAAAATTCTCAAACAGATCGACGCTGTCATTGTTCGTTCTTGCGATGTTTATATATGTCGCTCCGGATGCGGATGCAGGTAACCGGGAAACAGCAGGCACACAAGACGTGACATCAACCAATCGTCCGATGCGGAATCGACAGAATTTGGTCCTGACTGTCGGTCAGACCGAAGGCGATCTGCAGGGTGACGATGACAAGGTCATCCAGGCCGGCATAGAATACCTGCACAGGCTTGGCGGAGGCACGCTTAAAGTTCTGCCGGGTGTGTATAACCTGCGGAACGCAATTTATCTGCGTCCCAATATCACCCTGCGGGGCTCGGGCGAAGAAACCATTCTCAGAAAAGCAGGCAGCGTCGTGACCGCCCTGGCGAGGGATTCGGACTGGTTCGAGTACGGCGTTCAGGTAGCCGATGCAAAAGGATTCGTGCCCGGAGGAGGAATCATGCTCAGATCGAAAACGGGAGATGGAGACTGGCAATATGATGTACTGCGTGCCACGGTCACCGCCATTGAAGGGGACGTAATCTTTTTGGACCGGCTGACCGAAGAGAATTTCTGGCTGGAAAAAGACGCCACGGCTGCGACTATCTTTCCCATTCTTACCGCTGAAAATGTTGACAACGTAGTCGTGGAGAATATCGTTCTCGACGGCAACCGCGATGAAAACGAGCACATTAACGGCAACTTCGCCGGTGCGGTCTTCATTCAGCATTGCAACCGGTGGAGCTTCGAAAATGTCACTTCCCGAAACTATAACGGCGATGGTTTCAGCTTCCAGGTCTGCGATGATATCCGATTCGTAAACTGCAAAGCGATAAACAACGCAGATTTGGGATTCCATCCCGGAAGCGGCTCCCAGCGACCCGTCTTCCAAAAATGCTTGTCCCAGGGCAATAGTCAGGGGATTTTCTTCTGCTGGAGCGTTTCGGATGGGCTTGCAGAAAATTGCGTTTTGTCGGAGAACAGCAGATACGGAATAAGTATCGGGCACCGTGACACGGACAACATTATCCGGCAATGCACGATCGAGCGTAACGGCCAGGTCGGGATACTGTTTCGTAATGAGGCAAATGAATTTCGCAGCGGCAGCAGGAACAAGATCGAGAACTGCATCATTCGTGACAACGGTTCGAAAGAGCAGGGGATCGGCATCGATATTCAGGGAAAAATACGGGACATCGCCGTTCACAACACAAGATTAGAAAATGTAGCGGGCAAAAATCAGAATATAGGCATTCGTATCGGCCGGGAAGCTGAGCGAATCATGCTGGAAGGCAATACATTTGAGAATTGCCCGGTGACAATTAAAGACCTGCGATCCGAACAAAACTGACCGGAATTACCTCAACCGGCACCGTTCCTGCAACAGATGGAGATAAATAGAACAGTTATTACGATAGTCATAAATATAACGATCTTTCGGAATACACATGCTGTCCTTCTGTAAATACTTCTGCAACTTTACTTTTATATTGCTCGTTACAAGCGTTTCTTTTTCGCAATCGAATAATGAAATGCCGGCCCTGTCGATACCGCCCGGACTGGAATACTTTCACCAGCAAAGAAGCGAAGGGCCGTTGTCAATCCACTGGGTAAAAATCGACCGCTCGCATAAACAGTTTGTATTTATATCGTCCCTCGCCCAAAAGAGTGTTTTTGAACTGGAGCCTCTTAGTCTGCAAATCCAGTCCCTCGACGCAAGACTCGGCAAGCCGCTGGTCGCAGTCAATGGTGACTTTTTTAGAATCAGGCCGGGACCATATCAAGGCGATCCGCTGGGTCTGCAAATTGTCCGGGGCGAACTTGTCAGCTCACCACAAAATATATGCTTCTGGATCGATCCAAACGGACAACCTCATATTGCCTACGTACAACCTGCTTTTAGAGCGACTTGGCCCGACGGTACAAGTGTGAAATTCGATATCAATCAGGAGTGCACCGAAGATAAAGCCGTTCTTTACACGCCCGCCATGGGTTCATCGACACGTACCGAAAAAGCTGTCGAGCTTATTCTGGAAAAAAACGATGATTCAGGATGGCTGCCTATAGAATCCGGACAAACATATAATGGACGCATTGTTTCGGTGAACCACGAACCAAATTCCGTCATTCCGATGGACAAAGTAGTCCTGTCTCTTGGCTTTGCTCTTGCAAAGAAAATTATAAACACCGAAATCGGGACTGCTGTATCGTTATCTTTCCAAACAAGCCCTGATCTCAAAGATGTCGATATCGCAATCGGTGGCGGGCCCATCCTTATCAGGGATGCAAAAGTGCGGCAATTCTCCGGCTACCAGCCGCGTCATCCGCGGACCGCGATAGGCTTCAACGATATGTACTTCTTCCTGCTCGTAGTCGACGGTCGTCAGAAAGATATGTCAATTGGTATGACTCTGCCGGAACTGGCGGACTTTATGCTCGATCTTGGATGCACCGAGGCCATGAATCTCGACGGTGGCGGATCTTCCACCTTCTGGCTCGATGGTAAAATCATGAACAGCCCCTCAGACGGACACGAAAGACATATTGCCAACGGTTTAATCCTTGTGCAGAAAAAGTAAAACAATAAATGCAGGGTCCTATGCCTCCCTTTCCGCCTGGCGATATGAAAGATTTAACCGGTTTGTCATTTGCATGGCAGCGATGTTTCTGGTAAATTCATTGGCGAATAATATAGGTTTTGGTTACGAGATGGTAGATATTGGAGGTCGTTATGAAGAATAGAAACTCAAAAAAACAACAAAGAACCATATCTTCCAAGAGTAGAATCTTTTCGGTTTTGTTCTGCCTTTGTCTTTTGGTTATACCAACCGGACAGGCAAGTGCCGGGTGGGAGCAGGTCAGCGAGATTCTGAGCCGGATAAAGGCGCCGCAGTTTCCGAATCGGGATTTCAATATTACGGATTACGGTGCCCTCGCGGATAACGAAAAGGATTGTACCGAAGCCTTCAGGCGAGCAATATCCGCCGCCCACCAGGCCGGCGGCGGCCGCGTCGTTGTCCCTCCAGGCTCATTCATAACCGGGTCGATTCACCTGGAAAGCAACGTCAATTTGCACGTTTCAGACGGCGCGGTGATCAACTTCTTTGTAGATCCCGCCAAGTATATGCCGGTCGTCTATAGCCGATTCGAGGGCACTGAGTGCATGAACTATTCGCCCCTGGTTTATGCGTATGAGCAGGAAAATATCGCTATCACAGGCAAAGGAACTCTTGACGGCCGTGCAAGCGACGAAAACTGGTGGCGATGGAAACGGACCCAGAGCGGTGATGTCAAGACATTAGGAAAACTGGGTGACACGGGCGTTCCTGTTTCGGAGAGAATCTTCGGAGCCGGAAAACAACTGCGGCCAAATATGATCCAGCCCTACAAATGCAAAAACGTCCTTATAGAGGGTGTAATAATCAAGAACTCGCCGATGTGGCATATTCACCCCGTCCTTTCGACAAATATCACAGTCAGAAACATAAAGGTCGTCGGCCACGGTCCCAACAACGACGGCTGCAATCCCGAATCCTGCAAAGACGTTCTCATTGAAGGCTGTTATTTCGACACGGGAGATGACTGCATCGCCATCAAGTCGGGCAGAAACAACGACGGCCGAAGGGTAAACAAGCCCAGCGAAAATATCGTTATTAGAAATTGCCAGATGAAAGACGGGCACGGCGGCGTGGTCATCGGCAGTGAAATGACGGGAGGCGCCAAGAATATCTTCGCCGAGAACTGCACGATGGACAGCCCGAACCTGGACCGGGCCCTGCGGATCAAAACCAACTCGGTTCGCGGCGGGACAGTCGAAAACGTCTACATGAGAAACGTCACAATCGGCCAGGTCGCCGAGGCGGTGCTCAAGATCAACTTCAACTATGGCGAAGGTGACACAGGCAAGTTTACGCCGACCGTTCGCAATATAAACATGGAAAACGTCACTAGCGGCAAGAGTAAATACGCTTTGTCTATCAGCGGTTACGAACGCTCGCCGATAACCGGCATACACCTGAAAAATTGCATCTTCAATAACGTAGAGAAATCCAACATCCTCGTCGGAGTGAAAAACCTGGCCATGGAAAACGTAAAGATTAACAGCAAGGTCCAGAAATAAAATATGAAGGTGTGCAGTGCACACCCTACCTGAGTAACCAAAAGAAAAATACAAGTATTATGAAAAACAACTATGATTTCCAAAAAGCTATCGAGTTAATTGACAAGTCGAGCAATATTTTAATCACATCTCATACCAAGCCGGATGGGGATGCCTGCGGGTGCGTTACGGCGATGTGCGAGGTGCTGGGGGCTCTCGGCAAGAACGTCACGCCGCTGATGCTTTCGGCGGTGCCGCAGTGGTATGAGTTTTTATTTACTGAAAAACCCGCCGTCCTCGACGAAGATATCCCGCTCGATGAACTGACAGCAGGGCGGTTCGGTCAATTCGATCTTGTCCTCATTGTCGATACCAACAGCCACAGCCAACTGGCGAAATTCAACGATTACCTCAAGCAGAACGATGCTCCGGTCCTGATACTCGACCATCACGAAACCTCCGACGGTCTCGGAGACGTGGAGCTTGTCGATTCCGATGCCGCCGCGACGGCCCTGATTGTTCTCGACTTGCTCAAATTCGCAGGCTGGCATGTAACCGAAAAAATTGCCGAATCGCTGTTCGTCGCACTGGCAACCGATACCGGCTGGTTCCAGTTCAGCAATTCAAACAGCAGGGTCTATCGCGCCTGTGCCGAGCTGATTGACGCCGGCGTAAAACCAACGCAAATCTACGACCATTTGTATCTGAACTTCTCGCAGGAGCGTTTCAAGCTGATGGCCGGGATGCTCGACAAACTCGAGCTGCATCTGGACGGCCGGTACGCCGTAATGCAAATAACACGGCAGGATTTCGAGCGGACCGGCGCCGCATATAGTGACACGGAGAATCTCATAAACGAGTGTCACAGAATCGATTCGGTCAAGGCCTCGGCGTTGTTTATAGAACTCAAAGACGGCCGAATCCGATGCTCTCTGAGAAGCAGGGGCTCTCTCGACGTCAGCAAAATCGCCTCCAAATTCGGCGGCGGCGGCCACACAATGGCCGCCGGAACATTCCTGCCCGGCACGCTCGAAAACGCAAAACAGATCATTCTTGAGGAAGTCACAAAAAGACTGGATTAGATTTTCAAAGGAGTCAATTATGGCGGACAGATTTGAAACTCACGGCGATTTCAGTTGGTGCGAGCTGCTGACTTATGATGTTGACAGTGCAAAGAAATTCTACGCAGAGCTTTTAGGCTGGACCATGGACGATCAGCCCATGGGAGAAGGTGCCGGCAATTATACCATCCTGAAAGCCGATGGCCGGCCGGTCGGCGGTATGATGAAAATGCCGCCCCAGGTCCCCGCAGGTCCTCCGCCTCATTGGGGAGCCTACGTCACCGTCGACGACGTCGACGCCGTAGCTGCAAAAGCCCAGCAGCTTGGCGGCAGAATATTGGTCCCTCCAAGCGATTCGCCCGATGCCCGGTTCTGCGTGTTTCAGGATCCGCAGGGGGCGGTACTGTCGATCATTTCCTACTCAAAAAAACCTGAATAGAAAAACGCATGTCCCATTGAATCATCTCACCTGTCCATGTGTCTATATATTTGGACACGAGCTTTTTTACGGACAACCTATTCATCCAATACAGATAATGCTCGTAGTCCTTTTGACTAATCAAAAGGACTACGTACTTATTAATGAATCCGGTCATTAAGCTCGAAATGATTTGTTACTCATGGCGGTTTTATCTGCCGTATTTGATTTCGACACAAGAGATTTGTGCTTCTTTGGTGTACTCGATTTTCAGATATTTCGCTTTTTCGCCGGAGCCGGTGCCGTTGTAGAGGACCGGCTTGTAGTAGTCGTATTCGCCTTTGCCGACGAAGTAATCCTTACGTTCGAATTTGACCTGCTCGAAGTCCCGGCCGTCCGTAGAGACGGAGAACTTGAAATCTGAAATATCTTTAGGAAAGAATGAATATACCTTCCACGAATTAATCGGCGGATCGACTTTATAGACGACGCAGTCACCCGATTTGCCCTTTAGCCTGTGCGCATCCTCCTTGAAATTGCGTGCCTGTTTGACTTCCAGCGAAAGACCGTCGCTGTGTTTGTGAATTAATTGCATGTCCTGCATTTCATCCACAAGCGTTTTGCACGAGACCGAAACGGGTCCGACGATGTTGGAAGGCTCGGAAATTCCAGCAGGGTTCTGGGCGATGACACGGTAATAATAACTCTTGCCAATCTCAACACCGGTATCGTTAAACAAAGGCCGATGCTGAAGTGCGGCGTCGGATATGTTACATTTTGCGGCCAGCCACGGGCCGTCCTTGCTCTGTGCCCTCTCGACGATATAGCTCTGAGCACCGGCGCTTCCCTGCCATGAAATCGCAGCAGCATCTTCAATATCAAGCAGAACCGGCGGGGCGGGTTTTTCAATCGCCGGAGCGGGGATGCCCCTGATTTCAAACGCCTTTTGACGCATGAGCCCGAGCAGGCCGGTCTCATCGAACGCGGCGTTGGAAGCGAAGCCGGGCCAGTGATACGATTTGAACAAATCGCCGCCGTAAGGTTCGCTGTGCCAGTAGAAGCCGCCATTCCGGCTGCGGTATCGCAGCGACCATATCAGGGCGCCGCTTACGTTTTCATCTATTACGGTTTGAAGCACCGTCTCCACCTCGTCGGTACGTATGAAACCGAACTCGCCGACAAAGTACGGTTTTTTGCCGCGGGCTTTGGCCATATTGCTCTTAATCTGGCCGACTGTTTCTGCGGGATTCTTCGAATAGTGATGCGTAGTGACGATGTCGATGTTTTCATCCTGAATAGACTCGTCCCGCAGGTTTGTCGTATGAAAACCGTCGAGAACAAGATGATTATTATCAAGGCTCTTCATATACGCGGCGGCCTTCGTTGTCCATTCGTGGGGGCATACAAGCTCGTTCCCGGTCTCCCAGGCGAAAACCGCTTTGTCATCACGATATTTTACACCCGTGACCGAATTTGTCCGGTTAATTACAAAGCCGACGATTTTTTTATAATCCTCGAACAGTTCCGGATCGGTCCAGAAGTCCTGTGGTTTCTTGTTTCTAAACGCCGCCGCAGCTCCAATTCCACCCCACCATTTCCAGTTGTCGATGAAAGGAATTATCACTCGTATGCCTTTGCGATTAGCTACGGCCAGAACCATATCCAGCGACTCGAAGGCCTTTTCGTCAAACTGTCCCGGCCCGGTAATATACCGCGGAATATTCGCATCTTCGCCCGCGACCCGAACGGATAAGGCATAGGTGCGTACAACCTGACCACCCATTTGCCTGACCGCTTCGAGCGCATCGGCAATCTCGAACTCGTTCGGCAGCCGCCACGGATTTAGCTCGGTAAAGGGCATGTTGTCTTCGATGTAGTGCAAGTTGGGGATGTTGAAACTGACGAATCGAAGCTCGCCGTTTTCGTCCATAAGCTTATCGACATCTCGATAAACAAATTTGGTGAAAGCACTTTCAGAAGCCGGCGAATTAACAACAAACGATAAAACAAACAGGGCTGTCAATATCCTCTTCATCTTTTCACACCTTTCGATAGTACCGTTATTACCAATTCATTCATTCTTACCGAGTCGCGGCAATAGTATAATATAGACGGAAAGCGTGTGAAATTCAATATTTATTGACTAATCATCAGCACCAATCAGCCACTGGCGGCAGAATTCGGCTAAGTCCAGCTCGTCGATTTTGTTGTCGTCGATCAAATCCGCTGTCAGCGGATTCTCGTTTCGCAGCCACTGGCCGGCCAGAATACTGTAGTCGCGGAAATCGACCAAGCCGTCGGCATCAAAATCGGCCGAGCCGATTATTGGGCCGGGGCGGGCGAAAATACCATAGCGTGAGTCGTCCTGTGTTTGGCTTTGCCAGACGGTGACGAACCGGCCGGCTTCGTTTATTGCGACGGCGGGATACCGCTGGTCGTTCAGTTCAAAAGTGTTAATCTGGAATTCGTCACCGATAAATTCGCCGGAGCTGCTAAATCGCTGGCCGAATATGTCTCTTTGATTGTCAGCGTTCGGATCGATCCTGCAATCCCAGACTATGACAAACTCCCCATCGTCTTTCATTGCCGCCTGGGGATATTGCTGGGCGCATGTGGTGGTCGTATTGACGAGAAACTGCTCGCCCAAAGGCGTGCCGTTGGCATCATACAACCGGGCGTGAATATCGTCCAGGCCGGCGAGATTCGGATCGCCATCCCAGGTCACAACAAAACGGCCGGCGTTATTCATCGCAATTGACGGCTTTGTAAAAGAGACAAAGTCGATTGTGCTCACCTCGAAAGCATCCGTTCGAGGCGTACCGTTCGGATCAAACAATCTGGCCATTATCGAATTGCTGCTGTTGTCCTCCATCCAGACCACTGCGAAGTTTCCATTGGCATCTGCCGCCACATCCGGATAGCGGCAAACAGCGGATTCGGCGCTTACAGGAAATTCAGCTTCAAATCCTACTCCGTTGCTATCGTACAATCGGCCGTATATTGCTTTGTCGCCTTCTATCGGGGTATTGCTACGCTCCCAAACGACGATAAACGTGCCATCGTCATTCAAAGCCACGCTGGGGAAAAGTTGCTGGTCGTCCGTATGGCTGTTGACGCGAAACTCTTCGCCGACAGCCGAGCCGTTCGGATCGAATCGCTGTGCGAAGATATCCTCCCGGTCCTCTTCGATGAATCCCGGCCCCTGCCATGCGACGACAAAACCGGCCGCTGCGTCCATTGCCACGGCCGGTTCTGCCTGATTACCGGAGGAGGTCGCATTTACCTGAAACTCCTCGCCGAGTTGGCCACAATTCGGATCGAAACGCTGGGCGAAAACGCCGTTCGAGCTGCCGTCCTGGCGATAGCTGCTCCAGACTACGACAAAATTCCCGATTGCATCCATCGCTATGACAGCGTTCTTCTGATCGTACGTCGTATGGGTATTGACCTGAAACTCTGCCCCGCAAACCGAGGCGAAAAACAGCCCTATCAGCAAATATGAATAAAATGCATGTCTCATAATACCACCTCCATCGCAGCCGCGCCGGCCATAAATTTAGCTTCTATATATACATATTCCCCGTTACTATAGAGTAAGCGTTTGAGACGACCAAAATGTTGATAATAAAATCTTAAAAATTCGCATTTTTTCACATTATTTTCGTATCTCATTTATTGAAAAGGAGTTAGGGATTAAAAAAAATTAATACTGCCCCTTCAACTCTGTCTTCCAGCATAAATTCTGTTCTTTTTTTGCTTTTTTTCCAAAATTATAGGTAACATCCTGCCGCGAGAAACGCTGCTACATAGAAGGGATGAATTTATTTGTTTGTTCAGGCATAGAGAAAGGGGCCTAAGATGGATCAAAGCTCTAAACAGCCGCTCGACGAAAATGCGGGGCTGATGCTAAAGGTGGCCTACGGCGATATTGAGGCGTTTAAGCGCTTACACCAAAGGTTTGCTCCGCTCCTGAAGCAGTTCTTTGTCATACGGGGAGTAGATGGCAATTCAGCCGATGACTTGGTTCAGAAAATCTTCACCAGCCTTTGGCAGCAGCGTAAGAATTACCGCGTAGAATCCTCTTTCAAGGCATATTTATACAGTATGGCCAGAAACACCCTGTACAAGGAGATACGACGATCCCGCAGGATTAAAGGGATAAGCTTAAAAAAACAAAAGAAGTTTGAAGCGGATACCCACAACGTACTGTCCCAGCCGGAAGCTGAATTATACTTTCAGGAGCTAAATGAAGCTCTTAAAGCGACCAAAGCCAAATTAACTGACGAACAGCTACAGGCCCTTCAGGCCGCTCAGGACACGGATAGCGACCTTCAAAAGGTATTAGAGGAGATTGGATGTTCCAAAGGAGCTTATAAAAAACGCCTGAAACGCACCCGCAAGCGTCTGCGGGTGCTTTTGGCGCCATTTTTTACAGATGAAAAATGACGCAAAAAAGGCTAATATTAGCCCTTAAACTGCGGTTGTACAAAAAAATTGAAAAATCCCAAAAAAGTGCGTCCCTTTTGGAGCGTTTATGGTATTATTAATATTAGAAAGCGAAATTTGTGTAAAGGTTGATCTGGTGTGAAGTTAGGTTGGCTGGAATATATGGTTGTTAGCAACGCCGTTTGACGGGCACCTTTGGGATAAGCGGCAGGGACAGACATACGGCGAGATTAAGTTCAGGATGAAAAGAGAAGTTTATGTGCGCGTGATATAGCCGGTACGTTGGGAAGCAAAACCATGGGCAGTCCCAAAGTTAAAATAGTAAATTCATGCCATAGGTATTCATGCCATAGGCATAGTCATTCGTCAATTTATGGCTCAGTCATCGTAAATCCAAAGGCCTTCACGCTAATCGAGCTTTTAGTGGTGATTGCCATCATTGCTCTGTTAATGGCGATCCTGTTTCCCGTGCTGCGAAGCGCAAGAGAACAAGGCCAGCGTGTAGTTTGCCTGAGCAATCTCAAGCAGCTTACACTCGCGTGGACCGCTTATGCCACAGAACACGATGGCAAGATCGTCAATGGCAGCGCCTTCTTTAAGGGTATAGCTGGTTCTTCCATGATCGAAGGCTGGGTAGGCACATCCTTTTACTTTCCTGAGAGCCGTTCTGCTGTGATTGAGAATCCCGATAAAGGTGCCCTGTGGCCATACCTCAATGATATCGATGTTTACTGCTGCCCACGGGGATGGCGCGGCCATGCAGTCACATATACAACCGTCGTCGCTGCAAACGGTGCCCTTGTTGAGGGAACATACTTGCCAGGTCAGACGAACAGTGAGTTGATAAAGTTCGGAAAACGCGTTAACAGAACAGTACTACGACTGACCAGGCTCACGGAAATTACAAGCCCCGGAGCTTCCCTGCGGGCGGTCTTTATAGATAATAGCAATACACCAAGTGGTGATGATTTCTATGTTCATTACCTTTATCCTAAGTGGTATGGGCCCAGTCCCCCTCCAATACAACATAACTACGGTACTACGCTATCGATGGCGGACGGACACGCAGAATACTGGAGATGGAAGGGAACTGAGACCGTAAACATACCTCGCAAACTAATGCCTGTTCGTAGGTTGTTCACTGAGATACTGGAAGGTAGGGACTACGAACCGCAGACCGAGGACGGCATGTATGACCTGCAGAGGTTGCAAAAGGCAACCTGGGGCAGGCTTGGATATACGTTAGAGGGTGTGCCGTAGCAGAGAAAATGCTGTGGCTGGGAGATGTTGTCTCGCAAAAGCGAGTTAGCGGGAAAAAGTGACTGGTTTCTCGGCGCTGAAGGACTGCGCTTGAAAAATTGAAAGGATTCTTCAAATGCAATTCATTTCTGTTGTTCTGCGAAGCATACTCATCATTACACTATTTTCAAGCATTGTGTCTGGGGTATCCGGTTCCAGGAAACCTGACTTGGTGGAACAAACCGTTGAAGTCATAAAGGACTGTATGATCCGCTCACCAACGCCGTGGCCAGATGAATGGAAGCAACAATATTTAGATACAATTCGCAAGGCGATTTTGATACACCAGGATACTCCACAGTATAATCTGAAATTAGAGATTCTTCGCAAGGGCTTCGAATCCTACTGGGGAAGCTTTAAAAAGACTCCTGAGAGGTCTTTGTTTGAGGTATATCAAGCCAGAATCCGTTGGTACGTCGATCACCTGATGGGGACAACGTTTCCCTCCGAGGACGAACGAAAGAAGCTGCGCGATCAATACAAAGACCTCTGGGATCACGCGGCAAAATCGCTATTGGAGCAATTTCCATTTCTCGAACCGAACACCGTGCAGGCGGCAAAAGCAGATGATCTAACTAAGTGCTATAGCAACATAGATGCGCCATTGATACCCGTCTATATGTGGTCTATATCCGAGGAACAAGTCGGGCAAATCATGCAGAGCTGGGACAAACTGCGTTATGCACGTGTGGATCTGTGGCGCAGGCTCAGTGTCGGTTCAACAATGCAATTGAAGAATAGCGATACGACGTCGCACAACGCAAAACGAGATTACGAATTGACTAAGGAAAGCCTGTCACAGTTGCTGGGGCTGGTCTGGATGGTCGTTCCTCAGCGCCCCGACTATTATCTCAATGCGATGAGGAACTGGAATAATGCACTGAAGCGCCGTTATCAGTCGATGCAAAAGGCACGGAGTTACCAACAACACATGGAAAAGGAATGTTCAAGACAACTGCTTCAGATTGAACACATCAGTTTTCTTTTGACAGCCCTGTTGGAGCAGCCAGTGTGCCTCGATGGGTCAGCATCCGGCAGGACACGAGACAAAATCCCGTCAAAGCAGCGAGAAAAGCCTATGAAAGGAGATGGTTCTTATGAGATAAATAACATCACACTGGAGAAGTAATAAGGAATGTATTGATTATAGATTAAGAAAAGTCAGGAGAATTAATTATGAAATCTAATATGTTATGTGCATTTATGATCGTTATGATCCTTGTATCGAGCATGGCTATCGGTGAGATCTTGACCACTGGTGAATGGGAGGGTTGGGGCAATTCGGACGGGGATTGGACGTATTCTAGTGTCTCAGCACACGCTAGTAATGAAAATTATAGTACAGGTGAGGGCATGGGTTGGCAGTATGTGTACACTACTGAAGACTGCGGTGATTTGCAGTGGTACTACTTTGTCTACACCTACGCGTCGTGTGAGATGTTTCTTTACGACAATGAAACATGTAGTGCTGCTGCCATAGGAGATGCCTACGCATCGTGTAAGTTTAGTTCCGACAGCCTGACGGCTTTTGTCTACATGACAGACTCCGGAACGGGTGGAAGGCATGAATTTGCTTGTGACGATGATGGGGAGCCGTTTGGGATCTATAAACAAGGAACAGGAACTTTCTACGCGATGGAGGGAGTCTCTTCCGATCAACATGCTAGTACAGACGCATCTGCGGGAAGTGACTGTACTGTACATGCTCATGGATGCGTCCAGGGCTGGGGAAATTTGGCTATCCCGTGAGTAATATGTCTTTCTCGGAATTCTCAGTAATAACTGAATTGCACTAGCTGACTGCGATGCCAAGAAGGACACAGATATCAGCGGTTATTACCAAACATTTAACTTGTTGAGAGGACAGTGACTTATGTTCATAGAATGCGAGTATAGAATTCTAACAAGAAATAAAACCATAAGCCTGTTCCAAAAGTTATGGCTTATCGTAACAATATTGAGCAAAGTCACTGTCTTGCTCTTTCTTATTGCCGCATCCGGCACAGCGCGTGCCAACGATGTGAGCGGAATCGATATACACCTGTTCGAGTTTACTTCGGAATTCTACATGCCTATGGGGAATGGACGTATCGACGGTCTCATGACCACCGACGGCTACCGTCACCGTATCGCCATCTACTGGATCGAACCTGCTGTTTATCATGACAGCTCGTTTTTTTTAGGTTATAGCGATTTTATCTTTGATAGGAATGTGGTACACTATTGGATACACGGGGCATCAAAGCATGGCACCTTTGACTTATCCAACAAAGAAAGCGAAACCCTATTGCCACGTGACGTTTCGGTCGAGTCGGTAGCTATATCTGCACTATCTATTGTGAGCCGAATAAAGTCTGAATCCGAGCAAACGGACACGCCGCTTGAAGTCGGCAAATTCTTCCGGCAAAGCCGGGACCAGACTGATTACTCATACGAAGTGCCTTCGGAGCAAATGAGTATTGAGTGGACATCCAGTAATGATACATCCGATGTACAGATATTGAATGCCCTTCCCTTTGGAAGGAAGTATTCAAAAGAAACGCAAAGGGATGGGACTATTGTCTGGCAAGCACAAAGGGTCCTGGACGGCCCGCATGTTGCCCGTGTAACTGTCAAGCCTGTTTCAGAAACAGAAACCGTTGATACCGGCACTATGTTTGATCCGAATTCATTGGGTCAGTGGAAAATCGTACCGGAGCCTTACAGGTTCTACTGGTTGCTTGATCAGGTGTATTCGGAGTTGAAAGAAGCGCCGGATGATGTTGCCGGCCGTGAGCTTTATGATAGGATCGAATCCTATATAGACAAAAACAAGGTAACGGAACGTATAGATATATCTTTCAATCAACTGTTATTTAAGACAGCCCTGTTGACCGGCGACAAGCAACGTGTTTCTCGCTCCGCCCAAGCCGTTGTCGCAGCGTTATGCCGGGATTCTTCCATAAGCGGTTATCAAGGCCTGCTTGAGATGGCACGGATCGATGCCCAAATCCGGCGACAATACCCGGAGCAGGCCGATGAGATAGTCTGCCCGCTTGTGGGCCTGATGATAAGTCACATCGGGCCAGATGTAAAACAAAGTCTGGAAAGACTTATGACATCAATCGAGAATAACAGGTGGTTTTCGTATGGAAAACTGTTGGTCGAGGAGGCTCGCGTACAAGGTTTAATTGAAATGGATTTTGCAGACACCTTTGCAGCAAGACTCGAAGCAGCGCACCTAAGTAGAGAGCAGAAAGCACCTGATCCTTACGAAGCAAGCGCAAGCGTCAAGCTGTATCTTACAAATATTTATAACGATTCGACCGAAGGCAACCTGAGTACGGACGATGTACGTGAGATTCTTGAAAAAGGACTCGCAAAGCCCTTTGCGGACGCGAACCTTGTACTAAAGCATGAGCTTATCGAAGACGTTGTTCGCTCGATTCGGCTGATCGTTGGAGAAGGGCCATTCCGTGGCGATCAGGAAAAGCTCATCGAATCCATTGAGCGATTTTCCGTTCTTTATCTTGTGGTCGATAAAGCTAACGAGCCTATTGATACGGTTCTGGCTACTTTTCTGGCTTTGTCCTTTTGCGATACCTCGACGCTGGAGGACCATGATGTGTTGTTTTCGCAGATTCAAAAGATCTGTGCTGAATTCCAAACTCAGACCAATAAAATGTTGGCTGAACGAAAACTCAGCGAATTGGTCACGTCTGATGATGTAGAGCAAGTATTCGGCATTTATGAGCGAATATTTCGCCGGTATATTTACGATCCTCTTTGGCCGGCGTTTAAGTTTCCTCTGACCGATAACGAAGAAACCAGGCTCAGAAACAAGCTCAAACTACGCCTCAGCCAATTAGAGACGTTGTTTGAAAAAATGTCCCTTAAGGTCAAGTATGGAGGCATTAGTGATGAATTAAAAGAAAAGACGCTACACGAGATTTCCCGCGCGGCACAGCAGCTTCTCCCAGAGGCGGCATTTCTCCGCAATCCCCCCTATCCCGGCATTTCGTGCCAATACAGAGGCAAATACGGATTTACGGCGGTGATAAGGGGCCAACTTTATAGAGAGGGCGAGAGGCCAAAGGAGAAATTCAAGGCGATGAAGTATTTCCACTTAGGACATAGACTCGAGGAGATTGTGAAACGAGAAAGGGAGCTTGCCGTAAAAGGGGAGGGAGTGGTGAATATCGAATAACGAACTCTTAATATCGAATGTCGAAGGTTAATAAACGGCGAATTCGTTAATTGTGCGGGAAAAGTCGGTAAGGGAGATTGCCGCATTTCGCTCGCAATGACTGCTTTCGAACAGATCCCTCGGCTGGGCTCGGGATGACGTGCGGCGGAGATCTCAAACGTTCAAAACGGTGTGTTTGGGGCCATTGGAATTGACTATTTTCTATACGATTGACTATTGTAGTTGATTCCGTCCAGGAAACGAACTTTTCGCCGGGATGGGCGTAGTAAAATGGTCGGGAGAGAAAAAATAAAAAAAATATTAAAAATAATGTTGACGGCATGTCGATAGCGTAGTATATTGAGGTTTTTGGGCGTGGGATGATGGTTGTACCAAACCATTAAGAAAGGATTTGGTTAGGGTTTTGAAAGAAATTTTGAGAACTTTTAATTTGCTCTGAACTGTTGACGGACAATTATTAATGTCCGTATTTTAGGCCGCTGGCAGTTTCGAGCAGCGGTTTTTTTTGTTGCTCTTTTTTAAGTATATAGTTATAACCGACGAGCC
>CAYTNN010000092.1:0-14693 GCA_964439135.1 uncultured Pirellulales bacterium
ATAACAGATGTCTGGCACGATATTTGCACTTCTTTGGAAAGGAACGAACGGATATGGTATCGAATCTGTCAAAATTTGAAGAAGTTAATGTTCTGGCCAGTGAGGCTAACTGGGCCTGGCCGGAGGCTCTGCGCTCTATATTTCGCCCGAGGGGCATTAATCTGCTGGTAGCTGATAACGCGGCGGAGTTCGTCCATGTCATTAAAAGCAAGCGTATTCACACAACAATAGTGGATATGGACTCGGAAACGTCCAATGGGCTTGCGACCATTAAAATAATCCGAATGAGTTATCCTTTGCTGCCGTGCATCCTTCTGACAAGCAGGGCGGGTCAATCTTTGCTGGATAAGGCGCTGCGGCTCGATGTTTTCAGCGTGATTGATAAGCCGGTTGATATGTGCATTCTCCGGCAGCAGCTTAACAGATTATTCATAAGGAAATACAGCAGCAGCGTTTTCGGGGAAGAAATCGGGAGTTAGAAATTAACGGGGATAAAGAATATCGTTTTTAGTATAGAAATCGTAGATATGAAGTTGTTTGGGGTATGAACTGACTCTACCAAGAATAATAAACAGATTTTTTCGAAAGGAGTAATCACAAAATGAAGATTCGACCATTGGCAGATAAGGTGCTTGTTCAGCGTCTCGAAGCGGAAACCACGACAGCGGGCGGGATAGTTTTACCGGACAGCGCCAAAGAAAAACCTCAAAGAGGTAAAATCGTGAGCGTCGGCGAGGGCAAAATGCTCGACGATGGAACGGTAAGAAAATTGCAGGTGAAAAAGGGTGATATGGTACTTTTCACAAGCTATGCCGGGACGGATGTGAAAATCGACGGCAAAGAATATCTGATTATGAGTGAGTCGGATATCATGGCGGTAATTGAGAAGTAAGCAAGGAAAAACAAATAGCCACAGAATAGGAGAAATAAAAATATGGCAGCTAAAAAAATAGCTTTTGGCACTGACGCACGTGCCGCTATTCAGAAAGGTGTGAAGAAATTGGCTAAGGCAGTCAAGATCACACTCGGTCCGTGCGGCAGAAATGTAGTTTTGGAGAAATCTTACGGTTCACCGGTCGTAACCAAAGACGGCGTTACAGTGGCAAAAGAAATCGAGTTGGAAGATGCTTACGAGAATATGGGCGCACAGATGGTCAAAGAAGTTGCGTCCAAGACATCGGACGTCGCCGGTGACGGGACAACAACCGCCACGATTATGGCCGAGAGTATCTTTGACGAGGGCCTAAAGAATATTACCGCCGGGGCAAATCCGATGCAGGTGAAACGCGGCATCGAAAAGGGTGTCGAGCAAATCGTCAAAGAACTGCATAAGATGGCCACGCCGATTGAGTCGACCAAGCAGATCGAACAGGTGGCGACCTGCTCGGCGAACCAGGATGTCGAGATCGGCAAAAAGTTGGCCGAAGCGATGGAGAAGGTTGGCAAAGACGGCGTTATTACCGTCGAAGAAGGCCAGTCCCTCGAAACAACTGTCGATTTGCTCGAAGGTATGCAGTTCGACAAGGGGTACCTTAGCCCGCACTTTATTAACAATCTGGAGAATATGTCGGTTGTGCTGGAAAAGCCGTACATTCTCGTGCACGAAAAGAAAATCAGCTCGATCAAATCGCTCGTTCCTCTGCTCGAAAAAGTCGCCAAACAGGGCAAGCCCCTGTTGCTGATCGCCGAAGACGTCGAGGGCGAAGCGCTGGCAACGCTGGTTGTCAATAAACTGCGGGGTATCCTGCAGGTGGCGGCAGTAAAAGCGCCCGGTTTTGGCGACAGGCGAAAAGCTCTGCTCAGTGACATCGCGACCCTGACCGGCGGCGATGCGATCTTCGAGGACCTGGGCTTGCAGTTGGAGAACATCGAACTGCGGCAGCTTGGAAGGGCGAAACGCATTACCATCGATAAAGACAGCACGACAATTATCGAAGGTGGCGGCAGCACTGAAGCGATAACAGGCCGAATCGAACAGATCAAGAACGAGATCGACAACTGCACCAGTGACTACGATATCGAGAAGCTGCAGGAAAGATTGGCAAAATTGGCCGGCGGCGTGGCACAGATTAATGTCGGTGCCGCAACCGAGGCTGAAATGAAGGAAAAGAAGGCCCGTGTAGAGGATGCGCTTCATGCCTGCCGGGCGGCCGTGGAAGAAGGCATTCTGCCGGGCGGCGGCGTAGCGATGCTTAGAGCTTTACCGGCGCTTGACAAAATCAAGACCGTCGGAGACGAAAAAATCGGCGTCGATATCGTCCGCAGGGCGGTCGTGGCACCGATTAAGCAAATCGCTGAGAACGCAGGGCTTGACGGTTCGATCGTTGCTCAGAAGGTAATGGAAAGCAAGAACAAGAACTTCGGCTACGATGCGTTACGCAAAGAATACGGAAATATGATTGAGTTTGGCGTGATTGTGCCGACGAAGGTCGAGAGAGCCGCGCTGCAGAACGGCGCCTCGATTGCTTCGTTACTGCTTACGACCGATGCGGTTGTCAGCGAGATTCCTGAAAAGAAGGAAGCGCCTGCTGGTGGGCCTCCAGGCGGTGGGATGTATTAGAAGACCGAATGAAAAGCGGGTTCCATACGGGAGCCCGCTTTTTCTTTAATTGACAGGCGCTAATTATGAGTTTTCGTTTTTACTCGAATGCGATTTCCCAGGCGTCGAGAAACTTCGCAGCCGGCCTTTTCGTCACGGGGCTGCTGCTTATCGGATTTGGATTCCTGGTCTATATCCTGCGGGATTTGTTCGCGATACTCGCCTCCATAGTATTCTTCGTTGCCGGCGTCGGCTGCGGGATTACCGCCGTGAAAATCTTTTGGGCACAGAGAAAATTAGACAAAATCAATTCCAGCGATCCGCAGGACTATAGAGAAAACGTCCAGATTCATATCGAGAATCACAACGAAGAATAACTGTTTTTATGCTCGACCAGCAAACCGGGAGCATACGGGATTGAGATTTGGTTTAACGAATTTTTAGCGTAGCCAGAGCCAGGGCGGCGAAGGCGGCCGACAATAGCCAGAAGCGCACTACCACCTGCGGCTCGCTCCAGCCGATCAGGTGGAAATGGTGGTGTATGGGGGCACATCTGAAAAGGCGTTTGCCGCCGGTATATTTAAAATAGCCGACCTGCAGCACGACACTCATCAGTTCGATTACGAATACCCCGCCGATAACCAGCAATAGAATTTCATTTCTCGTTACCAGGGCGCCATATCCCATTGCCGCACCTAATGGAAGCGAGCCGACGTCGCCCATAAATGTCTGAGCGGGATGGCAGTTGAACCACAAAAAGCCGAGCACTGCTCCTAAGATCGCCGAAAAGAAGATGCTCAGTTCGCCGGCCTGGGGTATCGCGGGCAGCAGAAGATAACTTGCCCAGGTCACGGGAGTAGCGCGTGCCATCGTTTCCGAGGAAACATAGCAGAGCAGCGCCAGAACCAGGGAAACCATTCCGACGCAGCCGGCAGCCAGGCCGTCCATACCGTCGGCAAGGTTCACAGCGTTGCTGGTCGCCGACAAATAGAATATCGCTATCAATATGAACATCCAGTTGGCCAGCGGCAGGCCGTGCTTATAGAACGGCAGCCAGAATAATTTGGCATCTTCAATATTGACAAAGTCGGCGTATAAAAACGATGCGATCAATACGGCTCCGCCGATTTGAAATATGAGTTTTTCCCAGGGCTTTAGTCCGTTTCTGCTGCGCTGACGCGCGCCGGAGGTGAGCTTCAGCCAGTCATCGGCGGCCCCTAAAGCGGCGAACCATATGACTAAGACAATCGCTTTTTGAATAAAGGGATTATTGAGTTTGGCCCATAATAAAGTGGTCGATACAGTTGCAAGAATTATTATAAGACCACCCATCGTGGGTGTGTTGGCCTTTTCCTTAGTCAGTTCGTTCAGTGTGGCGTGATGAAACTCCGGGCGGTCACCGATTTTTTTGCGCATCAGCCAGCGAATAATCTTAGGCCCGATTACGAGGGCTATCACAAGGCTGGTCAGAATTGCCGCTACCGAGCGAAAGGCCACGTTCTGGTAGGCGTAAAAGCCGAGCCGGTGAGTAAAAATCTCTCGAAAATACCATAATAAATGATATATCATCTCGGCTCTCGCATTTCCTATCTCGCTTCACGAGATACACTTCGCGAAAAAAGCTCATTTAGTTTCTCGACGAGCATTTCCAATTTGGCTACCCGCGAACCCTTTACTAATATTATATCGTAATCTTTTATGAATTCGTGCAGATTATTATAAGCTGAAACCGTGTCTTCGAAGCATTTTATTTTCAAATAGTTATCGGCGTTTTCTTGTGCGGCTTCGGCGGCGATTTTCGCGAACTTGCCGACGGCCAGCAAAAGCTGCACTCCGGCCTGTGCGATATTTCCGCCAAGCTCTACATGCAGGCGCTCGGTTTGCCCGCCCAGTTCGGCCATATCGCCGCAGATAAAAACTTCTCTGCGCTGCCCGGTTGTATCGAGGTTGGCCAGGATTTCCAGCGCGTTTCTCATCGAAGCCGGGTTTGCATTGTAGCAGTCGCATAATACCGTCAGCGTCCCGATTTGCAGCAGTTCGGTGCGCATGGAAACGGGCGAAAGGGTCTCGATAGCCTTTGCGAAATCGTCAATCGTCATACCGAATTTGCTGCAAACGGCCCAGGCGGCGAGCGCATTTTCGACATTGCCCGGTCCGGCTAAAGGCAGGTATAAATCCGTGCCGTCGATAGTGAACCGGCTTGCCGGCCCGTCGGGGCGAATGTTGCCGGCCCGGTAGTCGCAGCCGTCCGATTTGCCGAATGTTATAAATTTGAGGCCTTCGGCTCGGCAGGCTTCCACCAGCCGGTCGAAATCACCGTTGATTATCAAAACGCCGTCGGATCTTAGCCCTTCGGAGATGGACAGCTTCTCCTGAATAATTGTCTGCAGGTCGCCGAAACCTTCCAGGTGGGCCGGGTGAACGTTCGTGACCACCGCGATATCCGGCTCGGCGATACGGGTCAGGTAGGGTATTTCGCCGGGATGATTGCTGCCAAGCTCGGCGATAACGATCTGGTCGTCTGCAGCAGTGCCGAGCAGCGTAAGCGGCAGACCGATCTGATTATTAAAACTCTTCGGTGACTGATGGACGCGAAACCGCCGGCTCAGAGCGTGAAAAATAATTTGCCTTGTGGTTGTTTTACCCGCCGAGCCTGTTATCGCGACGACTTTGTAACCGGCCCGCCGGCGATATTCTCTGGCCAACTCACCGAGTGCTCTAATGGTATCCTCGACTTTAAGCAGGCACTTGCCGGCGGATTGTTGCTCATCGATGTCTTTACTGATAACCGCACAAACAGCGCCTTTTGCGAAGGCGCCCGCCACGTAGTCGTGCCCGTCGAAATTCTCGCCGCCGATCGCAACAAAGCAATCGCCGGCTTTCGTGCTACGCGAGTCCGTACTCACGCCGGCAAAAGAGGAAACGTCCTGCCCGCAGCGCGAAACCGGAAGCTCAGCTCCTGTTATTTTCACCAAATCTGCTATTGGAAATTCTTTCATCCGTTATCTTTCGACAATTTGCTTTCGTTATTACAGCAATAAAAACGTTTATCGATATAATGAAATCATTATGCTATAATTTTACAAATGGTCAAGGATATTGAAATCGTCGCTGTATTATCATTGAGGTTAAAAATATGCCGAAGAAGATACATCTAACTAATTTTATATTGCAATAAATGCAAAAAAGAGTTAAAATATAGGCATGAAAAAATCGATTTTATCCAAAGTTTTGCAATACGATATTCCCGAACGGATTCTACTTGTGGAAGATATTTGGGACAGCATTGCTCAGTGCCCCGAAGCGATACCTGTTACGGATTCCCAGCTCAAGGAATTAGATCGCCGGTTGGACGCCTATCATCGCAATCCTAAATCGGGCAGTCCCTGGGATGTCGTTAAAAAACGCATAAAAAAAATAGCCAAATGAATCCTGTTATTATTTCCACCGAAGCGGAGTCGGATTTAACCCAGGCATATTTGTGGTATGAGAAGCAAGTCGAAGGTTTGGGCAGCGAGTTCTTATTATGTGTTGACGCCTGCATACAAAACATTACACGAAGTCCTAAAATTTTCCAACAGGTTCATAAAAATATTCGCAGAGCTTTGATACGCAGATTTCCGTACGGAATATTCTACATTGAACAGCCGGATCATATCATGATTATAGCCGTCTTTCACGCCAGCCGCAATCCTTCGAGATGGCAAAGCAGAAAGTTAAATTGAAAGACGAAGAGCTGGTTGCTATAGAAAAATATCTTTGACTTACTCTCCTGATATGTTCAATTTTGCTTGTTCAAACACTCTTGGGCGATTTCCTTGTCGCTGAAATGGGATTTTTTGGTTCCGATGATTTGATAGTCTTCGTGTCCCTTTCCCGCGATCAGCACGATATCGTCTTTGCCGGCACTTTTTATCGCCAGCTCGATGGCCTTTTTTCTGTCCGGCTCAATAGCTATTGTTTGTGTTTCGCCGTTTTCAAAACCCGCTACCACGTCATTTATGATATCCTTGGGTTCTTCGGTTCTTGGGTTGTCGCTGGTTACTATAACAAAATCGGCCAGCTCTTCGGCGACCTTAGCCATTCGCGGGCGTTTGGTTTTGTCCCTGTCTCCGCCGCAGCCGAAGACGACCCGCAATTTACCTTTGCACAGCGGTTTTAGCGTTGTGAGGACATTTTTCAGGGCGTCGTCGGTGTGGGCGTAATCGATAATTACGGAAAAATCGCGGGCGTCAATTTTTTCCAGTCGGCCGTGTATCGTTTTCAAAGCCGATAAACCGTTGGCGACCGTCTCAAGTTCGAAACCGGCGGCAAGGCACAATCCTGCTGCGGCCAGGCAATTGCTGACATTGTACAAGCCGAGCAACGGAGTTCTCACAATTGAAGATTGGCCGGCATATTCCAGGGCGAAAACTGTCCCGGTCGTATCCATCGACTCGATATGGGCGGTGACATCGGCTTTTTTATCAATGGCGTACCATAAGAGCCCGGCGCCGGTTTGGGCGGCGATAAGTTCGGCTTCCGGGGATTGCTTGTTCAAGACCGCCGAAGCATCCGGTGCAAGAGCCGAAAAGAGTCTGGTCTTGGCGGCTAAATAATCTTCTTTTGTTTTGTGATAATCCAGATGATCGCCTGAAAGATTGGTAAACGCGGCTGCTTTGAAGCTGATTTGTGCCAGCCGGTTTTGCGAAAGGGCGTGGCTGCTTGCCTCGATGATCATATACTTTGCGCTGTTTTCGACCATTTCCTTTTGTTTAGCGGCTATGTCCAGACAGTCGGGTGTTGTCAGAGGTGCCTGGTAAGTATTGCCCGAGCAGGTGTCATACATTACGGTGCCGATGAGTCCGCACTTATGACCGGCCTGCCGGATTATCGACTGAACAAGGAACGCCACAGTCGTCTTTCCGTTCGTTCCGGTGACGGCCAGATTCGTTAACTTCGAAGCCGGATTGCCGCCGGCCGCCTGTGCGAGAGTAGCCGCCGCCTCTGTAGTGTCATCGACGATTATAGATTCGTGCCGGCCGTCGCGTATCGTGTATCGCCCATCCTGCTGACAGACAACGTACCTGGCACCGTTTACAAGGGCCTGTTCGATAAAGTCATGACCGTCGTAAGCCGTGCCTTTGACCGCTACAAAAATATCTCCATCTTTTACAAGTCGCGAATCAACACGAATATTCGTTGCCTTATTCGATGAAACAAGATTTATCAACTCATTAAAATTCATAATCTTGCGCATAGTTATAATTCTATTTATTTCAGCTTTAATTTTCACTATTTGTTTTCGACGAGTATAGTGAAATCAAGCCGAACAACTTCGCCCTCATACTTCGCAAACGTATGAAAAGTAGTAGGTGAGTCAAAGACGAATCTATTGCGGAGTTCAGGTGGCATAGACATATCCATCCATCTATAAAATCTTTTTGTATAGTTTAAATCACTGAGAGATATACCTTCGCCCTCAAACACACAGACACCATTGACGATAACCATCGACCTGTTGCCGTCTGAGGCCCAATAGGCAAAATGCTTACTATCAGGACTGAAGGCTGGGTGATACACCGATTCGTATTCATTTCCTCGTATTCCATCCAAAACAAAAAGCCACCTTCCCATGGAGTGTAGTATGCGTTTCGTGCCTTTCTCGTTTGGGAGAGGCGTTTCTACTATCTTCCCGTTGGGCATAAGTGTGCGTGATATGTACTGCTCATCTTCAGCTAGCTCGGGGTAAGGTTGCCTTCCTATATTCATCTTGTATGCGAATCGCGTGCTATCGGGACTGAAGGCCATATCTTGAATATTATCACACTCTTCACCTTCCACACCATCGACAACCACAAAGCACTTCTCATTACGCACAGCATCATACGCTATTCTAGTGCTGTCGGAACTAAAGACCAAATAGAATATCTTCTCATACTCGGGATCTTCATTTCCATCTACAATGGTTAGCCACTTATTCTCTCTTCTCGCCACAAAACCAAATCTCTTGCTATCAGGACTGAATAAACTATACCTCAATTCATCATACTCTTTTGATTCTGCTCCATCCACAACGGCTACATATCTGCCATCTCGTTTGGCAATATATGCGAACCGCTGACCATCTTTGCTAAATCCTAGACGAGAGATCTGGTCATATTCTGTACTTTCTTTCCCATCCAAGACAATTATCAGTTTATCACCACGAAAGGCGGCATATGCAAACCGCGTTCCGGTCGGATCTAGTCTTAAACTGTCTGTGACTATGACTTCATACGAGCGTCCCTCGGTCTCGCCAACTACAACGACCATTGTTTTCCTGTTATAATACTCGCCGACATAGACTACCTCTCCGGTATTGAGAAAAAATGCTGGCGCACTAACTGACCTATATGAATCACCACTTTCGCCGTTCACCACCATAGCAGCGATTCCACTGTCATTGAGGGTGCGATATGCTAACTTTGTGCCATCATTGCTGAATTTTAAGTCGCCAACTTTTTTATAAGCCGGACCTTCATTGCCATCCGTAACCACAGTCCACAAATCCTT
Organism: uncultured Pirellulales bacterium; assembly: GCA_964439135.1. Lineage (GTDB taxonomy): Bacteria > Planctomycetota > Phycisphaerae > Sedimentisphaerales > Anaerobacaceae > JAFGPJ01. The sequence goes on from CAYTNN010000092.1 coordinate 9,074, forward strand.
TTCGGAGACTCTAATTCGAGCGCAGTAAGCAAAGTGCTTACTGTCTGGATCAAATGTGAGTTCTCGTACAGCAGTATATTCTTTGCCCTTTGTTCCATCAACGGTTACATACGCACTCTTGCCGCTCCTGGTTTCATACATGAATCTTCGACCATCCGGACTGAATCTGAAGTCGGTGGGACTAATATTTGTTCCTCCAGTCTCTCCGATTTCAATGCCGTCCACCATTAATACAGATGTTTTTCCATTTTCACTTGGCCTATGGATAGGTATACGACGCCCTTCTGCGTTGACTTCTGATGTCCAAGCTTGATTCGCCCGAATGATAGCTACGCGCTGACCATCTGCACTCAGAAGGACTTCATCCTTTGGACCTGCCTTGACTAATGCGGTTTTCTTGATTTGCACGGTGAATTTTGGAGTTGAAGGCGAAAAACGTGTCAAAAGGAACAACGAAAGCGCACCAATACCTATAATTCCAAAAAGTAAACAAACAACCATCATTAAGGTACAGCGTCGCTTCTTCGGATTACGCAATTCAGTATCACAACTTTCACATATAATCTCACCCGCAAAGATACATGCTTGTTCTTCATTACCTATCTTTTTTCCGCATTTAGAACAGATTTCTGTTTTCGGGTGCATATATTCACCTCTTGATGATTTATTTATGCTAATCGAGATACCATATTTTGCACTTTTCTAGACTTTCTACTATTCTTTAATCATACTTTTTGTCAAAATCTTTCTCAAATCTTCATTAAAATGTTCGGGCTTTGATTCATGTTCAAAATTGAGCTTTAGAGCCAGTTTTCTTTTTTCGTCTATTGGATTGTTCGCTTATACTATTTAAAGTCAGTTTGAATAGTCTCCATAAGCTCTATAATATCAAAATCCCGCCATTTTTAACACAGAAAAATTAGAAATCCAGATTAGGTCAAAAACACAAATAATTCGAATATAACATTGACTACAATGTAACAAAAATCTATGGCTATTTTGGTGTTGAATAAAAGAGCATGGCATTTTGAATTTTGCACTATTATTATGATGAAGAAGTGAGGCTTTAAGTTTATAATTGTTGAAGATGTGAATCTTTTTTAAGAAATCTTAGAGCTTTATTCATATAAATTCAAAAAAGGAAATCAATTATGAAAACTTCGTATATTCTTGACTTGAATTCATTTAACTTAGGCTCGCGCCTAATAATAGTTGGATTAATACTAACAGCATTCGTATGGCCAAGGTCTGCATTGGGTGAGACGGAATATTTTGCAGTTTTCATGGAAGGTAAGAAGGTCGGCCATGCTATCCAAAGCCGTGTCGTCTCCGAGAACAAAGTGACCACCTCCGAGGATGTCAGTATAACTATAAGTCGAGGCGGTATTTCGATGACGGTTGAAATGATGGAAACCAGTATCGAGACGACGAGTGGTGAGCCTTTGGGTTTTGAGACGACACAGAAGTTGGGTGCTATGGTCATGAAAATGACAGGGCAGGTGGATAAACAGGGTAATGTATCTGTATCAACAACTTCAATGGGTACTGAGCAGAAGAGCACGCTTCAATGGCCACAAGGCGCAGTGATGACCGAAGGTCTGCGTCTGCTTACATTGAAGAAGGGTTTGAAAGAGGGGACGCGGTATACTGTTAAGATATTCAGCCCCGGAATGATGCAGGCGGTTGACGCTGAAATACTTATAGGTCCAGAGCAAAACGTTGATTTGCTCGGACGCGTAGTGGCTCTGACAGAAGTCAAGACAACTCTCATTATGCCGGGGGCCGGTGAAGTTGTCAGCACCGGTTACGTTGACCGGGATCTTCGGATGCAAAAGAGCATTATGTCGATAGCAGGGATACAAGTTGAGATGCAAGCCTGTGCTAAGGAATTCGCGCTTGGCCAAAACGACGTGCTGGAATTAATCGATAAGATGTTCCTGGCGAGTCCTGAGCCGTTGAATAATCTCGCCTCGGCAAAGTCCATAACTTATAATTTGAGCCCGGTAAAGGAAGCATCCGATTTCAAGATACCATCCAATGATAATCAGAAAGCGCAACAGCTCGATGGCGGCAAAATGATCCTGAAGGTCAAGCCCGTCGCCGTGCCGGCGGGAGCGAAGTTTCCTTACAAGGGCACAGATACGGCGATCCTGGAGGCCATGGAGCCTACGAGATTTCTCCAAAGTGACAACGAGCAGGTTATCGACCTTGCCCGCCGCGCGGTAGGCGGCACCAAAGATGCGGCCGAGGCGGCCCGGAAGATAGAGGCGTTTGTGGCCGGGTACATTGAGAACAGGAGCCTGTCGGTGGGTTACGCATCGGCGGCGGAGGTTGCCGCCAGCAGGCAGGGTGATTGCTCGGAATTTGCGGTCCTTACGGCTGCGATGTGCCGGGCCGTCGGGATACCGGCTCAGGTGGTTGCCGGGGTGGCGTACGTGGATGACTTTCTCGGCCAACAGGGCTTTGGCGGACATGCCTGGACCCAGGCTTATATAGGCGGCAAATGGGTTGGGCTTGACGCGTCTTTCAGAGGTGGCGGGCGGGGCGGCTATGATGCCGGACATATCGCTTTAGCTGCCGGCAACGGCGAGCCGGGGGACTTGTTCAACCTTGCTCCCACATTGGGGCAGTTCAAAATTGACAAGGTAGCGGTCGAAAAAAGATAAGGTCCGGCTGAAATGTTTATTCGAACTGGATGTCGGTGAGAACGAGTTGGACGTTGCTGTTTCCGTTGTATGTATTGATTTGCGGCTGATAGGCGACGTTGAAAAACTCGGTTTCCAGCAACTTTTTCTCCAGCTTTCCGAATCTGAATCCGATACAGCGTATCGCCGCGGTGTTGTCGGTTATTGCAAGCTGCAGGTGTTCGCGGCCTGCTCCGACTCTTCTTGGCGGTGATGCCAGACGCACCCCTTTGGTGGCGAACGTTGGTTCCGGATTGCCCTGGCCAAAGGGACCGAGTAACTGCAGCTCGGTGACAGTTTCTTTTCGAAACATCTCCAACGGACCCGCCGCGTCGATATGAAGTTTGGCGGCTACATCGTTTTCGTTCAGATTTTGTTTTGCATAGTCTTCGAAATCGGCTGCGAACTGGTCGATCTTCTCGGTTTCGATTGTGATGCCGGCGGCCATCTTGTGTCCCCCGAAGCTGTTTAAATGCTGCGAGCACGCCCTGATGCCGCTAAGCAAACAGAAGCCCGGGATCGAACGCCCGGAGCCCTGGGCGATGCCGTTCTCGGCGTCGGCGGCGTTGATCATAATCGTCGGGCGATAGTATTTGTCCACGATTCTCGATGCGACAATGCCGATTACGCCGGTGTGCCAGTTTTCGCTTGCCAGGACGATGCTTTTGCGGTCGGGGTGGTTCATATCGCGCTCGACTATCATTTCACAGGCCTGCTTGAAAATCTTGCGCTCGCACTGCTGGCGCTGGGTATTCTGCTCCTTGAGATATTCGGCTATCTGCGTCGAGCGGACGGGGGACTCTGACGTGAGCAACTCCACGGCCAGTCGTGCATGTCCCATCCGGCCGGCGGCGTTGAGCATCGGCGCGAGCCGAAAGCCGATGTGAAAGCTGTCGAGCGAGTGACCGGTCAGGCCCGCCGTCTCGATTAAAGCTTCTATGCCGGAGAGCTTGCAGCCCGGCAGCGCTTTGAGTCCGTAGCTCGTCAGAACCCTGTTCTCGCCCCGCAGGTCCACAATGTCGGCGACGGTTCCCATCGCCGCCAGGCTCGTGGCACTTAGCATGAATTCCCGCAATTTCGGCTCAAGCCTTCGTCCCGGATTGAATTCGTTGGCTATGGCCCAGGCCAGCTTGAAGGCGACCATCGCCCCGGCCGAATCCTGGTTCGGGTAAGATTCTTCCAGCCCCGGATGCACGATCGCAACCGCCCGGGGCAGCTTTGAGTCGAGCTGGTGGTGGTCGGTGATAACCAGGTCGATGCCTAATTGTCCGGCCAGTTCGGCCGAGTGCAACGCCGTGACGCCGCAATCGACTGTCACTAAAAGTTTGGTGCCGGATTTTGCCAGGGTCCCAATGGCCTCGGTGTTCAGGCCGTAGCCTTCGTCGATCCGGTGGGGAATGTAATAGTCCACATCGGCGCCGAGAAGCGTCAATACCTGCCATAGAATCGCTACGCCGGTAATGCCGTCCACGTCATAGTCGCCGTAGACGGTGATTTTTTCCCTGTCCCTAATCGCCTGTTTTATTCGCTGCACCGCCGCTTCTATTCCCGGCATCCGGGCCGGGTCGATAAGCTCGGTCAGTTTGGGCCTGAGAAAAACGGAAGCTTTTTCGCTGTCGATAATTCCGCGATTGATCAGGACCTGCGCCAGCAGCGGCGAGACCTTGAGCGATTTGGCAAGCTGCTCGCAGCGGTCGTCCGCCGGCTCGATTACCCATTGTCTTTTTTTCATCCGTGCAGAAAGAAGCATCAAAAATCCGTCCTCTTATCCCTTTCGCCATGCCAGCTTTGTCACGCTGCCGTCGCTATCGAGATTGCCGCCGACGGCATGCAGCACAAAATCGCCTCCCCGGCTTCCCAGGCGTGCCTCCACCCAGCCGACAGCGTCACTATCATTGAAATTGTATCCCACCGCCGGAAGATTAATCAGGTGAATCCCTTCGAATTCGGAGAATCCGTATACGTGAGAATGGCCGTAAACAATCGCCTTGACCTTCCGAATGGGTGCAATCATGCTGAACAGGCGCGGCACGTCCAGCAAGTCACCATCCCCGTCCGACAAGGTATGATGAAAGCAGAGAATCGTAGGCGTATCGTCGCACTCTTTCAGATAATTTTCCAGCCACTGCCTCTGCGCTTTGCCTAATAATCCCGGCACTTTATTAACATAAAGAAGCGAATCCAGCATAATCACGCGGGTGGACGCTTTTTTAACTATGGTTACATGCTTGCCTTTGAGGTCGGGTTTTTCTCCGGGAGTCTCGTCAAAAACCTTCAGGAAATTCTGCCGATCGTCGTGATTGCCGAGCGCCATAAAAACCGGCGTTTTTTCCGCAACCGGATCGAGGAGTTTCCTGAGATTGGCATAGTCGCCCGGCTGGCCCGTCAGCCGCGCCAAATCGCCGGCGATGAGCACCCCATCGGGTGAATTAGAAACGAGCTCCGGCACGACTTTCTCCAGGTTCCGGTATGGATAGAATCCCCTGTAATTGTTCTCAACGTCCTCCGGGATATGAGTATCGGCCAAAAGCGCCAATCGGGTTTCCTTTTCGTTGGACTTCATTAAGCCGGGGCTGCAACCCGCATTGAGAGTAACCAGTGTTCCGAAAGCGGCTAAACCGGTTTGAATAAAGCTTCTTCTATTCATAGACTTGAAGAAAATCTCTGCCATAATATCTTACCTTAACCAAGTTCCTGATTCGTTGTTTAAGTACGTACCTTTATATATCAGAAAAGGACTGTAAATTGCAAGGAATGTTTTTAATCGACCAGTTCACGTTCGATATCTTCCAGCGATTTGCCCTTCGTTTCAGGGAGTTTCATCAGTATCACAACGAACCCGATCACACAGATGACGCCGTAAAGCCAGAACGCGCCGTGGGCTCCGAGGCCCGCTTTCAGATATGGAAACGTCAGAGTCAGAACCATGCAGCCGA
>CAYTNN010000092.1:14793-16594 GCA_964439135.1 uncultured Pirellulales bacterium
GCGAAGACTTCCTGCGCGTAATTGAAAATCACGTTAATCCCGCACCATTGCTGCAGCACCGCTAAGAAAACGCCGAGTATGACAATCCTGCGCAGCTTCGGCTCAAACAGGTCCCTGAAGTTGACGCGGGCGATTTCTTCGCCGGCGAGGGTTTTCTTAATGTCCTCGATAGCAGGGCCGGCGTATTTGGCGCCGCCGAGCCGGCTTAGGATCCCCAACGCTTGTTCGTCCCTGCCGTACTTGAGAAGCCAGCGAGGGCTCTCCGGCACAAAAAACATCAGCAGAAAGAACATGGATGCGGGGATCGTTTCGGCTCCGAACATCCAGCGCCAGCCGTATTGACCGTTCCATGAATCGAGGATATATTCCAGGCTCACCCCTTCCGGCACCGGCTGAGCAATCAGCCAGTTAACAATCTGGGCAGCGAGAATTCCAATCACAATCGTAAGCTGGTTTATGGAAACGAATTTTCCACGCATACGTGCCGGAGAAATCTCCGCTATATACATCGGCGAGAGATTCGAGGCCAGTCCGATTCCTATGCCTCCGATAATACGGAACACATTGAAGAAAAGGAAATTTCCCGCGAAAGCGGTGCCGACGGCCGAGACGGTAAAGAGCAGGCCGGACAAAATGAGCAGGCGCTTCCGGCCGGACTTGTCGCTGATGATTCCCGACAAAACGGCGCCAATAAGGCACCCGAACAGTGCGCTGCTCTGCGCTAAACCCCGCAGGAAAGGTGTTGCATCGGTGATTCCGAAATAAGGCTCATAAAACGGCTTGGCCCCGCCGATTACTACCCAGTCGTAGCCGAACAGCAATCCCCCCATAGCCGCGACTATACAAACAAGCCAGATGAAAGCCATGTTGTAGTTTGCCTGATTGTTCGCTGAATTTGCCTGTTGATTTATCATAATGAACTTCGCCTACTTTGTAATAAGATCTATCTCCGCGGCTGAGGCGAATATCTGCCCGTCAAATCCGGAAAGAGCTACGAAGCGGAAGAATCGGCCTTCTCTTTTTTTGTCAAAAAGAACTTTCTTCTTATTGCGGTTTCTCTCGAAACTCCCCGTTGCCGCCGGCTCGCCAAAGTTTTGTCCGTCGGCGCTGACATATACTTCGTATTTGTTAATCCATCCGTTCGACATATTCTGCCGGGGAAGATATGTAAATCCCTTGATTTCGCGGCTCTCCGGCAGCTCGATCCGAAATTCGTGGGGATATGAAGGGGCGTTATCATCCCAGGGGGTGTGCCAGATAGTATCCGGGTCGCCGTCAATGACATTGCGAGCTTCGTGGCCCGGCGCTTCGCTGTCGGCCATTGTCACGCGGGCATTGCTCAACAAAGAGGGCTTTCTGAAAAGGCCCTGCACAAGTCCGGCGTCGATGCTGCGCCCGGGCGCAAAGGCGTCACTGCCCATGTACTTCAACAGGCTCTGAAGCATTTGCCTGGCGACCGGGCGCTCGTTAAGATTGCTTTTAAGATCGATGCCGGATACGAGCAGTCTGCCCTTGCCGATTCTTGCTTCGAAAACCAGGCCAAGCCTGCGATTTGTGTTCCAGTCGTCAATCACCTGCACGATGGGACGCAGATCGGCCGGGAATTCGTCAAGGATCATCACTCCGGACTTGGTGACAAGGTCCCACCACTGCCAGTTGCTGTGAAACTCGGTGGGGAATTGCGCCAAAGCCGGATGTTTCGGGTCGCATAGAATCCCCAAAGTATGCGGCGGCTGCCGACCTGTCCATTGCGTATTCCAGAAGATTGTCGTAAACGCCGCCGGCACGTCACTGTCGATGG
>CAYTNN010000093.1:0-16540 GCA_964439135.1 uncultured Pirellulales bacterium
TAAGCCGGTCAGTAGGACAGCAAATCCCGGGCCGAACAGGATTGGGACGGACCCTGTTTTACAAGGAAATGGTGTGCGGTGCACACCCTACCGAGTTCTTGATCGGTGGGCCAAACCGATTTACGATCCATTCGGCTTTGCTCAGGACAAGCTTACGATTTATGATTTTCCTCTGTAATACAATCTTGTATATTCTTGTTTTTTCTGCGTGTTTTTCATGCTGCAATGTTCGTAAGTCCTTTTATATCAACGGCTGAAGCCGACATTAACGCACAGGCGAACTTTTGCCCTTTGGCTGTTAGTATATAGCGATTTTCTTTGGCCACCTTCTTCAACAAGCCATGCACTCGAAGCAGTTTTATACGTCTGGTAGTTCTGCCCGAATATCTTTTTTGCTCTTGCTTTGACAACGCCTCCGATTTGGCGTAAAGCCATCTCCTCAAGTCCTTATTCCTGAATCCACTAATCGCATGTTCGCCTTTGGCTAAAAACGTCAGCAGTTTATAATCTTCCTCCTGCCAAGGGTTAAGGCCACGATAAGTCTTGCCTTTCTTCTTTACCTTATTGCACGCCGGAGATACTACCTCTTTGAGTTTTTCTTCTATCTGCCCAGCCGCCAAAGCATCGGAATAACGCTCATTACACTTCTCGCTTACCTCACAACGACGATGCAAATCACTTACACCTTTACGCATCTTCTGCCATGATGCAGGACGATCCTTATCATCATCAGGGTGACGATAAACCTTAAAATCACGAGTATTATTAATAGTTGTCTCTATCCTGAGGATACTTCCACTCTTGTTGTACATCTTAACTGAGTTACGATTTTTCCAGTGCTTGACCCTTACACCCTCATAGCAACTGCGATAATCGCTGACTATTTCTTCAGGAGCCATACCTCTGTTATCTCGCCTGCCAAAATATCGCATTACTGCCGGAGAATCCGAAACACACATCGCATGATAAATCAGGGACGGATACAACTTGTCCAACTCTTCAATTGAATTAAACATAATATCACTTGACCATTCTGTCTCATCTGCCGAGAAGTAATAATCAGGACGCAATGGTAAAATGCTATTCAAGTCAGGACACATATCATGAACAAGGCCGTTGAGAATCTCCGGCCAGTTCGTCTTTAACTGCTTATCCATTAACGCCTGTGCCGCTTGAACATCTTCAATCCACGGAAAGCAATTACCGTCTTTCACATAGGCAATATTATTCTTACACAACTGACGCTCCAGCCAGTGACGACCATTCAGGCAGATGAATATATTAAAAGGAAGCCAGCTTTGAAGACGAACATGACCGAAACCAAATTCCGGATGATTAAAGTAATGGTATAGCCAGACGCATTTCCTTGGAACCATCTTTAACTCGATATGTTTTGTTGACTTGTTGCCCTTGACCGTCGGTGAAATACATTGCTCTACAACGCTTAATAAACAGATAGGACCTGACATAACGCCTTTTTCCTCAGCAATCCTGCGGGCCAGTTTTTCTTTGTCTGTCGATCCGCTACGTATATATTGAATTGGAATGCCCAATTGCTCGGCACGCCTTTCACAACTTTTGCGCAGGGCACAAGTGAATCCCTCCGCCCATTGCTTGAAATCTTTGAGCAATATATGTCGGCTTGACAAAAATGTCCGCATCCCTGACTCATTAGCGAGCCAGCGAAGCGTCCCGCGAAACCTGATTCTGTCCAATCCTCTTATTGCACCCATGACCTTATCTTTGTACAATTCCATTAGTTTCATAGTAGCATCCTTTCTTTTAACTTGAACGTTTATGAAGGATGCTACTATACTTTTTTATAGAGTAAATTCTACTACTCTTTGGTTGCGGCTCTGCTGCTCCAAGAGCTCTGTGGCAGGAACCCCCAAAGCGGGTTTGGGGGCTAAACATTTTCTTAAACTTGCGATTGACATTGGCCGAGTATTATGGTAGTAAATACAGTTCTACGTACAGCGTGCTGCACAGAACGACGAACACAGAATGAGTATGGTTTGGATATTATGAATAGAAACATGAACATTGCGATTATCATAATTATTGCCGAGAGATTGAAGCTGCCCTGAGAAAGCTATTGAATCAGCTATCAAAAGCCTTCCGGAGCGGCAAACTTTGGAAGGCTTTTTTCATTTACGGCTGGGGAGTAAGAAAATGAGATTGCCCGGCGGGCTTGACAGCGGGCAATTACGGGTTTATGCTACGTGGTTTATATTTCTTAATATTGAGGATATTTTAGATGTCGGATAAGAAGAGTAAAGGTTATCGTGATACGCTGAATCTGCCGAAGACGGGCTTCGCCATGAAGGCCAACCTGACCCAGCGTGAGCCGCAGATGCGCAAGCAATGGGCCAAGGAGAATATTTACGGCACAATACGAGAGGCGCGGAAAGGCGCCCCGCTGTACATTCTGCACGATGGCCCGCCCTACGCGAACGGCGATATTCACATGGGGCACGTCACGAATAAGGTCCTGAAGGATTTCGTGGTCAAGTACAAGACGATGACCGGCTTCGATGCGCCTTACGTGCCGGGCTGGGATTGTCACGGCCTGCCTATCGAGTCGAAGGTCGTCACCGAGTTAGGTGAAAAGGTGCGCGAGATTGGCAAGCTCGACATCCGCAAACTCTGCAATAAATACGCGAGCAAATATGTCAAAATCCAGTCCCGGCAGTTTCAGGAACTGGGCATATTCGGTGATTTCTACAATCCATACCTGACGTTCAAGCCGACGTACGAGGGCGGGATTCTGGAAGTCTTCGCTGAGATGGTCGACAAGGGGCTGGTCTATAAGCAGCTCAAGCCGATTCACTGGTCCATCGGGTGCGAGACGGCACTGGCCGAAGCGGAGCTGGAGTATAAGGATATTTCTTCGCCGAGCATCTTCGTGAATTTTCCCGTCGCGCAAGAGAGCATCGAGCGATTGACAGAGCTTGGCCTTGTTGAGCAAGGCGAGGCGGCCAACGCAACGGTCAGCTTTATGATCTGGACGACGACGCCCTGGACGCTGGCGGCGAATCTGGCCGTGGCGGTGCATCCCCGGCTGGATTATACGGCGATCCGTTACGAGAAGGACGGCAGGAACTTCGTCTCAATCGTAGCGACCGAGCGGACCAAAGTGGTCACCGCCGCGGGAGATTTAGCGGAAGGAAAATTCAGTCTCGGCGAAAAAACCGTCAAAGGAAGCGAACTCGAAGGCCTGCGGTACGTGCATCCTTTCGTGGAGAAAAATCCGACGGACAAAGACGCCTACATGGTAATCCTCGCCGAGTATGTCACTACCGAGGATGGCACCGGGCTCGTGCACACCGCTCCGGGCCACGGGGTCGAGGACTACATGTCCGGGCAGAAGTACGGGCTGGCGGTTTATTCGCCGGTGATGGACGATGGGCGATACGACGACACAGTCCCGGACTGGCTGCGGGGTCGAAACATGCTGGAGGTGGACGGCGTCGTCAATAACGATTTGAAGCAACGGGGACTGCTGTTCGCGCAGGGCAAGATCGTGCACAGCTATCCGCACTGCTGGCGGAGCAAAGGGCCCGTTATCTTCCGCGCCACCGAGCAGTGGTTCATCGGCGTCGACAAAGAGCTGCCCGGCCTGGGAAAAAGTCTGCGTGACCTGGCAATGGAGAGCATCGATGACGTCGTATGGATTCCCGCCTGGGGCCGGAAACGCATCGGCGGAATGCTCGAATCGCGCCCGGACTGGTGCATCAGCCGGCAGCGAAGCTGGGGACTGCCGATCCCCGTGTTTCTCAATGCCGCGGGCCAGGCGCTGCTTACGAAAGAATCCGTGTTGGCCGTGGCGAAGTATATCACCAAGCACGGCTCGAACAGTTGGTTTACCGATACGCCCCGGCAGATATTAGGCAACGATTTCTCGCTGCCGGAAGGATTCGTGCTGGATGAGCTGCAGAAGGAAGAGAACATCTTCGACGTCTGGTTCGAGTCGGGCTGCAGTTGGTACAGCGTCTGCGTGAAAGAAGCCGGCTGGCCGGTGCCGGTCGATTTGTATCTCGAAGGCTCGGACCAGCATCGCGGCTGGTTCCAACTGTCACTGCTGCCGGGACTGGCGGCGACGGGCAAGCCGCCCTTCAAGAGCGTTTTGACGCACGGCTTCACCGTCGATGAGAAGGGAATGAAGCAGTCGAAATCATTAGGCAACTACGTGAATGCCCAGGATGAGGTGGCCAGGTACGGCTCCGATGTTCTGCGGCTGTGGGTCTCCAGCGTAAATTATCAGGAAGATATCCGCTGTAACGATGAAATCATCGGCAGGACGCAGGATGCCTACAGGAAGATCAGAAATACGCTGCGCTACCTGCTCGGCAATATTGACGATTTCGAGCCGGGCAAGATGAGCGTCGATTACGATAAAATGTTCGAGATCGACAAGTGGGCGATGCAGCAGTTGCAGAAACTCATCGCCAATGTCACCGAGGCGTACGAAAGTTTCATCTTCCACAGGGTCTATTCACTGATCTATAATTTCTGCACGGTCGAGATGAGCAGTATATATATGGACGTTCTCAAAGACCGGATGTATTGCGACGCCGCCGACAGCCCCTCCCGCCGAAGCGCCCAGACCGCCATGTGCAAAATCATGGACGCCCTCGTGCGGATGCTGGCCCCGATCCTGGTCCACACCGCCGAAGAGGCCTGGGCTATAATGCAATCCAAGTCTGACGATGTCGAATCGGTGCATCTGGCGCTGATGCCGAAGGTCGATGATTCGATCGATTATAAGAGCGATGAGCCGCGATGGGAGAAGCTCATGGCCCTGCGAGACGAAGTTCTGCGAAGCCTTGAAGGCCTCAGGCAGGAGAAAATTATAGCGAGCAATCAGGAAGCATGTGTCACGATCAATTGCGACGAAGAAGTCGCCACGGCATTAAATGCGTTCGGGCTCGAACAATTCGCCGCCCTCTGCATCGTAAGCGAGGTCAAGCTGCAGAAGTCCGTTGGCGAGACAACCATCTCGGTACAAAAAAGCTCCTCCAAAAAATGCCAGCGCTGCTGGAACTACTGGCCCACAGTAGGAACCAGCGCCGAGCACCCCGACCTGTGCAAACGCTGCATTGAAGTTGTTTCCGGCTAACACATTGTCATTTCTACCGAGCTTGGTAGGGTGTGCAACGTGCCCCAAAGGGGCTTGTTGCACACGCTGATCTATTCATTAAAGAACATTACGTTTATCCCCATGGATTCATCTGTAATCCGGTATAGTGACATCGCAATTATTTCCCCCGCGTGTGCAAAATGAATTTTGCACACCCTACCGGGCTGCCCGATTAGAATGAAGACAATCTGACTATCGATGATTAGTTGTTAAAAGGTGTCATGTCTGCTCTGTAGAAAAGTATATTGACAAGGAGGATAATAGTGTAGTGATGGATTAAGATTTTCTGTAAATTAGTGTGCTCCCGAGTCTTTATGACGTGAATGGTGTCTGGTTGAAACGCTTATGATTTGCATTAGCCTGACTGGTTATGATACAATAGAGCAAGAAACAGACAGCACCGGATTCAAATGAAATGTTAAGGAGATCTATTATGACCGAGCGGAAAGGCTTTACATTAATAGAGCTTCTGGTGGTAGTCGCCATAATTGCAATACTGATGGCAATCCTCATGCCCACGCTGAATCGGGCCAGGGAACAGGGCAGACGGGCGGTTTGCCTTAACCATATAAAGACACTGACACTTGGCTGGTTGATGTATGCCGATGAGAACGATGACAGGATCGTTAATGGCGAAGCCTATTGGAATCCTTCCGGTTCCCCCGACGCTCCCGTGCCCACATCTGGTCCTCACAAGGGCGAGCAGTACTGGGTCGGCAACGATTGCGCCTCCGGTTTCGCACAAGGCGAGCAACGACCGCTCGACATACAAATGAAAGCCATCCGAGCCGGAGCATTGTTTTTGTACTGCAAAGCCGAAAAGGTATACCGGTGCCCTACCGGTATTCGTGGAGAGATGCGCACGTACTCTACTGGCTATGGGATGAACGGCTGTTTCGATGCAACTGGAACGTATGTCGGCAACAAGGGAGTGAGAGTAGGCAGGACGGTGTTGATGGTCAAGAAGAGGTCGGAAATAACCGTTCCATCTCCGGCTTATAGACTCGTTTTTCTCGACGAAGGCCGGATCAGTCCGGACAGCTACGCGATTCACTACGTTACGCCCAATTGGTGGGACCCGCCGTTTGTCCGGCATGGGGACGGCACGAACGTTGCTTTCGCCGACGGCCACAGCGACTACTGGAAGTACAGGGCAGTAGAGACAATACGGGTCGGTAAGATGGCGAATCCGCCGTACAACTACGAGCCTACCACTGACGAGGGCCTGGCTGATTTGCAAAAGATGCAGGAAACCATCTGGGGCAGATTGGGCTACTAACCGATGCCGAAAGACTTTCTGTCCCAATGTCATTCTGACCGAGCGCAGCCTTTAGCCCCTTCGACAAATTTAGGGCTGGCTCTGAGCGCAGTTGAATGTGGAGCGGAGGAATCTGGCTTCGATTGAGATGAACGTATGTACAACCTGTTTGACCTTTCTATATAACATCGGCCCTTTGATAAAAGTCGTTAACCTTGATTGAGGTGGGGCAAGCCCCACCCTACAATTGGGCTCGACGTGACACAGTAAGTTACATGATCTAAGTTGAGGTGTTACTTTTTACCAGCTTCAAGGAGCAGTAAATCCCGGCTGTGGACGGGCCATTTGGAGTGGATATTTACTTGGGTAAAACCCGCTTTTTTCAACAATTGTTTGTATTGATCATTAGTCCACGCTTTCGTGGTGCTGCGGTATGATGTGATGGTATCATCGGCGGCGTCGAGAATATGGAATTGCTGCAGCGCCGCCTGTTGTTTGTCGAGCCAGTGGTTTTCGATCAGGCAGATGTGCGGATTATCCGAAAACAATCCCATCAGGCCAGGGCCCGATTTATACCAGCTATTCGGCGTCCGGCCGATACGCTCGACCGCATCGAATGTGTGAGCTTCGAGCAGCAATTTCCCGCCGGGTGATAACGCTTCGAAGGTTTTCTTAAGAATCATCCTGCACTCATCGGGTGAAAAGACATTGAACTCACCGAAGACCATCATCGCGAGGTCGTATCCACCGCCGAACTCGACCGTGCGGATATCACCTTCGATCAACTTAGCCTTGTCGCCGAGTTTGCTTTTGGCGTATTCGATCGAGGCCGGGGAAAAGTCGATCCCGCAGCAGTCGTAATCGAGTGCTACAAACTGCTCGATGTAAAGGCCCGGGCCGCAGCCGATATCAAGCAGTTTTGCCGGAGTGTTATTGCAGATGTGTTCATGAATCCACCGCACCTGCGTCCGGATCATCTCGCGCTTACGGCTGGCTAAATCATGCTCCTGAGAAAGATGCTCAGCCAGCATCCGCCGGCTGAAATCCGGATCATCCCACGGAATCTTATAAGCACCATCCCAAAGAGCCGCCTCATCGGCCGGCTGGTCTATAATCGTATTTAAGGAATCCTGCAAACTCATATCCTTAATTTACATAAACCAACGGGGATTGTCAAAATAATCGGATTGAGCAGGTTTGATACAGGTTATCGAGCTACCCCCCCGCCAGCTCATTATGACATGGTTTTTCCGGCCGGAGTAGCCGGCGAGGCCGGCCGGCGGCAATCTTGGTTAAATTTATAAATCTTTGCAATAAACATTGATCTTACTGCGTCTTGCTCATCGGTGATATTGTTTATCACAAACTGAAGGACCTATTTCATTAACGTTTTAGTCAAGGAGAACAGATATGTTTAGGCGAAGAGTCATTTTTGGGCTGGTTGCATGCCTTCTGGCCGTATTGATTGTGGGCCAGACGCTTTCGCAGCCGGCACAGCGTGGACAGGGAGGCGGCCAGGGTGGTGGCCAAAGAGGTGGCCAGGTAGGCGGACAAAGAGGCGGCGCACAGAACTCCCAGCGTCCGCAGATGCAGGGACGGCAGTTTGATCCGCAACGGATGCAACAAATGATGCAGCAACGTATGCAGCGTCAGGTTGGAGCCACCGACGCAGAGTGGAAAACCATCGGACCGGGCGTCATGAAAGTCTCGGAAATGCACGGGCAAGTTACCGGCGGCGGTCGCGGCGGAATGTTCGGCGGACGGCGCGGCCCGACGGGTGGACCGCAAGGCGCCCAGACGCAACCGACGGAATTAGACAAAGCCACACAGCAGTTGCAAACTATGCTCGATAATGAATCGGCAAAGCCGGAAGATATCGAGAAGCAGCTCACCGTTCTTCGTACGGCCAGAGAAAAGACAAAGAAGGAACTGGTTGCAGAACAGCAGAAACTTCAAAAGCAGGTCACAGTACGCCAGAAAGCCCAACTGGTATTGATGGGTTTGCTGGACTAAGACAATTCCAGCCCTTTCGATACACTTGCAGAGAAAGTGTAAGAACAGGGGCTGACAGATGAAACCGCGGCCCGGGAATCAGCGGGATGCTCGCCACAGGAGAGCCTCCCGCCCGGGCCTTGCGGCATTAGGGGGAATCACGCTGCGCTTTTAGCTGCTCACATTTTTCGGTAGACCTGCTCGACAATAAAAGTTTCAATATCGTTGTATGAGACATTAAGGTTTACTGTCAATAGGAGGATTTACAGCGATAAGGCCGGAGATTTTTGAAGCCGGTGACTATCGATTATCCATCTGTTGGCGTACCTTTTGATAAACCTGCTCGACGGTAATATGTTTGATGTCATATTTTGGGTCGAAGTTATTGGTTTCAATGCCCCTGCCGTCCGGCTCGATTGCCATGACGCAGTCCTTTCTTCGGTAAGGTTCCAGCATGATCGGATTCGCCCGGCCGAACATCATAACGAGCGGTACGCCTAAAGCCGCGGCTATATGTCCCGGGCCAGTATCGTTACTTACAACCAGCTTGGCGCGTTTGAGCAGGGCTACGAGCTGGCTGAGAGATGTTTGCCCGGCGAGGCTTACTATCGGGACATTGGCGTTATTCTTCACTTTTTCGACAATTTTAGCTTCCGAGGCCGAGCCGGTGGCGACGATGGACAAGCCGTACTGCGATGAAATCATGTCGGCCAATTGGGCAAAACGCTCCGGGGGCCAGCATTTGTCCTGATGGACCGAGCCTGATATGAGAACTGCGTAATTATCTTGAATACCCTGGCTTACCAAAAGCTTTCCGACCGAATCTTCGGCGCCGGGATTCTGCGGAAAAACAAACTCGACACCGAAGTCCGAGGCGCCGGCGTCCTGAATAATCTTCATGTAATAATCCACTACGTGGATGTTTTCGATGTCGTGGATAATTTTGTGCGTATAGAAGATGGTGGCGAATTCCCGGGCGGTTGCTTTTCCGAAGCGTGTTTTACACCCGGAAAGCCAGGCTAAAGAAGCCGTCCTGAATAGACCCTGAAAATCGAATATGATGTCAAATTTGCTCCGGCGAAGCTTCCGAATAAGTGACATAAGTGCGCCGAATGCGCTGGGATGGAACCAGGCCCTGGCGAGGAGCTTGCGGTCGAATGTGATAATCTCGTCCAGATGAGGATGATTTTCGATAAGCTGTGCAAATTCCGGACGGATGAGCCAGCTTATTTTCGCTTCGGGAAAACTCATGCGCAGCGCCCTCAGCGCCGGCAGAGCCAGGACGATATCGCCCAGTGAACTGGGTTTTGCTATCAGGATGTTCTTGAAACGCTCGGACATTACTTACTCGTTCATAACATATCGTTTATCATTTCACGCTTCACATGAAGCGAATATTTGTTGGATTATTGTAAGCGATTGACTGATTTGAAGCAATCGGCATAAGAAAATTAAGAATTGCAATGCAAAAAGCAAAGTTACATATTAAAATGCAGGCATGATATTGGAGTCTCATGGCTGAAAAAGGAAAATATATTTACGACTGGCCCAGGCCGATGGTTACCGTCGATGCTGTGGTCTTTAGTCTGTCCGGCGGCAGAACGCAAGTGCTGCTGATCAATCGTGGCAGAGAGCCCTACAAAGGCAAGTGGGCCGTGCCGGGTGGATTCGTGGATATCGATGAGGAGCTTGAAGACGCCGTAGCAAGGGAGCTGCAGGAAGAAACGGGACTCACAGGAGTGCATCTCGAACAGATGCGTGCCTTCGGCAGGTGCGGCAGAGACCCGCGAGGCAGGCAGATTTCAATCGCATTTACCGGCGTTGCAACCGGGGGACAGGACAAGATACGCGCCGGTGACGATGCCGCAAAAGCCCGGTGGTTCGACATAGAAAAGCTCCCGGGAGATTTGGCTTTCGACCACGATGAAATGATCAGGTGTGGCATAGAAAATCTACGAAAACGGTGGGGCAAGCCCCACCCTACGGAATAGAGTGGGAAAAATGAGTAATAACGTTGATATATCAGTTGATTTCTCGAGGATTCAGCTAGCGAATCCGGTTTTTACGGTTTCTGGGACTTGCGGGTATGCCGACGAGCTGAGTGACTTTATGGATGTCAACTGTCTCGGCGGATTTATTACAAAGAGTATTACTCAAAAGCCGAGAAAAGGCAATGCTCCGCCGCGGATTGTCGAGACCGATTCCGGGATGCTAAACGCGATAGGATGGGCGAATGTCGGATTGGACAAGTTCATTGAAGATAAATTGCCTGTTATTCGAAAGATGTCCCCCGCTGTCTTTGTGAACGTCGCGGGCGAAACGATAGCCGATTATGTGGCTGTGGTTGAGCGGTTGGTCGACGAAAATGGCATCGCCGGCTTCGAGCTGAATATTAGCTGTCCCAATGTCGAGCACGGCGGCGTTAGCTTCGGAACCGATCCGGCACAAGTGACGGAAATTACAAAGGCGATCAAAGAAGCCGCCGGTGACAAAGTTCTGATGGTCAAGCTGGCCCCCGCCGTGACGGACATCAGTATCATGGCACGAGCGGCGGTTGACGCCGGCGCCGATGCGTTGAGCCTGGTCAATACCTTTACGGCGATGGTTATCGATATTGAAACACGCAGGCCCGTCCTTGCCAACCGCACCGGAGGCCTCTCGGGCCCGGCAATAAAACCTATCGCAGTCTACCTGGTAAACAAGGTCTACAACGACGTAGCCAAAGAACGCGGCGTCCCGATTCTGGGGATGGGAGGAATCCGGACCGCTTCGGATGCCGTCGAATTTATCCTCGCCGGCGCCTCGGCGGTCGGTATCGGTACGGCCAGTTTCATCGAGCCCGACTGTGCGGCAAAAATCATCGAAGGAATAAAAGCATATTGTGCTCGCAATAATATAGCAAACATCAAAGAACTGGTCGGCTCGCTTGAATAAATTTGAACTTCATATTCTATAGTACGGGGAGTGTGAGAATGCGAGAGAAACATGTGCAAGTGATGATAATCGCCTCGGTATTTTTATTCATGTTTTCCATAACAGCAGGTGTAGCCTTCTGTGCACATAATCCAATCGTGCTGAAAGCGGATTCGTTTAAACATTACGTTGACGCATTCAACGAGAACGACGAGGAATTGTACGTCCGGCACATTTCCAATGAAAAGGCGTGGGAATTCCTCAAAGCGAACATCCCTCTGTTCGAGTGTCCCGACAATGATATGGAGCGGACTTATTACTTCCGCTGGTGGACCTATCGAAAACATATCAAGAATACGCCCGATGGATTTGTGATTACCGAATTCCTGCCGGATGTTTCCTGGGCCGGAAAGCACAACACGATTAGCTGTGCCGCGGGACATCATATCTACGAAGGCCGCTGGCTGCACGAGGCGAAATACCTCAACGACTACGCGGTGTTCTGGTTTCGTGGTGGCGGCAGTCCGCGGTCGTACAGTTTCTGGGCCGCCGATGCTCTCTGGGCAAGGTATCTGGTGACCATGGATAGGAACCATATCACGGATTTGCTGGAAGACCTATTCATCAATTACAAAAAATGGGAGATCGAAAGGCTCGAACCGGACGGCCTTTTCCGGCAAATCGACGACCGCGACGGTATGGAAATGTCGGTCGGCGGCAGCGGAAAACGCGCTACTATAAATTCATACATGTATGGTGACGCAGTTGCAATTGCAAAGATTGCTTTGCTCGCGGGCCGGAAGGATATTGCGGTGCAATTCCAGGAAAAGGCGCGAAAGCTCAAAACTCTTGTCCAAACCAGGCTCTGGGATGATAAGGCGAAGTTTTTCAAGACTTTGCCGCGACAAGGCGAGACGCTTGTCGATGTCCGCGAGCTGCACGACTATACACCCTGGTATTTCAATCTGCCCGATGCCCGTATGGGTTATGAGGCTGCCTGGAAACAGTTGATGAATCCCGATGGTTTTTATGCTCCGTTCGGACCGACAACGACCGAGCAGCGTCACAAAGGCTTCATGATATCGTACGAGGGCCATGAGTGCCAATGGAACGGGCCGAGCTGGCCGATGTCAACGGCGGTGACCTTGACGTCGATGGCGAACGTTCTGAATAACTATCAGCAAGACGCAGTAAGCAAAAAGGACTACTTCGAAACGCTGAAAATCTATACTAAATGCCACCGCCTAAATCGCCAAGACGGCAAAATTGTCCCCTGGATAGATGAAAATCTAAATCCTCACACAGGCGACTGGATTGCAAGAACCCGACTGAAGAGCTGGAAGGACGGAACGTGGAGCGACAGTAAGGGCGGCAAAGAACGCGGCAAGGATTACAATCACTCCAGCTATTGCGATTTGATTATTTCGGGTCTTGTCGGCCTGCGGCCGCAGTCGGGCGATATTGTTGAGGTTAATCCGCTCGTTCCTGCCGGAACATGGGACTGGTTCTGCCTCGATAATGTGCTGTATCACGGCCGAATTATCACAATTCTATGGGACAAAACCGGCACCAAATACGGCAGAGGAAAAGGCTTGCGTGTATTTGCGGACGGCAATGAAATCGTACAATCGCAAATCCTCACCCGTGTCACGGGCCAATTACCACCGGTAGAAAGAGACAGGCAGACAAGTGCCGGGTGGCGCAAGTATGAGAAGAATCCCGTTCTCGGCGGGAAACTCGGCACGTGTTTCGACGTGTCGGTTTTGAAAGAAGAAAATACTTACCGTATGTATTTTTCCTGGCGGCCGAAAGAGTCGGTTGCTATAGTCGAAAGCCCCGACGGGATACGCTGGAACGAGCCAAAAATCGTACTGGCACCAAATCCTGAATCCGGCTGGGAGGGTCGTATCAACAGGCCCGTCGTCGTCAGGCGAAATGATGGATATCATATGTGGTACACGGGACAATCACCCGATCGATCGTGGATAGGCTACGCTACCAGCGATGACGGCCTAACGTGGAAACGTTCCGGCAATAAACCGGTCCTCTCGGCTGAGGAACCCTGGGAGAAGGTTGCCGTTATGTGTCCCCATGTCATCTGGGACGAAGAAAAAGCACTGTTTCGTATGTGGTACTCGGGCGGTGAGCAGTACGAGCCGGATGCTATCGGTTATGCCGTAAGTCCTGACGGGGTGAACTGGACCAAGCGGCCTTCCAATCCGATATTTGCCGCAGACCCGAGCAATGAGTGGGAACAGCACAAAGTGACAGCGTGTCAGGTTGTTCGGGACGGCGATTCATATCTGATGTTCTATATCGGTTTTGAAAATGTTGATAAGGCTCAGATCGGCATGGCCCGTTCGCGTGACGGCATCACCGGCTGGCAGCGATGTTCGGAAAATCCGATTATTGCACCGGGCGATAACACATGGGACGGTGATGCCTGTTACAAACCTTTTGCTGTCTACGAAAAGGAAACAGACCGCTGGCTTTTGTGGTATAACGGGCGGCTAAAGAGTATCGAACAGATTGGCCTGGCGATTCACGAAGGGAAATCTCTGGGCTTCTGATGAACGTTGAGTTCTTTTTAAGAAGGGGAAATAATGGCAGGAAAGACATGTTGGCTTAGTAACTCCGTGGTTACATTTCTTTTGGTAGCTGGTTTGTCCATGCCGAGTTCGATTGCTGCGGATGCTGCTGAGGTCACGACGATGACTTATCAGCAGGCTAAGCAAAGAGTGCCTGATCGCCAGATCCCCAAATTCTGGATTGGCGACGTCACGGGCCTTTCGGGGCGTTTCGAAAAACTCACTGAAGGCAATGTCAGGACAATAGCGATATCTCCCGGCGGCAGGCCGATGCATCTGGTCACTTTCGGCCGGAAAGAAAAGCTCGGGCACAAAGCCAACTTCAATTCCGCCATCGGGGGCAGAGAGCCAGCCGCGTATATTGACAAGCCGGCGAGGAAAAAGCCCGTAATCCTTTTCGTAGGCCCCGTGCACGGTGCCGAAGTCGAAGCCCTGACAGGTTTGGTTAACTTCATAAACATCATGGAGAGCGGCCAAGACCTGCGGGGAAAACCGCACGCGGAACTTCGCGCCCTCGGCGAGCAGTGCCGGCTGCTGATCATACCGGAAGGCAATCCCGATGGAATTGCACGTTTCGAGCCTCGCAGTCTCTGCGGCATGGAAGGTAATGACCTTCGCTTCTGGGGCCAGGGTACCTGGAGCGACGATACTTTCTGCGGCTGGCCCCAGAGTAAACGCCGGCACCCGATGGCCGGTGACGACGTCGGATTCTTAGGCTGCTATTTCAACGACAAGGGTATCAATCCCATGCACGATGAATTCTTCGACCCGATGGGGCCCGAAGCACCGGCTATTTTGAAGGTCGCCGCTGAGGAAGGGCCCGATCTGGCCGTCTCGCTCCACAGCCATGAGAATAAGCCGGCAGTCTTACGCCCTGCTTACGTCACCGTCGAAATCCAGCAGGATATTCGCTCGCTGGCGGAGACGTGCTATGGAATTCTTGCCGAACGCGATTTGCCTCACGGGGGGCTTTTCGAAGCCAAACCTGAAGGCGGCGGCAATCCCAGCCCGTTCAATCTTACAAGTGCCCTGTACCACGTCAGCGGTGCAAGTTCGTTTACGTTCGAATGTCCCCACGGGCTGAAAGATGGCTGCCGGGTGAGCTTCGATCAGATTCTCGATATACAACTTTCACTTTATGAGGCAATGCTGCGACATGAAATTGAAAAGAAGAAACTTTAGACATGATTTTTTCAAGAGTTTGACCAGTATCCTGCTTGTGTTGCTGATGCTCGCAGCCGCTTCGGCTCAAGAGCAAACAGTTAAACTGGACCAGCGCCCTGCCGAGCCTGGCGAATGGGGCTACCACCCTGCCGCTGATTCGGTCTCGCAGGTCAATCCACCGAGCTTTAGCTGGCGGCCCCAGGCCGGCGTGACGTGGGAGATTGAGTGTTCTAATGACGCTGAGTTTAAAAAGATCGAATACCGGGTGGGTGATTTGGAATTCAACGTGCATTGCCCGCCCCGGACTTTTGAGCCGGGGACATATACATGGCGCTACCGCGGCAAAGACAAGAACGGCGTGAATACGAACTGGAGCACGGCACGAACTTTCACGATTGCCGGCGACGCCTCGGAAATGCCGCTGCCGGCTCGCGATGAGCTTATCGCACGGATACCGAAAAGCCATCCACGATTATTCATGCGCCCGGAGAATCTCGGCCGGCTGCGGGAGCTGGCTGCGGGCAAAATGAAGCCGCAGTACGACCGGCTTGTAAGAGAATGCGATAGAATTATGACTCGCCCCCCTGCTACCGCCGAGCCGCCTAAGTATCCGGAGGGTACTATCCGCAACAGCGACCCCTGGCGTGAGATATGGTGGGGAAATCGGACCTATACTATTCGGGCGCTAAACGGTGCCGCCACTCTCGCGTTTACCCGGCTGATCGGCGGGCCGGAGAAGTACGGCATCGAGGCCAAACAAATCCTGCTCGAATGCGCCAAATGGGACCCCAAAGGCAGCACAGGCTATCGCTATAACGATGAGGCCGGCATGCCTTACAATTACTATTTTTCTCGCACGTACACATTCGTTAACGATTTGCTGAGCGAGGAAGAGAAAAATATCTGCCGGGATGTGATGAAAATCCGCGGCGAGGAAATGTACCAGCACCTCTGCCCGCGTCACCTGTGGCGGCCGTATTCGAGCCACTGGAACAGAGCGTGGCATTTTCTCGGCGAGGTAGGTATTGCTTTTATGGGCGAGGTCGACGGCGCCGATGACTGGGTCTGGTTCGCAACCAATGTGTTCTTCAACGTCTATCCGGTCTGGAGCGATGACGACGGCGGCTGGCACGAGGGCTCATCCTACTGGGCCAGCTATCAGAACCGTTTCACATGGTGGGCCGATGTGATGCGAGAGGCAATGGGGATCAACGCTTTCAACAAACCGTTCTACTCGCAGGCCGGCTACTACCCGATGTACCTTATGCCGCCCGGCAAAATTGGCGGCGGCTTCGGCGACTTGACTGCAAGACGCACAGCAAAGAGTAATGTGCCGCTGGTCAGCACTTTTGCCGCACAGGCCCAGAACGGGCACTGGCAATGGTACGTCGAGCAGCTTGGCGGCCCCGAGCCTGCCGACGGCTATATCGGTTTTATCCGCGGCGACCTGCCCAAAGTCCAGGCGACGCCGCCCGATGACCTGCC
>CAYTNN010000094.1:0-10200 GCA_964439135.1 uncultured Pirellulales bacterium
CGAAGAATTGCTTTATGCCGGCAGAGGCCGCCGGTGCAGAAACTGTACATTTTGTTGAGTTTGATCATGGCGATTTTATAAGGTTCCGGCTGCATATCGCTCATCAGGCTCTTCCACGTGCCGTAGTCACCGCCCGAGTAGAAAAGGCAGCATTCGGCCTCCAGTCCGTCACGACCCGCCCGGCCGGTTTCCTGCTGGTAGTGCTCGAGTGACTTCGGCATGCCGGTATGAATGACATAACGCACGTTCGATTTGTCGATGCCCATGCCGAACGCAATCGTCGCTACGATGGTATCGACTTTTTCGTTGATGAACGCATCCTGGTTTTTCTTGCGGTCCTCGTCCGCCATGCCGGCATGATACGGCAGAACGTTGTAGCCTTTGGCCCTTAGCAATGAGGACAATTCATCGACGTCCCTGCGCCGAATACAGTAAACGATACCGGACTCGCCTTTGTGCCGGTCGAGCACGGCACGGACCTGTTTGGCCCGGTTGGTTCGCCGCTGGATTTTGTAAATGAGATTCGGCCTGTCGAACGAACCGATCAGCATTTCTGGATTATCGAGATGCAATTGCTCTGCGATATCGCCTCGCACATGCTCGGTAGCCGTGGCGGTATAAGCGCCGATGGTAACATTTGGAAAAACCTGCTTCAAAAGACCCAGTTGTCGATACTCCGGCCGAAAGTCGTGGCCCCACATGCTGACGCAATGGGCTTCGTCGATAGCGATAAAAGACAGTCCCGTCTTTTTGAGCACTTCGACAAAGCCGTCCGAGACGAGCCGTTCCGGCGAAAGGTAAAGAAGCTTCAGTTGTTTGTTGTGTAGCGCTTCAAAAACTCTCTGCTGCTCGTGAGCGGCAAGAGAACTGTCAATCCGAGCCGCGGAAACGCCGCATTCGATCAGGGCATCGACCTGGTCCTTCATCAGGGAAATGAGCGGCGAAACCACAACCGTCAGGCCTGGCAGGACGACCGCCGGGGCCTGATAGCAAAGCGATTTTCCGCCCCCGGTCGGCAGAACGACAATCGAATCCCGCTGCGAACAGACACATTCCATCGATTTTTTCTGTAAGGGCAAAAAATCATTATACCCCCAGTACCTAACCAAAGCTTTTTGAATATTCGTAATCATCGCTGCGGATTATTCTGCCGCCCTGAATCGCTCAACATGATACCCGAAAGAATGGAGACGAAGGGAATCGAACCCTCATTCCCGCGATGCGACCGCGGTGTGCTCCCGTTACACCACGTCCCCGAGACCACATTCAACTATAATATTTTACAAGAACGATTCCGGAATTCAACTTTTTTTTATGTGGTTTTTGACAAAAGCTCAGAACTTCCACGTATCGTAGCAGACTATTTTTTCTATCGGCTCACGATTCGGCTCGGGCTTGCTGCCGGCCGGATAGCCGAGGGCCATCAACTCTACGATGATTATATCGTCGGGAATTCCTAATATTTGCCGGACTTTGTCCGCGTCGAACGAGCCGATCCAACATGTGCCCAATCCTAAGTCCGCTGCCTGCAAGGAGATATGTTCGAGCGCAATTGCCACATCAATCGGTCCGATAGCCTGGCCGCATCGCATGACGTAATCGCTGTTGCTGCATGCGGCGATAATCGCGCCGGCCTTCTCGAACACTTCAGGCCGGTTCGTCGCCCCTGCGAGACTGCGTTTGGTATCCCTGTCAATAACGATCACAAAACGCCAGTCCTGCATATTTTTCGCAGACGGCGCCAGCCGGGCCGCTTCTAAAATGCAATCGAGCTTGTCCCGCTCGATGCTCTTATCCAGATACGCCCGGCAGGAATATCTTCTCCTAATAGCATCAAGTACCGTCATTAGAACACCTCACTTTTCCATAAACGTCCCTGCTGAGGGTAATAAAATTTACCTTAAAAACAATCACAATCGAAAAATATAAATTAAAAACAGTCTTGACGCAAGGAGTAAAAATCGTTACTTTTATTGTCGAATTCGGGGCGATTAGCTCAGTTGGCTAGAGCACATGCTTTACACGCATGGGGTCACAGGTTCAAGTCCTGTATCGCCCATTCGAGTTTATGATGTGTTAATCAGTCTCTGCCCCATTGGTCAAAACAAATGAAGGAGAAGAACCATGAATGATCAAATGAAACGCCGGACATTCCTCAAGAGCAGTGCTGCAGCCGGAGCAGGGCTGGTGATTTTGAAATCGGGCATACTCAAGGCCGGCCAGTCCCCGAATGAAAAACTCAACATTGCCGCGATTGGCGTCGGCGGCAGGGGGGCTGACGACCTGAACGGCGTCAAAAGCGAGAATATTGTCGCTCTTTGTGACGTCAATGACAAAAATCTTGCGGCAGCCGCCGAGAAATATCCAAATGCCAAAACATACAAAGACTGGCGTAAATGCCTCGAACAGAAAGACATCGACGCCGTAGTTTGCGCGACGACCGACCACACGCACGCTTTTGTCAATGTCTGGGCGATGAACCGCGGCAAGCACGTTTATAGCGAAAAACCACTTGCCAACTCGGTCGAGGAAGCGCACATGGTTCGTCAGACATACTTGAAAAATAAAAACAAAATCGCCACACAGATGGGCACGCAGATTCACGCCAGCGACAATTACAGGCGGATGGTCGAGCTAATCCGCGGCGGGGCGATAGGGACTCCGAGCGAGGTTCGTGTCTGGTGCAGCAGGATGCCGAAAGGCGGCAGCTATCTGCCGGAAGTCAAACCCGTGCCGGATTATATCGACTGGGACCTTTGGATCGGCCCATCACCTTTCCATCCATTCAATCCGGAATATTTACAAGGCGGCTGCTTAGGCTGGAACCTTTACTGGGACTTCGGCAGCGGTCAAATCGGCGATATGGGCAGCCACATGATAGACATGGCGTATTGGGGGCTGGATTTGAAGCTTCCGACTACTTGTTCCGCTGAAGGTACGGAGCAAAATCCGGATACGTGCCCGCAATGGCTAACCGCCGAATGGGACCACCCGGCAAACGACTGGCGGCCGGCAATCAAGCTGTACTGGTATGACGGCGGCAAGAAACCCGGAATGCCCTCGGAGGCTTTCGACCGGGAGAAACTGTTCAAAGGCGTGCTCTTCAAAGGAGACAAGGGCTGGCTGCTGGCCGACTATGGTCTTCGGATACTGATGCCAAGGCAAAACGCAGGTGACATGACTCACTACAAGTCACCGAAGCCCGAAGAGCTGATTCCGCCGTCACTCGGTCATCATGCCGAATGGATTGTCGCCTGCAAAACAGGCAAGCCGACAACGTGCAACTTCGATTACTCGGGCGCTCTGGTAGAGAATAATCTGCTGGCACTGGTCGCCTACCGTGTGGGCACGAAACTCGAATGGGATTCTAAAAATCTCAAGGCCACCAACTGCCCCGAAGCCGACATGTATATTCGCAAAACATACCGCAGCGGCTGGGTACTGAACGGGTAGTCCGTACTTTTGGGGCTATAAAAAATAGGGTTCAACATAAAGAAAACATGCGTGCAAAGCTAAGTTTTCGGTCTGTTGTCATTTATATAATGAGCATGGCTATCCCGGTCGGCGGTGTCATCGCCGCGGGCGGCACCGAGCGCAACGAGCTGGATCCTCTCGGCAATGTTCATATCCCGATAGGCATAGCCAATAGCCTCGACACTCTCAAAACCTTCGTCGAAGCCGAGGGCAATTTCTCGCCGGGCGTGGGAAGCTACGGCGTGTATTTCTGGATTTTCGACAAGGCGGCAGGGCGGTTGTACGCCCCGACCAGGGACGGCGTAAAATGCGAGCACGGCCTTGCCGAGGGAAGATATCTTATCCCGTGGGCAAAATGGTCTGCCGGCGATATCACAGTCAAAACTGAAATCTGCCAGGTCAAGCGGAGATATTCGGAGCAGGAGATATTCGTTGTCGGCGCCCGCGTGACACTCAAAAACACTTCCGACGAAACAAAGGACATCGGCCTTTACACAGCGCTCCGCCCGCTCGGGCCGGCCGGTTTTGATGTGAAAGAACTCGATCTCGGCAGGGGGGCTGACGCATTGCTCGTGGAAGGTCATGCAGCAATTGTAGCAACGGAAAAACCCTCAAAGGCCGGCGTCTTATCAACTGATACGATTGGTGAGCTTGCTCTCGTTGGCCGGATGGCCGAGCAGAAACAGGCGAATTCGCAGGCCGGCGACTGCTCCGGGGCCCTGTACTATGACCTGAGACTTTCACCGGGAAGTAATAAAACGCTTGGTTTTGTCTGTCCGGTCCTGCCCGGTCGCCGGGCGGTGGGGCACCAATGGGACGGCGTGAGTGAATGGGCGCAATTCGACTTGGCCCAACTGAATCCATCCTCCGACGGGGCGTTACAGCCCGACCCAGGATTGGAGTATTATCGAGAAATCAGTGTTTCGTCTTTGTTTGCTGAGGCCGAAGAATACTGGAAGCGATTAACCGAAAAAATAGACCTCGACCTGCCGGATGAACGCTGGGTGGGGGCGTTTGCCGCGATTATCGCTCACGCCGTGATGGAGATGAACGAAGGGGCGCCGGATGTTGCCGTCGTGAACTATAACGTCTTTAACCGTGACGGCGTGTATGTGGCGAATATTTTTCAGAAGTCCGGCAACATGGATCTCGCCGTTGAAGCAATCAACTATTTCACCAAACACCCTTTCAACGGCCGGTCGTATCCCGAAGCTGACAATCCGGGCCAGATTCTCTGGGCCATGGGACAGCAGTGGCAATTTACTCAGGACAAAGAGTGGACGCAGCGCATCTATCCGTCGGCACGGAAAATCGCTGAGATGATAGAATATTACCGAACGATAAGCGGGCCGCACTGGGTGCGAATGGACAGTCTGGATTTTGGGCCGGCGCTGCCCGAGGAAACACGCAGAGAATTGAAGCCGGGCAGGTGCGACGGCAATCATCCCGAATACACCGAAGCCTTTGACATCGCCGGTCTGTACGGTACAGCAATTCTCGCCGATGCGATCGGTGAATCCACCGAGGCGCTCAAGTGGAGGACTCTCGCCGGGCGCCTGCTTAAAACGTACGATGAGAAGTTCGGCGATAATCTCTCAAACCAATACGGCAGCTATTCGGTGCTTTGGCCTTGCCGGCTTTATCCGCCTAACAGCGGCAGGGCACACAAACAGTTCAGAGAAATCGGCGGGCAGGAGCCGGGCGGCTGGCGATATTTCGCGCTTGCCAAAGCCCATCAGGGATTGTTGGCCGGCAATCGACAAGCCGGTTACGGCACACTGAAGCGGCACCTCGACCATGAACAAATGAGGGGTTGGTACGCATTCGATGAGGGCGGCAAAAGCGGTTCGGGCGGCTGGGGCCGGGTGCGCACCACGTGGAACGGAAACGTCGCTATGCCGCATAGCTGGGCAATAGCCGAACTCTGGCTGTTAATGCGGGACTGCCTGGCGTTCGAAAACGACTGGCATCTGGTCCTGCTTTCGGGCGTCCCACCGGCATGGTTTAGCCACCAGGACGGCATCAGGATTGAGGGCCTGCCAACGTATTTCGGCAAACTGAATCTGCTGTGGAAACCAACACAGGGCGGAGCAACATTAAGTCTGGGCGGGACCGCAAAACCTCCGAAAGGTTTCCTGCTGCGCTTGCCAAAATCACTCGGAGCAAAAGTGACCGTGAACAGCCAGATGATTTCGACCTTGGTGGATGGTGAATTCATCCTGCCACCAGAAACGGTCGAGGTGCGAGTTACGTACAGTCAATAAACTCATATTTGGACTTGCAGTGGTTGAGTTTTGTAGTAGTTTCTGCTATGATACGTCATGTTAAATTGATTATATGAGGAGTTGAATTATGTCAGAAAAGATTGATCGGCGTAAGTTCCTAAACACCGGAATGCTCACAGGTGCCGCTGCAGTTGGTTTGACCGGCATCCAGGGTAAGATTACACCTGCGGCGGAAAAGAGAAGTGATGTAAACAAAGAAATACAAAAGGACCAGGCCGGTACCAAAACCCCCATGGGCAAAATTGGCGACCTTAAGATCAGTAGATTAATCTCCGGCGGAAATCTAATTAGCGGCTGGTCACATGCCAGAGATTTGATCTATGTCCATCATCTGATGAGGCACTACAATACGGACGATAAGGTGATGGAGACTTTAGAACTGCTTGAAGAGCAGGGCGTGAACACGATTATCGCAGACCCGAGTGAAAGGCCATACAGAATCTTTCCGAAATACTGGAATGAAAGGGGTGGCAAGATTCAATGGATAGCTGAAGGCCACCCGGATGTAAAAGACCTCAAGACCGACATAAAGAAATCTTTGGATTATGGAGCCTCAGCCATCTACATCCAGGGCGTGATTGGAGACAAGTGGCTGCGAAGCGGCCATCTCGACCTGCTTGGCGACTGCGTCGAGATCATCAAATCAAACGGAGTCCCCGGAGGTATCGGTGCTCATATGTTGGATGTCATCGTCGAGTCCGAGCGACGCAAGTATAACGCCGATTTCTATGTTAAGACATTACATTCGAGCAACTATTGGTCTGCGAGAAGACCCGGCCAGAATCTGGACGTTGTTGACAACGGCACCGACAACTACTGGTCCATGACGCCTGACAAGACGATAGAGTTTATGAGGAAGGTCGATAAACCATGGATTGCATTTAAGGTATTGGCAGCCGGCGCCATCCACCCGAGAGATGGTTTCAAGTATGCATTCGAAAACGGCGCCGACTTTATTTGCGTGGGGATGTTTGATTTTCAGGTGATCGAAGATTCTATCATTGCAGCGGATACAATAAAAGCCATTGGAAACCGGCAGCGCCCCTGGAGAGCATAGGATGAGCAGGGGATTTCTGAAATGGCTCTTTGTGATATGGGCTATTCTATCCGCATTGGTATCACAGGGACAGCAATGGTCGCGGTTTCGCGGGCCAAACGGGCAGGGCATCAGCGACGCAAAGACGATTCCGGTCAAATGGACCGAAAAAGATTACAACTGGAAGGTCAAGCTGCCGGGAGAGGGGCATTCTTCACCCGTGCTCTGGGGCGACAAATTATTCGTAACAGGCGGCGACCAACAAGCGGGACACAGCGTGCTTCTGGCTCTAAGTGTCTCCGACGGCGGAGTCTTGTGGCAAAAGGAATATTCGCTTAGCAAATACCGCCCGAACAAACTCAACAGCTTTGCAACGGCAACGCCGGCGGTTGACGCCGAGAACGTGTATGTGTTGCTAACAAGCCCCGAAGAGACAATTCTCGCAGCGTTGAGTCATGAGGGCACCGAAATCTGGAAACGCACGTTCGAAGGCATACGTTGCCAGCACGGCGCGGGCAGCTCGCCGATCGTCTACGATGACATGGTAATCTTTACACACGAGCACGAGAACAGCAGCAGTAAAGACGCCAAAAGCATCTGGATCGCAGTGGACCGCAAAACGGGCGAAACACGCTGGACATTGGATCGCAAAACCGGCCCAAAGACTTCGTACTCGACGCCCTGCGTTTACACACCATCAATCGGGGCTCCGCAATTGATTTTCAACAGCAACGCTCACGGGATGACCGGCGTCGATCCCGGCACAGGCAAGGTGATATGGGAAGTGCCATCGGCCTTCCCGGCACGCGTCGTCAGCTCTCCTGTAATCGCAGATGAATTGCTTATCGGCTCCTGCGGTGACGGCGGCGCTGGCAAACGCCTGATTGCTATCCGGCCCGGCTCGTCTGACGGGTCGATTCAGCCTGAAGAAGTTTACAAAATTGAAAGCGGCCACAGGCCTTATGTCCCCACATCCATAGCAAAAGGGGGCCTGCTGTTCACGTTTCTTGACCGCGGGAATGTTTCCTGCTGGAACAGCGCCACAGGCCGGCAGCTTTGGGAAGAAAAGCCCGCCGGCAGATTCTTCGGCTCGCCGGTATGGGCGGACGGCAAAATTTATTGTATCACGATGGATGGTGACGTAGTCGTCATCAGGGCATCCGAGACCTACGAGCTGCTGGCGGTCAATCCCCTGGGAGAGACGAGCCACGCAACGCCGGCCATCGCCGGCGGAAGAATGTACCTGCGTACCTACTCTCACCTGTTCAGCGTCGGAGGCAAAAAGTAGCCATAGGATGGGTAGGTTCGTGTCGAGGGCGCGAGCGCCATCGAACCGCGGGCAAGATGCCCGCGACACGATGCTCTATGGCAACTTGTGGTCCGACGGTTTCAGGCCTTTTTTGTGCTTGCCCATACCGATTTTATTCGGATCATACTGTCCGACAAAATCGACCTTGCTTTTTGCCGGGATTTTGTCTTCCATTTCCAGGCCCCAGTAGCAGGCGTTCACGAGCAGCCGGCGGAAACCTTCGCTGAACAAATCGAAAGAATGTCCCATTGTCGTGGTGAACACGCGGGCGGTTTTGCCTTTTTCGCCTGTGTAGGTTTTTGTCCAGGCCACGGGAACCAACCTTTTGTCGGGATTCGGCTTGTCATCCGGATTCATGCCGGAAAGAACCTGCCCCATGACCAGCGGTTTGCAGTCACCGGTCAGGGTGGTAAGGCCGTAAACATCGGATTCGCCCCAGATATCATCGATGCCCCTGGCAATGAATTCATTTCCCATGCCTTTGACGATCAGGCCGCGAGTGCTTTCTCTCTGGTGATTTCCATAGTGACTAATCCACGTCTCGCCGAAGACCTGGCGCCCGTAACCGCCGTCAAGTTCTTTGTTGTTAAAGCTGTACTTTGCGTATGGGCTGTCTTTGTGCTTAACGTAATTGAAGGCATGAGTCGAAGTGCGCAGCCCGACAATCGGTTTTCCCGAGTTTGTATAATCAATGATATATTTCATCTGGTCATCGGGCAGCTCGCGGAAGCGCAGGAACATTACCATCAGGTCCGCTTTTTCAAGAGCTTCCAGTCCGGGGATGTTGTCCAGCGTTTGCGGATCGATTTCGCCGGTTTCTTTATTAATGGCAAAAAGCACGGTGCATTTGAAGCCGTGATGCACCGCCAGTATCTTGGCGAGCTGGGGCATGGAATCTTCCGAGCGGTATTCCTCATCGCCAATGAGAAAGACAATGTGCTTTCCCTTGCCCGGGCCTTCTTTGCCTTCGAAAACCACCCACGGCTCGGCCTTGATCCGTTCGCCAAACAGGCATATCATCGCTGCAATAATCAATATCCAAAATTTAATCGAACATTTCATCTTACTCATCTCCTTTCATTTTTACTCAAACTGACCGTTTCAAGTTGAACACTATCACAAATCATTCTATGATAAAAACATGACACAATCTGTCATTCCCGCGAAAGCGGGAATCCACTTAAAACCGTTACGTTCATGGATCCCTGCTTTCGCAGGGATGACAGCGCGAAATCGTCCGAACAATGTTAGAATTTCACACTTATCTTCTTGCTCTCACCGGCCGCAAGGGGCTGGATTCCTGTGAGTGTTTTCATTTGGCCGGTGCCTTGCCTGCCGATTTTGACTGTGTATTCTTCTATCTTGAAAACCTTAGGCTTCCAGGATGTCCCGTTGATACGCAGGGTATAGATGATTTCTCCGCTGGATTCGTCGATGACCTGAACGACGGGATTCGTCATGCCCTGAACTTCGATTGTCGGCAGATACGCGACAGCCTTACGCGAGTAGTTGTCGGTTTGCTGAATAGTCCTGGGCCAGCCGGGATACTGTTTGGTATCCGAATCGGTTATATCAACGTTTCTGGGCCAGCATTCCATTGTGATTGCCCTGCTCTTCTTATTGAATTTGACAACGCCGAAACCGGCCGCTCTTGTCGTGAGCTTATCATGGTTCTCCTCGGGCTCGGGATTGGCCACCGCCAGCATGGTTAGTTTGTTGCCGAGCCCATCGAGAAATTCACCCAGGTATTCGGGCATTCCCGGCTCACGGTTTTTGCCCGGCTCCAGCGGAGCCCACCATCGTAGGTAGAGATTGGCGATCGACGGCACGCAGAGAGAATAGCCGGAGTCGTTCCAATCGTTGATGCCGTGGTGAATTATCGTGCCGAGGTGCTGGTCTCCGCAAATCATCAGGGCGAAGGCTTTGCGAATCTCCGCCAGGGCCTTGTTACGTCCCGTCTGCGGCCAGCCGTTGGAGTCCAAGTCAACTAACAGACGATTGTCCCTGTTGCCGTGGAGATGCGCGCCGCCGGCGAAGGCGGTTTGCGAAAGCACGGCTTTCATGTCACAGTCCTGCCAGTCGGCTGCCCATTGCCT
>CAYTNN010000094.1:10300-16487 GCA_964439135.1 uncultured Pirellulales bacterium
TGACCCCAGAGGTTTGCCTGGCCGACGTCGTGGTCGTCCGGGATCGTGACGGTCGGTGTGTTGCGGATAATCTCACCGAAATCTCTGCCGAACTTGAGCCAGTAAGCATAATGCTTGTTATGGTCATAGACCTGGTCACCGGAGAAAAAGAGAAGGTCGGGCTTTATCTTTTTTAGGTTCTCAACAATATCCGTTTTAGGTATATCTCCTCCATGCCCCGGATAGATCGAGTTTCCCGTAAACGCGGCCACAACTATAACATCCTTGTCAACCGGGTCTCCGCGGACAGTTCCTGTATAGTATGCGTTCCTTCCGTGAGCCACCCGGTATTCGATATCCCTTGTTGAATCCCAGTTCTCAACCCGGAAAGTGGCCGTCCAGCCTTTTTCGATAAGCTGTGTTTCGGCGATTTGCTTCCATTTTCCCTGCTGCCTGATTTCGAGCCGGACATTCCTGTCCTCGCCCGTCTTCAGGGGATACAGTTGGGCATTCAGCTTCATAACCTTGTTTTGAACTGTGTATAAGGCGAAGCAAATAACCTTATCTCTGGATACTTCAGGGATATCCAATAGTTGCGCAGAAGCGGTATTTAATATCAGAATAGTGGCCAGAAACAGGGCAAGTGCTGTCACTCTCGTTGAATTCATAGTCCCTACCTTTCTGTTCTATTCATAAGCTGCGTGTATGAAGTCTTTATCAATCAAATCTGTCTATAAACATAATGGGCATCCAGAGCCTTCTTAACCTGCATGCTTGCGTCTTTCAAATGAGCTTTCGTATACGGATCAAGGTTCTCATCAGACGTCTCTAAAATGGGGTCAATTTTATTTTCTTTAATCTCGTGGAGTTTTTCGACAACCAAAGTAGCGATGGGTTTGTATGCCGCCGTACTCATGTAATTCGACCTGCTCAAGTCAATCAGAAGCTCCAGATGCTCACGTTGAAGATTTCGCCGCAGGCTGGAGATCATCGGTTCGCGCGCGGTATATTTCTTTGCCGGCTGCTTATCCAGCTCACTCCATATTTTGCTGCTGATTGTATCCAGCAATTCCGGCAGAGTCAGCGCATCTTCATCGGCCGAGATCAGAAACTCATTATCATAGATCCGGCGAAGCGTCGTCGGATACATCATCATCGCCAGTGCATTTGACTGAATACCCATGATCCTGTCATGAATAGGCCATGTCGGATCGCTCAAAACGGACGATATATCATCCCACCACTTATCCACGGTCATCCGGCGTAAAAGATCCTGCGTCAGGCCGAAAGCCTCGTCCCTGAACGTATTTTCAATCACAAAATCGAGCGCTTCTCGCTGTTTTTTAGCCGGCACGACTTCTATCGGCAAGCGGTCGCCCTTGTCACCTTTTTTATCCCGGTAGACATAAGCACCGCCCAGCCAGTTGGCCATCATACTAACCGAACGCAATTGCATGCTGAGCGTCATTTCATAGGCCCTGCGGGTCTTGGCCCAACTGTCGCCGTCTTTCACGAGCTTTTCGATTATCCGCTCCCGATTATGCCGCACGATTCGCATCTGGTTATTGGCATAGTCGAGCGGATTTTTACTGAAATCATACCGGCGGGCCAGCGGATCGGGGCCGAACGTATCTTCATCTGTTGCGTACTGCAGTTCAGGTTCAGCCACACGATCCAGTATCTGCTTCAGGTCTTTCTCGTTTTGAGTATAACCGTACTCGATAGCCCATATATCGTAAGGGCCGACGCTCATCATCGTGTAATCACCCTGGACTTCGCCGTCCTTGAAATTCATATTAGCGGACAGGTAATCCATAACCGAAGAAGCAAGCGGTTTCTTTCCTTTGAATTCTTTACTGTTGATCGCAGCCATAGTATAGACGCTCGATGCCTTAAAGTTATGCCGCAACCCTAACGTATGCCCGACTTCGTGACAGGCCAGCTCGGCCAGCATCGGACCGATGAAGGATTCAGGAATGCCGTCTATCATAGGTTCCTTTTCCTCTTCTTTCTTTTCCTCATCCTTCTTCTTGTCCTTATCTTCCTCCTTTTCCTTATCTTTATCTCCCTCGTCCCCATCCTCTTGCCCGGTCATCAGAGCTATATTCATTCTAAACATTGCAACATCGAACGCCTTGCCCTGCGATAATGTGCACAGGCCGTTAACCTGAGACGTTCTGCCCGCCAGGCCGTCATATTCATCATCGCCTATCAGATCCGAGTTGACCTGTGTAATAGGATGTCCGCCATAAGGCAGGTGGCCACGCTTAGCAAGCTCTTCTTTCAAATGCTCACGCTGAGCCGGCGGAGCCAGCCGGATACGGGGGTCCCAGTTCGGATGGTCCTGCAGCCATGCAAGAGTTTCAGGATTAATGCCTTCCATTGCTATCTCCGGCATAATCTCGTAATAAGTACTCCAGAAATGACGAATCCAGCCGTCGGTAAGAATGACATCCGCATCCAGAATCTGTCCTGTTTCGGGATGGACGCGGCTGGGGCCGATAGACGTGCCCCTGTTGTTACTTAGCCAGCGAATAAAATTGTATCTGACGTCTTCGGGATCTTTTTCCATATGAGCGCCGGAACCCTCATCCTGATAATATACCTCTATCGCGTTTGAGATGCCGACCTTTTCGAAAGCTGTGTTCCAATATAAAAGGCCTTCCCTGACCCAGCGACGATAGCGAACCGGCGTCGTATGTTCGATATAGAAAACGATTGGATCTTTTGGAGGACTGATATTGAGTGAGGAGTCCGCCTTTTCCAGATTCCAGCGATTGATATAGCGCACCATGGTCTCGGGATCCTTAAATTGCCCGTAGTCCTGGTAGCCGGTTGTGAAATACCCGATGCGCTCGTCCGCCTTGCGTGGTTTGTAGCCGGTTCTTCCAGGAATCACGCTGATGGAATAGTGCAGAGTCTGGAGCTGTCCGTTCGCCGTGGGGATTTCAAAGGCCAGCTCAACATTATTCGGAAACGCCTTGGCCTTTTTTATATTTATCAACTTGGAATTGGAGACCCGAACGCGGGCGCCAAAAAATTTCCCGGCCTGACCGATCAGCAACTCATCCATGTCAATCACGGGAGAGCCGCCCGACATAGTAACGATCGGAACATCCAGAATCACGCGGTCAGTAAACAGCCGCTCGACGGAACTTTTGGATTCCTGGTCGCCGGTGGACTTGATTCGAATATTCGGCTCGATCAAAGCCATACGTTTGTCATACCGTTTCCAATACACATACATATCCCCGGCCTGCAAACCGGCGAAATCTTCGCCGCTCGCAACGGTCAGTGCTATAAAGAACTTCTTTGATTCATAACCGGACGGCAAGGCCGCCAACATCTGGCCATCCTTTTCACGGGTCCAAATATCATAGAGACTTTTCTCTCCGTCGGCGGTGGATACAACCTTTTTATAATCCTTTAGAACATCATCTAATTGCGGAAATTCAGGTTTGGGTTTTGCCGCGGCAGGTTTTGCGGCAGCAGGCTTTTCCGCACCTGCGATGATCGACGGTAGCCAGGTGATTGTAATTGCCAGGATAAGTAACACACTCGATATTTTTAGTTTCAAATTATTCATCTCGAAATCTCCAAAAAGTAAATAAAGACTTCCCATTCAAATCTGCTCAGTAACACCGCTGAGCTTATCCTTTAACAGAACTTAGTATGTTATAACCTCGCGCATCCAATGTCAATTGTACGAACCTCAGAACTCAGAAAAGAAACAAAGAATTCTACGCAGACCAAATGAAATCACGGACTAACAGGATAGAAAAACGATGCAAAAAAACAGTGGATAGCAGAAGAAGGTGTTTTTACGGGGCTTTTATGGGACGATTTGCTGGTTACATCTATTAGTTGATAGAAATGTGCTATATACTCTTCAAATAATGATTTTTCGCCTAAATATTAATTCATATAAACCAAACAGCAAAAGCAGGCAAGACTGTTCTGGATATGGTACTTTAGCCCGATACGTTAATGAGCAAATGTTTGGATATAGATAACAACCTTTTCTTCTCCCGTCTTCTTTTGGAAGAGAAAATATGCCCGGGAGCCTTCACGAAAACCTTTACCATAGATACGAATCTGGCTTCTTTAGGCCAATCGTCAAAAGCCGTAAGCCCTGGTTGAACATAAGCAGCAGTGTTCGCTACAGGCTCAATAAAAGACTCTTGAATATTATCTACCTCTGGATTCCATACACCATTAAAAATCGCTGACACATCCTTGTGCAAACCTGCTTTATGCGTCGACATCATATATCCTTTCGGCCGAATATGTTCCTTTATAGTTTGCACTATGCAAAAACCGGTCTTTGTGGGGAGCGAGAACTTTAGGTGAATTCAAACACCCTCAATTATCTTACCACCCTGCTCACATATATAATATAATAGATTAACGCGGTAATGTCAAAAAAAAAATCCACGATTTTACGCAATTTTCAGGTATCGATTTCAATTTATATATCGGACCGCAGAGTCGAACGCTGAAACAGTGATTTTGAGCATGGAAACGCAGTTTTTGACTAACGACCGGCCAGAAAAAATGCGATCGATTTTACATGAACTTTCGGGCAAGATAATACCGCCCAAGACTGCTTTTAGCACATCCTCCAGATATTACTGATATTAATATTGATCCGTGGCTATTTTATATTCGACAAGATCAGATTCAGATTCAGGTTGACGCTCGAACAATTTTTGGGGAGCAGGCCAGTCCCATTCAACTACGGCATAGACGTAATCAATCGACGCCGTCTTCCTGGATGCGGTGTCATTATTCATAATCTGCAACTGAAGCGAGCTTACCTTCTCAGGTGTATTGACAAAACTTGTAATGTCCCATGAGTCAACCGCCTCATTCTTCTGTCCCGTGCGCACCGGGGCATCCGCCGAAATCCAGATCTTCGGATTATTTGGCCAGCCTGTCCCAATGTGCCACTGCATCTTGCCGGGGATAAACTTTTCGTCCTCGAAGTGTTCCACGTAAACAACAACCGACGACACTGTAGCACCACTCGGGATAGACACACCCGAAAAATCATAGGATATATATGAACCGGCTAAGATTGCCTGCCGCTTGTCATCGCTAACATTAACACTATCGGTTTTACCATCCGCAGATAATGCTTTTCTGCTTCTCTGATCATAGCCATCCTCGATCGTCAGGGTAGCGGTCTTGGGTGGTGTCGGATTTACACTTACGGTAAATTCCTGAGTAGCTGAAGCCGGAACACTGTTGCTGTCCACGACTTTAACTACTACATTATGAGTCTCTTGCTGAGTTTCAATAGGCATCCACTGTATTAAGCCGGTCAGCGAATCGATCTTCATGCCGGCAGGCTGGGCGATTAAGGAGTAAGTCAGCGTATCCTCTTTATCCGGCTCTTCAACCCGAACATTATAGCTGTACAATACTCCCACCATAGCTTTAGTAGCTGGATTTGAAGTAATCACAGGCGGATCGTTCGCCCCGCTGACTTCAACTGTCACCTTAGCGGTATCCTTTTCACCTGCCCGGTCCGTAACAGTATAAGTGAATACGTCAGTGCCGTAGAAGTTTTTCTTCGGCGTATAGGTGAGCGTGCCGTCCTTGTTTATCGTAACTGAGCCGCCCTTGCCCTGATTAATGTCGCTTATCGTTAGCAGTTCGTTGTCCACCTCGATATCATTCGCCAGCACATCAATTGTCGCCGGGGTATCTTCCTGTGTTACGATTTTGTCATCTTTTGCCGTCGGCGGGTCGTTGACCGCAGCTACCGAGACTAATATGGTCGCAGGAACGCTGTCCGTTTTACCGTCGCTGACCCTGAAGGTAAAGCTGTCCAGCCAGCTGAAATTCGGATCGGGCGTATAGATCAGATTCGGTGCTGTTCCGCTCAATTTCCCATGGGTAGTAGCCCTTAGCACGCTATAGGTCAGCGGGTCTCCATCCGGATCGCTGCCTGTGAGCAAAATGTGCGTTACCATGTCTTCCGGCACCGTCACATTACTGGCATTGGCTATGGGCGGGTCATCAACCGGAGTGACTACAAGCGATACGGTTGCCGGAATGCTGTTCATTTTGCCGTCACTCGCTTTAAAAGTAAAACCGTCCAACCCGTTAAAATTCGTATTGGGTACGTAGGTCATGTTCGGCTCTGTCCCGCTTAGGGTTCCGTTAGAAGGTTGCGTCACTATACTATAGGTCAACGAATCTC
>CAYTNN010000095.1:0-16357 GCA_964439135.1 uncultured Pirellulales bacterium
AGCCACGTCGTCATCGTGCCGCCGCCCGAGTTGCCGGTGACACCGACGTGCTTCGGATCGACTTCGTCACGACTCAGCAGGTAGTCGAGGGCGCGTATGCCGTCCCATGCTCGCCATGAGCCGATGAACTCGCCGACCAGGAACTGCTGGTTGCCGGCGTATAAATGCTCGCGGACGCCGACGCCGATTTTCGATTTCAGATTCTCGTCCGGGTACTGGAGGCGTTCGCCCTGGCTGATGGGGTCGTAAATCAGGACGACGTATCCCTGCCGGGCGAGTCCCTGGGCGAAGGATTGGTACAAATTTATCATTTTACCGGTAGCCGAGTGACCGCACGTTCCGACAACGCCGGGCAGCGGGAAAGCTCGCCCTTTGGGAATGTACAAATTGGCGGTGACAAGAAAACCGGGCCTGCTCTCGAAGATAATGTTCTCTATCTTGTAAGAGTCCCGCTCGACGACGCCGGTAATACGCGGCTTGAGCGGCGTCTTGTCAGGCCATGGCCCAAAGCTCTGCTGTATCTTTTCGCGAACGTCACGGACATATGCTTCGGCGTCGGCCTTTGTTTTAAGGTCGGCTCGCCGCTCGTTCGCTCGATCCTCGATGCGACGCACGGACTTTACGAAATATTCCTGTACCATACGGGGAAATCGATTGAGCGGCTTAACTGAATCGCTGTTCGAAGAAGCTGCGGCTTTGGCCGGGCTTATAAACAGCAGGGCGGTCATTAAAAGAATGAAAACGTTTATTGCCCTGATGTGTGGGACATGGTGACATGTTGACTTATTCGACGAAGCTTTCGAAGGGGCAGTAAAATAGAACATTATTTAATCCTCATATTAAACCTCTGTGAGTTTTCGAATTTGCATTATAACCTTTAAAGAGGTTGGTGGGAACGGGCAAGTCAGATTGAGTATAAGACAGGTTTTTATGACTGCTATAATCGTCGAATGGGAAAAATCGTGACAATATTCCTATAATATGAATAATGCAATAACATTAGAATTCTATAGGAGTTATGTGTGGATGAAGCTTAAAATCTGGTTATTAGAGACACGGCCCCAATTTCTTCTGCTGTCGGTGGTTTTGGTGCTGCTTGGTACGGCGATAGCCAGGCACGAGGGCTGTTTTGATTTGCTTAAATTCGTGCTGACAATGATTGGTCTTGTGCTGGCTCATTCCAGCGTCAATGTGCTCAATGATTATTTCGATTACAAGAGCGGCATAGATTTGGAAACGACTCGAACGCCTTTTTCCGGGGGCAGCGGAGTTCTCCCTAACGGGCTTCTAAAACCGAAGGGCGTTTATATATATGGCGTGGGCTGTTTAATGGCGGCTTTAGCGATTGGCATTTACCTGACTTTTATTTCCGGCTGGCAGCTTCTGCCTTTGATATTACTCGGCGGCCCGGTGATTTACTTTTACACATCTCATTTGACAAAATGGCTGGCGGGAGAATTCTGGGCGGGCCTCGGATTGGGAATGCTGCCTGTTTTAGGGACGTATTTTGTTCAAACCGGCAGCTACAGCGTCGAAGCTGTTGTCGCCTCTCTGGCGCCGGGATTCTTAACCGCGAATTTACTACTGCTTAACGAGTTTCCCGACGTTGAAGCGGACAAAAAAGGCGGCCGGTATAACCTGGTGATTGCCCTGGGGCCTAAAACGGCCGGCCGATTGTACGCCGGGTTGATGGCGCTGACATACCTCAGTATTATTGGCGGAGTGCTCTTGAAATTAATGCCGCCGGCAAGTCTCATTGTGCTTGCTTCGGCACCTTTTGCCTTAAAAGCGATTAGCATAACATTCAAACACTACGACAATCTTCAGGAACTTATACCTGCCTTGAAAATGAATGTAATAACAATTTTAGGAACCAACACCCTGCTCGCGGTTGGCTATTTTCTAAGTCGTCCTCGATAAGAATGTGGTGAATTGAGTCTGGCGGTCATGTTTTTTGCCTTCTTTAGAGGATGAAAAAAAATTTCAGAATATTCCATTTTTTTGTTGACTATTGCTACACATGTAGTAGAATTCTGTTACGTTTGTAGTAAGGAGAGCAGGATATGAAACTAACCGAACCGGAATGGCTGATCATGAACGCATTGTGGGAAAAGCACCCGGTCAAGGCGCGAGATGTGGTCCAGCGGCTGCCGTCCACAGTGAACTGGGCATATACGACCGTAAAGACCATGCTGGATCGGCTGGTCGAGAAGAAGGTGGTCGGCAAGAGCAAACGCGGCAATATCGGCCTCTACGAACCACTCGTTTCACGCCGGCAGGCTCGTCGAACCGCAATGAGGATAATGCTGGACCAGGCCTTTGACGGGGCCTTCGGGCCTATGATGCACTTCCTTGTGGAAGATGAGAAGCTGTCGGCCGATCAACGCAAAGAGCTAATCAAAATACTTTCAGGTAAAAAGCAGAAAAAGGGAGAACGAAAATGATTACACAAATAAATAGTGTCGCTGAAGGGTGGTGGAATTGGATGTGGCCAATGTTCTGGCAGGTAAGCGTGCTGGTGGTTTTTGTTGGTGCAGTCGATCTTCTCCTCCGAAAGAGAATCT
Organism: uncultured Pirellulales bacterium; assembly: GCA_964439135.1. GTDB lineage: Bacteria > Planctomycetota > Phycisphaerae > Sedimentisphaerales > Anaerobacaceae > JAFGPJ01. The sequence continues at coordinate 2,565 of CAYTNN010000095.1, forward strand.
GGCCCCAGGTCAGGTATGCGCTTTGGCTGCTGATTTTGGTGAAGTTGATATTACCGCCGGCATTTTCGCTTTCCACAAGCGTTGTTTCACAGGTTCGGATGCTGGCAAGCCGGACGGCTGTACAGCTCAGTGACACAGACATGCCGGCTGTTATGCCAGTCGTTCGGACGAGCACGGAAATAACTCCACTTGCTATGGACGACAGTATCGAGCCGGTTCCTGATCGTGATGGCATGATGAGCAGTAAGGCTGCCGAACCTGCCGGGCGGATTCTTTCTACCAGTGTTGCAGCATCAATTGGGCGTGTCGGGTTGCACTGGAAGGTCTGCGCGATGGCCGTCTGGCTGGCAGGTGTAATCGTACTTGGCTTGTGGGCGGCGGTCAGGTTTCGAAAACTCCGGCAGCTCCATAGCGGCAAATCTTGCGATACCGATTTGCCTCAATGGTTTGGGACTTTATTTACGCAGACAGCGAAAAAGCTCGGCCTTAGGAAGCTTCCGGGGATAGTTTTATCTCAAAATATTGCTTCTCCGGCGGTTTTCGGAACGTTCAGGCCGGTACTCGTACTGCCCGCCGATACGGTTCGTCATCTTTCTCAAAATCGCACCGAGCACATCCTGCTGCATGAGCTTGCACACATCAAGCGCGGAGACCTTAAGGTGAACGGTTTTTATATGCTGCTGCAGATCGTGTACTGGTTCAATCCTCTGCTCTGGCTGCTCCGGCGGCGGTTGCAGCATTTGAGAGAGCTTTGCTGTGATGCGACAGTAGCGGGAATTCTGCGGGACAAGACAACGGATTACCGCGAAACCATCCTACAAAACGCAAAATGGCTGCTGACCGGGCCGGCAAGGTCCGGGATCGGGCTATTAGGATTAGCGGAAGATTCCCGCAACCTGTTGGTGCGTCTGAACTGGCTGGAGAAGAAAACCTGGAAATACCGCAGCCTGCGTATTGTCACCGTCTGTGCCGTTATTGCCCTTATGTTGGTTTGTGTTCTGCCCATGGCAAAAGCTAAAAACGCAGATATGCTTACGGTGGCTGCAGATGGCAGCGCAAAGTACAGTTCGATTCAGAAGGCTATCGACGCGGCCGATGCGGGCGCGGTCATTCGCATCGGGCCGGGTATGTACAAGGAACGTTTGAAAATCGACAAATCGCTTACGCTGGCCGGCACCGGATGGGATAATACTACTATTATGTCTGCAAGCGCCGGGGCGGATGTGGTCGAGGAGGCAATGCGCACACTCCAGGTCCGAATGCAGGAAGCTAAAACAGACGAGCAGCGAAAAGAGATAAGTGCTAAATTCAAAGCAGAATTTAAGGAAAAGTATGGCAGGCCGACTCTCCTCGTGAATAACACGCAAGGCGTTGTGATTAGTGATCTGAAGTTCACCTCGCCCGGAAGACGGTTGGAGGGAGGTAACATACCGGTGCCTATCCTTGAATTCAGCAATGCTAAAGCGTCCGTTTCAAAGTGTGTGGTCATCGGGGCTCCCGGAGACGGCATCCATATCTTAGATGGGTCGGACGTGGAGATAAGCGGCAGCTTGGTAGCTGCTGTGTGGAGTACCGGAATCGTTGTCGGCCAAGGGCAGGGCGAAAGCTCCAGTGTTCGATTGCTGGACAGCGAATTGCGCAATTGCCATTACGCCGGAATTCGTATTCGAGGAGGCAATGATTCTACGAGACTGGAACGCTGCCGCATATCCGGAGCGGCATGGCACGGCATCCGCTATGATGATTGTTCGCCGACAATTGTTGGAAACTGGATATTCGGAAATGCTCGCAGCGGTATTTATGCATCCGGAGTAACAGCGGCCACTGTCAGGCAGAATCTCTTTTACGCTAATGAAATGGGCGGTATGTCATGCTGGTTTCAGAATCGAGATACAATCGAAGGCAACACCTTTGCCGGCAACAAACAAGCAGGTCTGTCGATTCTTGGAGCTTCCGAACCAGTTGTGCAAAAGAATATCTTCTTCTCCGAATCCAATGGTATAGTATGCGGCGACATCGGTAGCGATTCTGCTTTTGCGGTCTCCGACGGCATCGTCAAACTGGAAAACAACCTGTTCTGGAACAATGAGCATATGGTCGCCCGGCGGCGCGCCAAGACCGCCGATAGCGAGAGCACAACCGAGGATATTGCACTTGATAAACAAACCGGTAATTTGGAGATGGATCCGATGTTTGCTGACGCGGTGCGCAAGGATTTCTCATTGATGTCGGATTCGCCCGCCCGGCGGTTGGGAATCGGTGTTGCTGAGCCGATTGGATTTGAGAGCCCCTGGCCGATTCAGCCGGAAGAGGCGGCTATTATTCCCGATGGCCCGACGCGCGATTACCGAAAATGGAAGACGCCGCCGAAAACTGCGCTGCCGGCCGAGAAAACGGCTCAGGACACTCCTGCGGTTGAAATGAAGGACGGCTTGCGTATCAAAGCCTTTATCGACGGCAAGGACACGATCAAGATAAAGGGCGTCGAACTTTGGTATGAGCACCATGCTTGGGATCTGCCGGGTAAATGGTGGGACAGGGCCGGCAATATCAAACACGACGAGCCTACGTATATCAACGGGACTGCGTGGAAACCCGAGTGGCAGGAAAGAGTATCGAAACCGTATCGGCTGGAACAAGCCGTCCCGCTGCGGGAATCGAAAAATCTCATAAAATTGGTAAAAATTACCGGAACGGGATCTGTCACCATCGCCGAGATGCCGCAACAGACAAACGACTATACTCTCTCGATTCTATTGGATGACAGTCGCTACAATAAGGCACAATGGTATGAATTTGTCATCCAATGGGGAGCGAGCGATTCGCAAAAACGAGGCCCGAACCTGCTGTCTGCCGCGGAATCAGCCGGTATAGAAGCGGTGAAACCAATGTCCACTGCGAAAAATAATTTGCAGCGAATGATCGATTCCGCTCAGCCGGGCGGGATGGTAATTATCCCCAACGGCGTTTATACCGAGCCGGTGACTGTTACGAAACCATTGACACTTAAAGGCCAATCAAGGAACGACTGCATTTTCGAAGTAACTTCCAATCAGCCGGCTATTTCTGTCGACACTAAAGGTAAAGGCAGAGTAATAATCGATACGGTGACAATTAAATGGCAATTGGCAACAAGTGACAGGACCGAACATCCCTTTGCAGTGGCCGTCAAAGACACCAAGGCAGAGGTGAAGAATTGCTGCTTCCAGCCGCTGGGGAATTTCAAAAGCTGTCCCGTGGCGATAAATGCTATGGGTTTTTCCGAGCTGAATATAAATACGTGCAGATTCGAGGGATTCGAATATACGGTCAGTTTCGGCCAGGGCACAAAAGGGACGATACACAACAGCCTGGTTATGGGCTCCGGACATCAGGGTATTTCGCTATACTCCGGCGCAACGGCCGAGATCATCAGAAACGTTGTCACGGGCTCAAGATATCACGCTGTACGCAGCACCGGCGGAACTTTAAATATGACCGACAATCTCATCATAAACAACGCCAACAGAGGAGTCTACCTCGGCAATAAAAGCGCACGCGGTACGATTACCAACAATGTGATAATCGACAGCGGAACCGGCATCAGCGGCTTTGCACGATCGAATGTAAAAGTAGAAAATAATATTATTGCCGATTCGAGTTACGCCGGCATCGGAATGCGAGATTCGTGCGGCCTTTCGATACGCGATAATATTTTCCGGGCTAATGAGCGGGGCCTGATTCTATTTAAAGAGATTGGGGGCAATGGCAATACCGTTTACAGAAATACATTCTGGCGGAACAAGGTCGATACTGAAAACCTGGATAAAGCAGCCGATTCGATAATCGCCGATCCGGACTTTGTCGATGCCGAAAATGGTGATTTTTCGTTGAAGCCGGGGCCGGCATTGCAGCAGAAACAGGGTCTGACGAATCCGGAAATATTTAAGACGCTATGGAAAATATGGAAAAATCGTGAAGATAAAAATGTGCCGGTCACGGTAAATTAATAACTTATGGAAGGGCGAATATTCATTAGGGGATATTCGCCATTTCCGACCTGGCTGTAAGATTTCTTAGCTTTCCTGGTTCTGGATCTATTCATACGACTCTCTTATTTGTCACTGTCTTTCCTCAGTTTTTTTCTCCCGCTTAAATTCTGTCATGAAAATCATTGTTTCAGGGACAAGAAAGCCTATAATCGTCCTTACGTAATGAGAAACAGGATCGGCGCAAATGAAGAGTACGAAAGCTGCAATATGTCAGATATTCTGCCTTGACGGCGACCGCCGGGGCAATTTTATCAGAATTGAGAATGCGATCCGCGAAGCGAAAGACGCTGGGGCCGATATTGCCTGCTTTCCGGAAACTGCGTTGCTCGGCTGGATCAATCCCGATGCCCATAAAAGAGCACGCCCGATTCCCGGGGAAGATTCGGATCGGCTTTGCAAGCTGGCCGAAGATTTTGACATTCATCTCTGTGTCGGTCTGGCGGAAAAGCAGGATGGCAACTTGTATGATTCGACGGTCCTTATCGACAACAAGGGAGATATTCTGCTAAAGCATCACAAGATGAATCTTCTGACGGAATTGATGAGCCCGCCTTACACCCCGGGCGAAAGCATCGGTGCCGTCGAAACCAAATTCGGAACAATCGGTCTGCTTATCTGTGCCGACACACATGACAATATAATCCTCAAACGTATGGCGGCACTGAAACCGGATTTACTGCTCGTTCCATACGGATATGCCGCCGCCGAGGACGAGTGGCCGGGCCACGGCAAAGAACTTGAGAAAGTCGTCGCAAACACGGCACGGAAAACCGGAGCGTTTGTCATAGGGACAAACCTTGTCGGCGAAATAACAAAAGGTCCCTGGAAGGGCCGGATATACGGCGGCCAAAGCGTGGCTGCCGACAGAAAAGGTCAGGTCGTGTCAATTGCCAAAGACCGCGACCGGGACATAAATATCATTAACGTAAATATTGGCCTGTAAAGAGAATGTGAGGTGAATATCATGAGAGGTCTTGTAAAATATTTCTGGATGATTCTGCTTTTTAATGGGCTGGTTCTTTCGAGCCGAAGTTATGCTAATGTCAAAGCCTGGGAGGGTACCATCACGATTCCCACTTACGGATGGGCCGAGGATGTGAATCCCAAGCTCTGGGCCCTCGAAGGTAATGTGAAATTCTCGACCACGGTCAAAGGCTCCATCGTCTATCCTTATTCTATGCAGGACCATCTTTCCAGAACCAAAAAGGATCGGACGTACAAGGCTTTGTTTCTTGAAAACGAATACCTGAAGGTCACCTGCCTTCCGGAGCTGGGCGGCCGTTTGCATTCGGTATTCGACAAGACCGAAGGAAAGGAGATGTTCCATCTCAATAACGTTATCAAACCAAGTATGATAGCAATGCGCGGGGCTTTCATCAGCGGCGGAGTCGAGTGGAACGCCGGGCCACAGGTACACACGGTCACTATCCTTTCGCCGGTCGATGCCCTGATCGGCAAAAACGCAGACGGCTCGGCATACCTTGAAATCAACAATCTGGAGAAAACCCAGCGCACCCAGTGGACGGTGCGCGTGACTCTGCATCCGGGCAAGGCATATCTGGATGAGCAAATTCGCATTTTTAATCCTACGGATGCGATAAGCCCTTATTATTTCTGGAACTGTACAGCTTTTCCAAATCGGCCTGGCACGCGGTTTATCTATCCGATGACTCTCGGCACGGACCATTACGGCGTTAAGTTTTTCTCCTGGCCCATCCACGAAGGCAGGGACATATCCTGGCTAAAGAATTATGAAACTTGGGCTTCGATTTTTGCTGTGGATTGTGCCTTCGATTTCTTCGGGGCCTACGAGGTCGACGCCGATCGTGGGATTGTGCAGGTAGCGGACAAACGCGAACTGAGCGGGAAAAAGGCCTGGACCTGGGGGACATGGGATTTCGGCATTGTAAGCCAGCAGAATCTGACCGACAATGATGGCCCTTACATCGAGGTCCAAAGCGGGCCGCTGCCGACGCAGTCCGATTACGGCATGTTGTTACCGAGGCAGGAGGTCTCGTGGCAGGAATGGTGGTATCCGGTGCACGGGCTCGGCGACGGTTTCGAGTTCGCAACGAAAGACATTGCCGTCCAGACGGCCCGTGAGGATGATACTCTTCAGCTACACATTATCGCGACGAGTTCTTTCCCGGGGGCGACCTGCCTGATTACTCGCGACGGCCGGCGACTGCTGAGAAAGAACTTAGACCTGGGGCCTGAGAATCCGAAGACGGTGACGCTTTCATCAGCCGGGCAGTCGCCCGTCGAGGTCACCATACGGACCGGTAAGCGGCAGGTCATCGCCTCGTTTGTGACTCCTTTGCCGATTCCCGAAACTCCCGAGCCCAAACCTTCCGACCTTATGAACAAGCCCGATGAGCAGCTCACGCTGGAGGAGAAATTTCTCAAGGGCCGCAAGTTCGACCTGGCGACCAGTCGCAGGAGGGCGCGCGAATACTACGAGAAGGCACTGGCCGAAGATGAGTGCTATTCACCCGCTCTGCGGGCGCTTGCCGTTCTGGATATCGAGGCCGGGCTGTGCGAAAAAGCTGCCGGCCGGTTGAGAACCGCCGTGAAAAGAGATGAGACAGACGGGTTGTCCTGGTATTTCCTCGGTGTGAGTCAGTTGCGGTTGGGAAATGACGCTGAGGCTTTGCGCTGTGCTTACAAAGCGATACGATGTCTCGGCACGGATTCTCTCGGCTGCGACCTGGCCGGTCGTGCTCATATGCGGCTGGGCGAGTATTCTAAAGCTATAGGAGTTTTCAGAAGGGCGGTTCGGCTTAATCCGAAGGATTACAAGGCGAAGGACCATCTGCTGCTGGCCCTTTATGCCGCCGGCAGGAAAAAAGCGGCGTATAAGCAGGCCGAAGAGAGAATCGCCGAGAATCCGACGGCTCTGGTCCCGAGGATGATTATCGCGCTTCAAAGCAAAGATCGGATGAATCGGTTCGTGCGTGAGGCTCGGGCTTTCGTGGGAGAGGATGAATTTGAAATGCTGGAAGCCGGTCTTGTCTTTGCGGAGGTGGCTCTGGCGAATGAGGCCGAAGAGTTGCTGCGGGCGGCCTGCGTCGAGGCGGTGCCGGAGGATCAGCGAAGTCCGCTGCCGGTATATTATCTGGCTTATCTCGCATCGCTGCAGAAGGACCAGGCCAAAGCCGGCGCGTATCTCGCTCAGGCTGCCCGGATGCACCGTGATTATGTCTTTCCTTCCCGCCCGGAAGAAGTTGCCGTTTTTGAATGCGCTGTAAAGAACAACCCCGACGATGCTCATGCACATCTGCATCTTGGGAATCTTTACAGTCATCTGGATAGGCAGGATGAGGCGGTCCGGCAGTGGAGCAGGGCGGCTGAGTTGGATTCGTCTTTGAGCGTTGCATTTCGCAATCTCGGTCTCTACGCCTGGGCGGCGGAAGAAGACCTTCCGAAGGCGGAAGAATTCTACAGGAATGCCATTGCCGCGAGGCCAAAGGACCAGACTTTGTACCGGGATTTGGCCGATATTCTACTGGCGGCAAAGAGACGGCCCGATGCGATAAAGACCCTCGAATCGATGACGTATGAGAAAAACCGTCGGGCCGATATCATCATAATGCTTGCCCAGATGTATCTTGACCAGCAGCAATACACAGATGCTATCGATCTGCTCGAATCCACGCCGTACTTTGTCAACTGGGAAGGCCAGACGATTACCTGGGATCTGTTCCACAAGGCCCATCTGGAACGGGGCCGGATATGTTTTGAAGACGAAGATTTCGCCGGGGCGTTGCGTGACTTCAAGGCTTCCCTAACATATCCGAAAAACATAGGCGTCGGCCGCTCCAACAGGCCTCAGGAAGCATCGGCACAGTATTGGCGAGGTAAAGCACTGCAGGCCCTTGGACGCCTCGACGAAGCTCGCTCGGCATGGAAGGAAGGAGCCGCCGGCCACAAAGGCCCGGGCGACCAGAACGAGCACATAGAACTCTGCAAAAAGGCTTTGTCAATGTGAAGGTTATGGCTGAATTGACAGGACTTTCGTGTCACGATTTTGTTGATAATCGGATTCTTTGCTGTCGTACAGAAAATTTATGTTTTTTAAGCGTATAAATAAGAAATCCCTGACAGGCATGCTTGTTGCGGTTGTCGCAGCAGGTGTGTTAATTGTTTGCTACAAGTCGGTACCCGAACCAGGGGATCTGTTGGCACTTTATCGCGATGGTGCGGAGTATGACGACTTGATAATTCACTATCCGCTTGATGAGACTCTTTTTCCTCCGGAAATTGTGCCGCCTACATTTCACTGGGAAGATGGTAATTCCAAATCAAATATGTGGCTGGTAAGTATCAAGTTCCAGGATAATGGGACCCCGATAAGTTTTGTCACTCACCAATCCCGGTGGATACCTGAGCAGCAGCAGTGGGAAACCATCAAGAAACAGTCGTTGGAAAGAAACACCCAGGTTACAATCCTGGGTATCAGTCGCCGGATAACAACAAGGATTCTCTCGGCCGGGCGAATCTCAATCAAAACATCTAAGGATCCGGTCGGTGCGCCATTGTTCTACCGGGAAGTAAACCTGCCGTTTATTGATGCCGTTAAAGATCCATCGAATATCCGGTGGCGTTTTGGAAGCATTTCGTCGCCCGAGCAGCCTCCGATCATCTTGGAAAATCTGCCGGTTTGCGGAAATTGTCACTCGTTTCCCATAGACGGTAAAACTCTTGCAATGGATGTGGATTATGCCAACAGCAAGGCTTCATACGTTGTTACACAAGTCGCCGAGCAAATGATCCTTGCTACCAGCGACATAATAACGTGGAACGATTTCAGGAAAGAGGATGGGCAGCAAACGTTCGGCCTGCTTTCTCAAATATCTCCGGACGGCAGGTTTGTGCTCAGCACAGTCAAAGATGCGTCCGTCTTCGTTCCCAAACCGGATCTGGCATTCTCACAACTCTTTTTTCCCGTCAAGGGCATTCTGTGTGTTTACGACAGGAATGCAGGGACCTTCGCTGCATTGCCGGGAGCAGATGATCCACAGTTTGTTCAGAGCAATCCGAGTTGGAGTCCCGACGGCAAATACATCGTTTTTGCCAGGGCCAAAGCACACAAGCTCAAGAACATCATCGGCCCACGCAAGGTGCTTCTAACGCCGGAAGAATGCAAGGAATTCCTTGAAGAAGGCAAACTGTTTTTGTTCGACTTGTACAGGATCCCATTCAATGACGGCAAGGGCGGCGAACCGGAGCCGATTCAAGGTGCTTCCAATAACGGCATGAGTAATTTCTTTGCAAAATACTCGCCAGACGGCAAATGGATCGTCTTTTGCAAAGCCAAAAGCTATATGCTGCTCCAGCCTGACAGCGAACTCTATATCATACCAGCCGAAGGGGGAAAGACAAGAAAACTGCGCGCCAATACCAATCGTATGAACTCATGGCACAGCTTCTCACCAAACGGCAGGTGGCTTGTGTTTTCTTCCAAGGCTAATTCGCCCTACACTCAGCTTTTCCTCACCCATATCGACGAACAGGGGCAAAGCAGCCCCGCCGTTTTGTTGGAGCACTTTACATCTTCCGACAGGGCCGCAAATATACCTGAGTTTATTAACGCCGAGCCAACCGCGATTAAGAGAATCCGCGAACAATTTCTCGATGATTTCTCTTATCTGAGAGCCGCCAGTGAATTCATCAAAGGCAATGATTTTACCGGCGCCGAACGGCAATGCAGAAAATCGCTGGAACTGAATCCCAAAAACGCGAAAGCGCACGCCATTCTCGGCATAGCACTGGTTCGCCGGGACAAGTTAGACGAGGCAACCGGCCATCTGTTGGAGGCGATACGCCTTGATCCAACCGACTACGAAGCGCACTACACCCTCGGCCAGACGATGACTCGCCAGAAGAAATTCGAAGATGCAATCAGGCATTTCTCGGTGGTTCTCAAGCTCAGACCGGACTATACCCAGGCACATAGCTATATGGGATCGCTGCTGTTGGCAAAAGGAATTCTCGATCAGGCTGCGGTTCATTTGTCGCAGGCGCTGCGCCTTGACCCGAACTATGCCGATGCTCACTATAACATGGGCCAATTGATGCTTCGCCGTAAGAATCTCGATGAAGCAGTCCGGCATTTGTCGCAGGCAGCCCAACTCAAGCCTGATGACGCCCAATCCCACTACAAACTTGCCCTGGCGCTGGCCCAGCAGAAACAGCCGGGTCGGGCCGTTGTGCACTACGCTAAAGCAGTATCTCTTGAGCCGCAGGTCGACACCTCGCCTTTGCTGAACCACCTGTTGGCAGCGCACTATGCCGAGGCCCGCCGGTTCCGTGAAGCGACTTCGCATGAAGAAAAGGCGCTCAAGCTCGCTCGCGCCGCCGGCTACGAAAAGCTTGCACAGGAATTCGAAAAATGGCTCAAAGCTTACAAAGGGCTAAGCAACTCTCCAGAGTAGAACGATAAGGGTTTAACTGGATCATATGAATGCATTCCTATTTCGAGCAATAAGATTCGAATATGTTGTAGAATTATACAGCAAAGGCATTTTTTTGAAACTAAAACTGGCAGGCAGACAGGCTAAGAATTCAATTCAGCCTCTTGCCCAAGGGTGGGCAGAAACTCTGGCGCGGATTGCTTAGATCCAGTAAATCAGAGTCTAACTGTTGTACTTTTGAGCCAGACAGATTATTCTACCTCTGTATATATACGATAGTATGACTAAGTAGTTTTGGATATGGAGTGTCTATTCGAATTATCAATACATGCGCGATTGTGTTCGTTTGTTTGGTGTCACTGTCATTATTGTCGTGCGGATCACACGTAGCCGGCACTAATGTCATACCTCTTTCGCGTGCTCATGCCCACAATGATTACGAGCACGACCGGCCTTTGTATGATGCGCTCGATCATGGTTTCAACAGCGTCGAGGCGGATGTTTTGCTCGTCGACGATGATCTGTACGTAGCTCATAATGCCCGTGAGGTAACGCCTGACAAGACTCTGCGTTTGCTGTATCTCGAACCGTTGAAAAAACGCATAATGAAAAATTGCGGACGCGTTTACCCAAAAGGGCCGCAGTTTACGCTGCTCATCGATATAAAAACCGGTGCCGTTGAAACCTACAGGGCTCTCGATAGAATCCTGGCTGAGTATCGAGACATCTTTACATCCTTCGGCCCGGACGGCCGAAGCGACAAAGCCGTCCTTACAATCATCACGGGCAATCGTCCTCGTGAGTTCATGGAATCGCAAAAACTCCGCTACGCCGGTTGCGACGGCAGACTTACGGACCTCAAGTCCGACTATCCGGCGGATTTAGTCCCGATGATAAGTGACAACTGGAAAAAATACTTCAAGTGGAACGGGACGGGCGAAATGCCCGTGGGAGAGCATGACAGGCTAAGAGAAATAGTGCAAAAGGCGCATGAAAAGGGCAGACTGGTGAGATTCTGGTCGACACCGGACAATCCTTCATCGGCCAGAGAGGTCCTCTGGAGCGAGCTTTTGTCGGCCGGCGTCGATTTGATCAATACCGATGATCTCGAAGGCCTCCGGCAATTTCTTCTGGCGAACCGGGCCAGATAAGCAATTTCCTCATTTTCAGAAAATTCACATCAAAAAAGCAATAATCCACGCATAATCCGGAGATTTTTCTTGACGGAAAGGCGGCTTCTCTGGTATAAATACAATTAGCATCTATAGATATTTAGTTTTGCAGCAGCCGGGATTTTAAGAGTCTATTTCAGTACTTATTTTTCAATTAGCAGTTCGTATCAGGCTTTTGAAGGAAGGAGGCAATTGCATTTTCGAGTTTCGATTCTTGATTGTCGATTTTTAATCGGCAAACATTTTTATGTTAACTTTTTATAGGAGGATTATTATGTGTAAAAAATTGATTTGTCTGTTTTTTTCTATTCTTATGCTGGGCCTGACGAGTAGTGTGAGCGCCGATCTGGTGGGGCACTGGATGCTCGACGACGGTTCCGGAACCACGGTTTCCGATTCGAGCGGCAACGGCAACCACGGGACCATCGAAGGCAATCCCACATGGATCACCGGTGTCAGCGGTGGTGCCCTGGAGTTCCATGGCCTGGGCGCAGCCGGTGGCGGCGGGGACTACATCGATTGCGGCAATGACGCCAGTCTGGACATAACCGGTGCGACCTCCATAGCCCTCTGGATAAGACCTGATGCGGATGACCCGGAGGGAAAGGGTATGGAAACGGCGCCTATGGCCAAGGCGATGAGCGGGATGAGTCCCGATTGGAGCTATCAGGTTCGATACGGCTGGGGCGGTCCTGAGCCCTATATGGCGTTCACGTTCAATACGTCGCCCAGGGCCTGGGCCTTCGTCGGCAAAAACCTGGAGCGCAACGAGTGGTGCCATATCGCATGCTCGTATGACGGCACGACGTTGACATGCTATCTTGATGGAGAGCAGACCGATTCGACACCAATGGGCCCAATTACCAGCAGCCCGACCCCTGTCCTCATCGGCTCGGACGGGTGGGGCTCCGACTGGATTGGCGCAATCGATGATGTCAGGATTTACGACCATGCTTTGACGGAAGCCGAGATTCTGGGCACGATGGTTGGTGAAGTATGGCCGTATGCCTATGGCCCCGACCCGAAAGACGGTGCCCTAAATGCCGGCACATGGGTGACCCTTGGCTGGAAGCCAGGCGGAAATGCCGTCTCGCACGATGTATACATGGGTGACAATCTTAGCGACGTTAACGAAGCCACACGAGATTCAGACGTGTTCCGGATCAATCAGGACTTGATATTTTATATTGCCGGCTTTCCCGGATATGCTTTTCCGGATGGCCTTGTCCCCGGCACGACTTATTACTGGCGCATCGACGAGGTTAATGAGGCCGACCCGAACAGTCCGTGGAAGGGCGAAGTCTGGAGCTTTATGGTTCCTCCGAAGACCGCCTATTACCCCGATCCGGATAATGGTGCTGAGTTTGTGCCTGAAAATGCAACACTTACCTGGACGCCGGGCTTTGGCGCGAAACTGCACACCGTATACTTCGGCGAAGATTTTGACGCTGTTAATGAAGCTACGGGTGGAGCGTCCAAAGGAGTTGCAAACTACACTCCCAGCCAGCTCAAATTGGCCAAGACTTACTACTGGCGTGTCGATGAGTTTGATGGCGCCGCTACATATAAAGGCGAAGTCTGGAGTTTCACTACCGAGGGCGCCGTAACCGGCCCAAATCCGGCTGATGGTGCCGTGGATGTAAAACCGACCCGGATTCTTAGCTGGGATGCCGGAGCGGTTGCCGCTTCGCACGATGTGTATTTCGGCGCAGATGCAGATGCCGTGGCCAATGCCACGACAGCCTCACCCGAGTATAAGGGGGCAAAGGCTCTCGGTGAAGAGAGCTACGATCCCGGTAAACTTACGTTGACTACTACTTACTACTGGCGGATCGATGAAGTCAACAGCGTCAATCCCGACAGTCCGTGGGTAGGCAACGTCTGGAGCTTTACGACGGGTGATTTCTTTGTCATCGACGACTACGAGGACTACGATACGGGTGAGAACCAGATATGGTACGCATGGCACGATGGCCTCGGTTATGGGGCGCCCGGCACCGCGGATTACTTTGCCGGCAACGGAACCGGCGCTGCGGTCGGCGACGAAAACACCACTTCTTATACCGAGGAGACTATCGTCCACGGCGGCGGTAAGTCCATGCCGCTTGTCTACGACAACAACAAGCAGGGCTACTCGAAGTATTCGCAAGTGGAGTACACGTTGACAGACCAGCGAG
>CAYTNN010000096.1:0-16288 GCA_964439135.1 uncultured Pirellulales bacterium
GGGTTCCGGCGTATCGTGTGGATGAAGTGGTTGCCGCCCTCGCCGTACATATCGCCGTCGCCGCTTTCGGCAATCACGGTAAGCGAAGGATTAGCGGCTTTAATCGCCGTTGCCGCCGGAAGGGCGCGGCCGTGCAGACCGTTGAAGACGTTCGCCTTGATGTAATGGGGAATCTTCGCCGCCTGGCCGATCCCCGAAACAAGCACAAGGTTCGCAGGCTTGATTTGCAGCTCGGCCAGGGCGCGCTTCAGCGTCTTTAGAATGGGAAAATTGCCGCAGCCCGGGCACCAGGCAATGTCAATATCGTTCATATCGAAAATTTTAGTATCCACAGCTTCGTTCCTAATTCAATACTTTTTTCAACTTTTCGGCCAGCTCTTCGACGAAAAAACTCAGGCCGTTATATTTGAGAATCTTCTCGTCGAAGTCGATTCCCGTATGGAGTTTTACCAGTTTGGCAAATTGAGAAGTGGCGTTGTTCTCGACGATGATCGTCCTTTCGGCTTTTTGCAGATAACCGGCGGTTTCGTCCGGCAGCGGATACACCTGTTTGAAATGCAGCAACGCCACGTCTTTTCTGCCGAGCTTTCGCACGGCTTCTTCCGCGATGTTCTGCGTCGAGCCCCAGCACACGATAAGGTTCTTGTAATTCTTCGTCCCCGTCAGCTCCGGCGGGATGTTTTCTTTTTTCAGCAGTTCGCCCTTCCTGAGCCTTTTATCGACCATCCTGATTCTCAGGTCGAGATCTTCGGTGATATGCCCCTCCGTGTCGTGCTCATCGCTGTCGGTGGCGATTAATCCGGTTCCGAAGCCGGGCACGCCCCTCGGTGAGACGCCATCTTTTGTGAATTCGTATCTGCGGTAGTCTTTTTTAGTCCGGGTGACATGTTTTTCAATTTTCAACTTCGACAAATCGGGAGTACTGGTATTATAGTAAGAATCCATGAAATACTGGTCGGTGAGAATAAAGACCGGCACCTGATATTTGTCCGCCAGATTGAAAGCTCTCTGCGTCAGGCTGAAGGCGTCTTCGATTTTTCCGGGGGCGAAAATGATTCGCGGGAACTCGCCGTGCCCGGCATAAAGGGCAAGCTCCAGGTCGCCCTGTTCGGTCCGCGTGGGCAGCCCGGTGGCCGGGTCCGGCCTCTGGGCCAGATGGACCACCATCGGGCTTTCCATTATACCGGCCAGACTCACGCCCTCGGTCATCAGGGCAAAGCCGCCGCCGGAGGTTGTCGCCATCGCCCGCGCGCCGGCGTACCACGCCCCGAGCCCCATGTTAATCGCGGCTATCTCGTCTTCGGCCTGCTCGGCGATGATATCGAAAGTTTTGGCGTGTTTAGCGAGAAACGCCAGCACGCTCGTCGAAGGTGACATCGGGTAGGAGGCGATGAAATTGCAGCCTCCGGCGATGGCTCCAAGAGCTACCGCTTCGCCGCCGTTAAGAAGGACCTGGTCTTCGACGCTGGCGTCGCCGACAATATTAAAATTAATTTTAGAGGACTTTTTAATGCCAACACCAAACTCGAAACCCTTCTTCAATGCGGCGAGGTTTTTTTGCACTATGTCTGCGGACTTGGCGGAGAAAAACTTCTCTACGTATTTACCCGCCATTTTCAGTTCGACTCCGAAAATACCGGCAATGGCCCCTACGGCAACGACATTGGAATAAATCTTATCGCCGATTTCGGCCGCCGTTCCGGTAAAGGGAACATCGACAAACTTGTGCTTCGTTTGGTCAATGTCTTCGCCGATCATTTCTTTGTCCGCCAGGATGACCGTCCGTGCGGAGATATTGTGCTCGACGTGCCGCAAGGCGCCTTTGTTCAGGGGAACAAGAATATCGATTGTGCTCACGGCGGCACGAACGGGCCCCGAGCCTATCCGGATGCTGGTGGAGTTCATTCCCCCGCGAATGCGAGACATGTACTCTTTTGTTGCGAATACGTTATAGCCGGCAAGTTTGAAGATTCGCGTCAGGAGGTACTCGACCGTCTGGATGCCCTGGCCTGCCTGCCCGCACAAAACAATCAATACGCTTTCGGGGTTATGTGATGATAATCTTTTGCTCATAATATTCCCTGCCTATTAAGATCAGCCGAAAAATGTTCATGGCTATGCCGGCATTTTCGTTTTGTTCACTTTCTCTTAACTCGAAGAATACCAAATCCATCTTAAAATTCAATCTTTTTCTGATAATTAAAGTCTGGTGGATTGCACAAAATATATTTTGCACATGCAGGAAGAATCATTATGATGCCTCTATGTAAAATTAAAGTGGAAGAGTCTTTATAAAAGGAGTATTATGAGTTTTTGTACGGTCATAAACTGTATGGACGGAAGGGTTCAGTTGCCTGTAATTAAATATCTGCAGGAACGATTCAATGTGGATTATGTCGATTCGATTACCGAGCCGGGGCCAAACCTCATATTGGCACAGCAGACCAATATTAACATCGTGGAGTCTATATTCAATCGCATAAAGATATCGGTTGACCATCACGGTTCTGTGGGTATCGCCGTAGCCGGTCATTACGGTTGTGCCGGCAACCCGGCTACAAAAGAACAGCAGACTGTACATACGATTGATGCAATTCGATGCATTAAAAGCAGGTACAGTGATATTGAGATTATTGGTCTGTGGGTCAATGAAAATTGGGAAGTCTCCGAGCTCTCGATATAGAATTGACTCGCCCCACAGGTCGCCCACCAAAAAAATTCGGTGGTCCTGTAGCGTAGTTTTTCCGGTGCAATACCACTGTTAAAATAGATGAGGCCCAAAAGTGCCGGAGATTTTAGTCACATTCAAGACTGTAAAAAGAAAAACGTGGTTTTCGAAGCACCTTGCACTGCTGCTGTTATGCGTGGTTGTTTCGGCTGCTGCCCCGGCGTATGGCGAGACGTTTTCATTTGCAATCATCGCGGATCCGCATATTGATGGAAATCCGGATCACAGGGCAAAGTTCGAGACTGCGGTTGACTGGATCATCGACAATAAGGAAAGTAAAGATATCGAACTTACTTTCGTGTTGGGGGATATCGCATGGGGCGGCTCCCGAAGAAATCGAAATCTCGGGACTGCAAAGAAAATACTCAACCGTCTCAGTAATAACGGAATTTCTTACATTCCCCTCATCGGTGATAATGAAGTTCAGGCCGGGTGTGAGAAGGAGTTTCAGGAGGTTTTCGGGCCGCACTTTAATAACCTGTCTCGGGTTCTCGGCAATTGGCGAAAAGCCCCTGCTCCCGTAGCGGGCAAGTATCTTCAGAATTTCTCCTTCGATTATAAGGGCTGTCACTTCGTTTGCCCTGATTTCAATACCAGGAAAGCCGGCGATGAGGGCGGCGAGCTTCAGGATTTCGCAGGCGGTAGCTGGCCCTGGTTCAAAAATGATATCGAACAATGCCCCAAATCCAAAAATGAGAACATAGTCATTATGACACATATCGGGATGTTTAACACCGGATTTAAATTTGCAGACCGGTTTGTTTATTCAGAAAGCGAGATGGACACGATAAAGAGCTTCCTCAACGACTATAAGGACAATGTGGATTCGAATTACGCGGGCCATCTTCATCTGAACTGGTATGTGCCGGTATGGTCCCGATTATTTGTTCCGCTTTACCATGTTAGAGTGACGGATGAAACATGGTCTCAGAAACAATGGCCCGAGAGCGAAGACCCGGGATTGACAGTCAGGTGGGTGCAGGCCGATAACAGCGGCACGAAAATATCCTATTATCAGAATATCGAAAATATAGGCGAAGAAGCGTCGGTTCAGAAATGAAGTATGTGCATTAATCGTGCTCCGGCTTAAATATTGCCGGGCAGTTTATTGTGTAGCGGATTTGACGCCTCGCTGTACCCTTTGGAAGTCTGAGATTTCGCCATCCTGCCCGACGAGCTGGCCTAACTCGGTGAAGATTTTCGGCTTATCCCACCGCCAGTGCTCGACGTGGCCGTCGGCGAAGGAGAAGTTGCGAGATCTCGCCGAACATAATTGGCTTCTTAGTCCAATGTAGCATTTTTATACGCAATACCGTCATCGATCTCAAACTCTATGCAGGCGGGGCGAAAATTCGCACCAGAATACAAATTCGGCTCAATCCTTTTTCTTCAGGAAATCCGGTCTGGCTCTGTTTCGTCTTCGGTCGGGCTGGATGTATTTGTAGCCGGAGTTGGGGTTATCTTTGTCGTAGGCGAAAGCATCGCGGTTTTCTATGAAATGTTTGACGTAGTTGACCGGGATGGCAAAGCCGAGTCCGCCGAGGAATATATATCCCATATTGGTCACGCCGATGACCTCACCGGCCAGATTGAACAGCGGGCCGCCGGAGTTGCCCGGGTTTATATCGGCATTGGTTTGTATATACAGAAGTCCTTCGAAAGCCCTGTTTTTCGTGCTGATGACGCCGTTGGTAACGGTTCTTTCGAGCCCCATCGGGTTGCCGATTGCAAAAACTTCTTCGCCCGCTTTGATATGGCTGATATCACCGAGATAAACGGACGGGAGCTTCGTGTCGCCGAGATCCTCGACCTTAAGCAGGGCCAGGTCAACAAAGGGATTGATGGCTTCTATTTTTACCTTTTTGAATTTTTTTGTTTCAAAACCGTTCTTCGCTTTCCGGAACACTGTAACTTCGATCCTGGTTTCCTTTTCTATTACGTGATAGTTGGTTATCAGGAATCCATCTTCGTTAATGAAGAAGCCGGAACCTGAACCGCCCGGGGACGAGATTTTTACAACCGCCTCGGAGACTGTGTCCACGCATTTCTCAATCGTTGTCTTTTTAAGATTGGCGGTTTTGTATAGCCGATTAGATGCATTTTCGACAGGCTGCGAGGCGGCTTCGGTGCCCGCGTCATTGGCGTCAGCGTCCTCGGCTTCGGTAGTCTCGCCGTACTTGTATTCGAGTATCTTGTCCTTTGGAATTGTCAGGACCGTTATGCCGATATCGACGTACAACTGCGTTTGCTTTTCCACGAGTATCTTGCCGGTTATAATCTGACCTTCTTTCAGGACAATCCTGTCGGCAAAACACAGTGCACAGCAGCACAGCAGTACAAGAGCACAAAAATACTTATGACTGGTGGACTTATTTGTCGTGTTCGAGAACATATATCACTCCAAAATCAGGCTCGACTGCTCAGTACCCGGTTTACAACACTATTTCTCATTGCTTACTTAAAGTCATTGTAAAGGTTGTCGATTTTCGACGCAAACACAAAAATCGGCTCTGCCGCTATATCAGTCGTGGGCTAAGTCCTTCCTGCAATTCTGTGCTATAAACGACAAGCTTTGACAATTTGGTCTCGCTTATTCTGGCGGAAAAGTTATAATGGAACCTGTAAAAACTGTTATTTTGGGCTAAGGTTGCCGATCCGTCAGGCCTGCATTGCCATTTTCGGAGTTGCCGGACTGAAATGTATAATTAGTGTTCGGCGAAATAGGTCCATATCTGAAACTAAGGAAAAAGACAAATGATAAAGTTATTTTCAAAGAAACTTACGGTCACCTTTTTATGGCTATTAGCGGCAATTTTTTATTTTTGCTTCACAGAAGCATCTTTCTCTGCGGGACAACAGTTAAATGGACCGCCTGGCGTCAAGTCTGCTACCGCCGAATCAATCACCGTTGCGAGAATAGCCTATTACGTGATTACAAGAGAAGAGCTTGAGAAGAAGCTGATGACCGAGCTTTATCCCTATGACCATGATAGCTACGATGAGAATGCCAAGCCGGCCGATGCCAAAACGGTGCTTATGAAAATGCTCGCGGAGAAAGCCATGATAATCGAAGCCCGCGCGCAGGGTTATCTCAAAAATGAAGCGATCACTACTTCGGTCAAAAGGTTCATGGATAGAAAGCTTGTCGATCTGTTATTCCAAAGGATCATACAAGGCAGAATCAATATCACGGCCGATGAAATAAAACAGAAAATGCAGGCCGATCCCAAGCTGGACGAGGCACGAGCGAAAACGATGATCGAAAGAGCAAAAACCAGCACAATGTTGGATCAGTATTACCGCCAGATATACAGCAAGTCCGGTGTCAAAAAGTTAAGCCAGAATTTCCCGCGAGTCATCCAAATTCACGATAGGTTGTTACGCAATCCGAAAAAAGACCGTAAAGCGTCGTGGATCCAAACCTCCCAGGTGAGAGAGGAATTATCGGAGGCAGAGAAAAACATTGTGCTGGCGCAGTATGCCAACGGGAAGATAACGCTGAAAGACTGGTTCGAAGCGCTCTGTGATATTGTCCCGCCGCGTCGTCCGCAAGATCTGAATACTCCGCAAGGCGTCAACCAGTTGCTGGAGCGGGCCCTGCGAATGCCGCTGCTGGTCTCCGAGGCCAAAACACTCGGGCTCGACCGGAATAAAGACCTGTTAAAACAGGTAAGAGATTACGAGGACAGGAGGCTTCTCAGTGAAACCTTATCCGCAAAGCGCAAGGAACTTAAAGAACCGACAACCGAGCAGATCATCGCCTACTTTGGCAGAAACAAAGAATCGTTTGGAACAGGCAAAAGCCTGAAGATCGACCTGATATGGTGTCAGGACCTCAAGGCGGCCAAACAGGTAAAAGCCGCACTTGAAAGCGGCAAGGATTTCGAAGCGGTCAGGCAACAATTCTCTCCCGAAAAAAAGGGTAAACCTTTCACTACACATCCCGGCAGCGAAGGATTGTTCTGGAAAGATTTATGGGCCGGCGACCCGAATCAAATCATCGGGCCCGTGAAGGGTTTTTACCAACAGGGGATTAGTTGGCGCATCGTCAAAATCATGGAAAAGGTCCCCGGCAAAGAGAAGCTATACTCAACTAATATGGATGGGCAGATCAGAAGCAGAATAATGAGCGAACAAAATAAAGCTTTGATCGCCCGATACGGCAAAGAGCTGCTGAGCAAATATCCGCACCAGATTTATGCCGACAAAATCAAAGATATTGACCCTCTTGGTCTCGAAAAGGAGCCAAAGATAGTGTCCGAGGAGGTCCGAAAGGAGCCTAAGATAGCGTCTGAGGAGGTCCGAAAGGAGCCTAAGACAGAGTTCGAGGAGGCCCGAAAGGATCTAAGTTCCTTGGAGAGATTTGTACGAACTCAAGCGCTTCACACATTGCCGAAGGCCTTTCAGCAAGAGGTCGAGGAAACTTTTGCTCATCTTTTACTATCATCGGATTTGGGAGAACGCTTTGTTATCGGTGCTTTCCTGAATGTCGCGAGAAAGACTATTCCGGATCGAGAAAAGGGTAGCGTTACTATTTCTGAAGCCGGATCTAATCTTGTACGGTTTGAACTTGAATATCCTAAGGATAGGCAGCCTTTTGGGGCTGGCGGTGCCTCTATCCCGGTGGGGCACGGTAGTATTTGGCGCTTCAAAGGTCGAGTTACAGACATTATGGGTTTTGACTTTGAGGGCAAAGAGAACGATCCCTTGAGATTCATTCTCGTAGATGGATATGGTCTTATCTATCTGTATGGAACCGGAGCGGTGGTCTTCAAAGATGGCACAGTAGTCACTTTTCCCAAGGATTGAAAAGTCTGAACTTTCGCACTTTCCATAGTTAGCTACGTGACCCGAGCCAAGGCTCACTGGGATGTGGTTCCTGCCGAGAGCTTGATGACCTTAGCGTCGGTTCGTTCCAGTGGTCTTTGGCGAGCGTATTGGGAGAAGGTGGGTGATGCAACATTAGGAGAACTGGGGACCCTTGAACCGTGGATTTAGCGAAAAAAGAAAAGGGCTGACAGTGCTTTAAACTGCCAGCCCCTTCTTGAATAGACAGCCAACATCACAGAAGAATCTTAATCGTCATCGTCGCACCATCGACTACAGGAGATCGATGATAAGGCAGACAGAATACCAATTTTGGCCTTTGACCGTAGCCTGACATTCGGTGTATTCTGCGTTTATGGTCGCTTCTACAGGCGTATCCAGAGGCGTTAGTGTCAAAAAGCCACTTTGGTTGATGCTTCCGGAGGTGTTCGGCTCAATCGAGCAGATTGTCAAGGTGGTCACGTCCTTGATGGAATCATCCTCATGGTAGGCTAAGGCAGTATATTGTGCGCCGGACTCCTCGGACACCTCGTTTGGGCCCCTCACCTCAAGCTTCACCACCTCAGGCGGAATCGCTGTAAAGCTCCAGACACTACCCTCATGTTTTGTAGTGCCTTCGGCGTCGTATATGTCAACGTCCTCGCCGAAATAATATATGTCACCGGTGGCCTTATCGATGGCGAAATAGTTGCGGGAGACCTCATCAAGTTTGCCGCCTTTGGTCTCGCGTTCTTCGACAACGCATGTTCTTACGCCGTCGACTATTTTCGTCTCGTCCAGGACCGTGATCGTCAGAGTGTCCTTGCCATCAGAGAGGATCAGTTTATAGCCCGGCTTGAGGATCATGTAGGTGTTCGAGCCTTTGTCCGCCAGGGTAATTTTCTCGACGTTGAAGTTGTCCTGAAATTTCGCCTCGGCAGCGCACGACAGGGTAGTTGCTCCAACACCAAAAAGGCCCAACATCAATAAAGCTGTTGCTATTCGCCGATTTAACATAATCAGTTCCTTTCTCATGAACCGCGTTGCTGTGCAAGTCGAAACGCTCGACTCGCCCTTTTTCCAATCATTGTGACCTCGTTTCACGCCGGCCAATATTATATTCTCGGTCCGTGTATTCCATCATAATATGAAACTTCAAATAAGAAAATAATGAGAATATCAGGAATTTGTTGCCGTTATCGTATGGGTCCATAAAGTAACGGTGTGGAATTTTATTGCAAAATGCTGTTTTCTGTTGATAATCGAGGCTCTAAAATAGAGGGTTGGAAATTGACGGTATGGTTTTTACGCCGGATGGGCATAAATTTGGGGATGTCCTCAGCAATTTGACAACCAGTACCAGATGAGCCTGAAAAAGGACAAATAGTGGTTAACAAAACAAAACGGAACAGCGGAAAACTGTCAAGAATATCCTGCTCTCTCGCAGGAAGTGCATTCAACCTCGCACTAAGCAAGTTCCCGAATACTGTACGAATCGAAACGACTAATGCCTGTAACGCAAAATGTGTAATCTGCCCGCATCGCCAAATGCAACGGCCGGTCTGTCACATGGATGACGCCCTTTACGAAAAAATAATAGATGAATGCTCCAAATATAATTGCGGCAATGTTCATTTACACAATTTCGGCGAGCCGTTACTTGATAAGAATTTAGCTAAACGTGTGCGATATGCCAAAGAAAAAGGCATTAAAAGAGTGGTAATATTTTCCAACGGTTCACTCCTCACAGCCGACAAAGCCGATGAGCTTGTGGATGCGGGACTTGATCGAATTAAAGTGAGTTTCGACGGAGCTACACAGGAAGAGTTCGAACGGATACGGCCTCCGCTCAAGTTCGATACAATAATAGAAAATATCAAAGAGCTGGTTCGAATAAGGGACCTCAAGAAAAGCCCGTTGAAAATAAAGGTTGCCTGTTGCAGCACATCGGATAAAAACGAAACTATACGGTCGCTGGAGAACTGCGTGGACGGATTTTCCTTTGGCAAGATACACAACTGGACCGATTCGGGAATGGATCACGCCGAGAAATCCGCAATAAGGAAGCCATGTTCGAGGGTATGGCAAACATTCACGGTGTTATCCAACGCCAAAGTCGCTTTGTGCTGCCTCGACTACGAAGGCCAGGTTATCCTGGGAGATGTAAATAAAACACCGATATCTAAAATCTGGAAAAACGAATTTTATAGAAAAATAAGGTTGCTCCATAAAACGGCTCAACAGGATCAAATAGTAATTTGCAAAAGCTGTACAAAATCTTTTTGGTAAGGAAAGTATTCGCTGACAGGTATAGAGAATTTTTTGCAAAACCGACGTGGTTGAATAGCTTTTGTCATTGGTAGTGCCGTTTCCATTGAATTAATATAACTTTTTTTATTCTGTCATTCCGGCCTTGAGCCGGAATCCAGAAGCACGACAATGGATTCCCGCTCCCCGCTTTAGCGGGGACAAGTTTATACCTGCAAAAGCAGGTGCGGGAATGGCAAATTGTGACAATTGTTTTTAGAAACGGCAGTAGCTAAGGATTAAATAATAAAATGCTTTTTACATTGCATAGATATATATTTCGGGAGCTTTTGCGGGTTTTTATATTAGCGGTGGTTGCTCTTACGCTAATGCTTAGCCTGGGTAGTATTCTGCAGCCGGTCCAGGAATACGGCGTCGGACCTCGGCAAGTGCTCCATCTTATGGGTTATTTTCTGCCGATAACCCTGACTTTCGTGCTGCCAATGGCCGCGTTGTTCGCGTGCTCTCTGGTTTACGGGCGTTTTGCGAGCGATAGTGAGCTTGACGCCTGCAGGGCGAGCGGAATAAGTCTGATAAGGCTGGTTTATCCCGGGCTGGCTCTGGCGATTATAGTGGCGGTTGCAAATTTGCTTTTGAGCTTCTACGTAATGCCCGTTTTTGTACACCGCGCGGAAAAATCTCTTAAGACCGACGCCAAGAAAATACTTTTCCGTAATATCCAGCGAAGAAGATATTATGAGCTGCCGCCGGACTACCGGTACCTGATTTACGCCGACCAGGCCGACATGGAAAAAGATGTTCTCTCGGGCGTGATTGTAATCGAAAAGAAAAACAACGAAATAAAAAACATTTTTACCGCCGAAGCTGCCAAAGTAAGCTTTAATCCGCATGAAAGATTCAACGAAGTACGGATATTAGCATACAAGTCAGGTCAAATGGGCGCAGAGTCTGAGGCAGGGGCGGAATGGGGGGCGGTGACGGCGGAACTCGGCTCAATGTTAAGCGACGAGATAAAATTCAAAAAGATAGACGAAATGAGAAAAATCAAAGCTGACTTGATGAACTTTTACCCGATCGAGAAACTGGCACGCGAGACTTACGCTCAAGTCATCATAGAGTTATTAGCGCAAGATATTAACACCGGAATAACCAAACGCAAAAAAATACCTCCGGAAAGTGCAGATGATGCCGGCGGATTCTATGAGCTGCTTGGAATGCCCAACTCAGTTAAATTTATCGCCGGTCAATGCAGTGCACAAGATGAAGAAGTAGAAATCTCAGGCCAAGACGAAGTAGTCGTCATAGAATATAATACTGACAGTAACGAAACTTTACGCACTTTAATGTGCGAGAAAGCCCTGCTGCATATCGAGGGCGATAAGCTTGCGCCGACTTTAACTATGGATATCTACAATGCAAGGGAGGAAGGATCAGATGAATTAATGATGCGGTATATTATTCGCGGTTTGTTACCGCCCCGGGCCGCAGAGGTCGCTGCAAATGAATTTAAAACCGAAAGTGGTTCATTGAGAGTTGAAAAATTGACTTCCGATTTGTCACAACTATTAGGATTGCGACCGAGCAAGAGTCTGAGGTATTTACAAGATAAACTTAGGGCAGAAATACGCTACGCATTGGTGCGAATAAAAGCTGAGATACATACCCGGATGGCATTCGGAGCAGGCTGCATACCCATGATATTGATCGGTATCGGCCTGGGCATAATAAAAAAAGGCGGACATCTGCTCAGTGCTTTCGGCGCAAGTTGTATCCCTGCCGCGGTTCTGATAGTCTGTATCATAAGCGGCGAAAACCTTATCAAAAGCCACGGCTCAGAAAGCACTACAGGCATAGCTGTAATATGGGCGGGATTGGCATTTCTATTACTCCTGGTTCTTGTGATATACCGCCACTTGTTGAAAAATTAAGTTAATGACAATGCCCCGGTAAAACCGGGATTGAATATGAACATCTAAGCCCCGCAACATGTGGGACCAAATTATGAAAATATTGGACAGATACGTTGCGAAGAACTTTTTGATAGGCTACTGCATAGCTTTTTGCGTGCTGGTGGGGCTGAGAATAATCATTGATCTATTCGTGAATTTAGACGAGTTCACGCAGCATACCGACCTTGGCACCGCGGTTGTTATCAAAAACATATTTACATTTTACCTTCTTAACAACACCCTTTACTTTCGGGATTTTGCCGGAATGATAACCGTAGTAGCGGCGGCCTTTTCGTTCGGCAAAATGGTCCGTCATAACGAGTTGGTGGCCGTGATGGCTTCGGGCGTCAGCTTGAAGCGTATAATTTTCCCAATAGTGCTTCTCGCGCTGCTGTTGACCGGTGTGTTGGTGATCGACCAGGAATTTATAATACCCCCGCTCGCGGACAAGCTCGTGCGCAGCCACAATGATATTCCCGGCCAGGAATCATATAGAGTAAGATTCATTAGTGACGGCAGGGGTTCACTCATCAACTCTCTAAAATTCGACGTAGAAACATCAACTCTATATGATCCCACCATCCTGCTGCGCAGCACTACATCCAGGGCCGGTATCTGGGAAGTAACCGGGCGTTTAGACGCTGATAAAGCGGTTTATAATGACAAAGAAAGTCGATGGGACTTGTATACTCAATCTCCGGAAACCGGCGAGTGGGCCCCGTACGGCCTGCTGACTGAAAGAGGCTCCAGAAAAGGCCCCCAGCCGATAGCTTTTTATGCCAGTGACATCACGGCAAGAGACATCCCTGTCAGATGCGAATCCGAGCACAAAACTCTGTTATCGTTGCGGCAATTAACGGCTCTGGAAGCACAAAAAATTCAAATTAGAGACATGGCTCAGCTTTCCAGCCAGAAGCATTTCCGCATTACCGATCCGCTTATAAATCTTGTGATGCTCATGATAAGCCTGCCTTTACTGGTTTGTCGCGATCCTAAATCGGTGAAGTCTGCCGTAATGATCAGCTTTGCCCTGACCGGAGCGTGTTTTATCACAAGTTTTGCCTGTAAAATACTCGCTACGGAGGTTGTCTTTGACAAAGTGATGCCGGAGTTGTGGGCGTGGCTGCCGGTCTTTATCTTCCTGCCGATAGCTTTTATCGAGTTGGATTCGATGAAAACATAGGTTCCGTGCAACCAGTTTATTGTTCGGAAAATGATTAATCTATTTGTAGTCCTCGGCCTTGTGCCGGACGATCCGGCCCTCGATCATGTATATCACATCTTCAGCAATGTTAGTAGCATGGTCCGCTACACGCTCCAGGTGGCCTGATGCCGAGCGCAAGTGCATTAGACATTCGGTTTGCTCCGGGTGCGTATGAACTGCTTCCTGCGCCATTAACTGCATCTGGCGGTCCATTGCATCGATTTCGTCGTCGGCAGCACAAACTTCATATGCCATTTTAGAGTCCATCTTCACGAGAGCATCAAGACTTTTTCGAAGCATCAATTCTGTTTTTTCGGTCATTTCATCAAAGTCAAAAGGAACGTTTGTCTGCTGCTGACCGGCAAGGAATGTGCTGTGTTCGGCAAGATTGACGGCCAAATCACCAATCCGCTCCAGGTCATTATTAATCTTCAGAGCGGTGATAATGAACCGCAAATCAATAGCAACCGGCTGATAAAGCGCCAGGATTTTCAGGCACTCCTCTTCCATATCAACTTCCATGTGGTCGATTTCTACGTCCGTTTCGATCACCGTCTTAGCGAGATTCGCGTCCCGCTTCCTGATCGATTCGACCGCCCGGCGGAGATTCTCCTCAACAACCTCACACAGGAACATCAGCATCTGTTTCAACCTGTCGATTTCTCTTTTCATGTGTACTGTCATAGGTTACGTCTCCGTCTATCCAAATCGTCCCGTAATGTAGTCTTCGGTTTTTTTCTCTTTTGGTTTGGTGAAGAGTTGCTTGGTCGGTCCAACTTCTATGAGATACCCTTCATATAAGAAAGCTGTCAAATCAGAAACACGAGCCGCCTGCTGCATATTATGTGTCACGATCACAATGGTATAGTCACGGCGAAGCTCGTCGATGAGGTCCTCGATCTTCGCCGTGGACTGTGGATCAAGTGCCGAAGCCGGCTCATCCATCAGCAGAATCTCCGGCTCGACGGCTAAAGCCCTGGCGATACACAATCTTTGCTGCTGGCCGCCTGAAAGGTCCATGGCATTCTTGTCGAGTCGGTCTTTGACTTCGTCCCAGAGGGCCGCCCGCGTGAGGCTCTTCTCGATAAGGTCCTTGAGTCGCCTGCGGTCCTTGACTCCATGAATGCGAGGGCCGTAAGCTACGTTGTCGAAGATGGACTTGGGAAACGGGTTGGATTTCTGAAAAACCATGCCGACCTTCTTGCGCAGGGCAACGATGTCGGTTGTGTGATGATAAATTTCCTGCTGGTCAATCTGCACCGTCCCTTCGGCCCGTGTCCCGTTGATAATATCGTTCATCCGGTTCAGCGTCCGAAGAAAGGTTGACTTTCCACAGCCTGATGGCCCGATCAGAGCAGTGACCTGTTGAGGCGGGATATCCATCGTTATGTCGAAAAGCGTCTGGACGCTCCCGTAATAGAAATTCAAATCCTTGACGCGTATCTTGAATCCGGAGTTATTGTTGGAATTATTCTCTACCATCTGTATTTCTTCCTGATATGAATTCTAAACAGAATTGCCACCAGGTTGACTCCAAGCACCAGCGCAAGCAGGACAAGGGCCGTTGCGTATTGCAGGGGCCTGACCTTTTCAATGTCAGGATGCTGTGTCGCCAGCACATAGAGGTGATACGGCAGCGCCATAACCTGGTCGAATATGGATTTTGGCAATCTCGGTAAATAAAAGGCGGCAACGGTCAGCAGAATTGGTGCCGTCTCTCCCGCGGCCCGGCCGATACCAAGAATCGAGCCTGTAAGCATTCCCGATATCGAGTAGGGCAGCACGTTTTTATATATCGTTTGCCATTTCGTCGCCCCAAGGGCAAGACTTCCCTCTCTGAAAGACTTCGGAACCGCTCTAAGAGCTTCTTCGCTGGAGACGATAATAATCGGCAGAATCATACATGCCAGCGTAAGACAGCCGGCTATAATCGAGGCTCCGAATCGCAGGAATATCACAAACAAACCCAGCCCGAAGAGCCCGAAGACTATCGACGGCACGCCCGCCAGCGTCACAATCGCGAGCCGGACGGTTCGTGTAAATCTTCCGGCCTTTGCATACTCGGACAGATAAATCGCTGTCGCCATCCCGAGTGGAAGCGCAATTATAACCGTCCCCAGCGCCAGTGACAGGGTACCTACGATTGCCGGTAATATTCCCCCTTCGGAGCCGCCGCGTTTTGGCATGGTCGTCAGGAATTCCCAATTGATGACCGGCAGGCCGTTCCAGAGGATTTTAATAATGATTGAAGCGATGACAAAAACGATAAGGTACGTCATCACTCGTATGAGCCAGGCGATTATATATTGCGAAGCTACCCTGCGCATTATCCCATCCTGTATTTCTTAAGGAATTTTTGTGCTATAATGTTCAATCCGAACGTCGCCAGCAGCAGGACGATACCTACACAAAACAGAGCTCGGTAGTGAATGCTTCCGAACGCAACCTCACCCATTTCGGCCGCTATGGTGGCGGTCATGGTTCGTACCGAGTCGAACGGTGAGGCGGTGATTATTGCGGCGTTGCCGGTCACCATCATCACAGCCATTGTTTCGCCGATGACTCTGCCGATACCGAGCATGATCGCGGCAACGATACCCGGAAGCGCCGCCGGAACCGTCACTTTCCATATAGTCTGCATCTTACTTGCACCCAAAGCCAGTGATGCCGCCTTGTAGGATGAAGGCACGCTTCGTATGGCGTCTTCGGAGATTGATACTACTGTTGGAATAGCCATTAATGCCAACAACACTGCGCCTGCCAGAGCGGTCAATCCCGTCGATAGACTGAAACTGCTTTTGATCAGCGGAACCAGAACAACCAGGCCGAAAAAGCCAATCACCACGGACGGAATACCCGCCAGAATCTCGATAAAAGGCTTGAGTATTTCTCTCTCTGTAGGTCTTGCCAGCTCGGAAATATAGACCGCCGCTCCGATGCCAAATGGGATTGTCAATATTGTGGCCAGTGCCGTAACTAAAAGCGATCCGGTGATCAGCGGTAGTAGTCCGAATGATTCCTTTTGAAAGGAAACGGGCATCCAGCGGCTGCCGAACAGCTCTTTTAATCCCGGCTTAATCGCAAATTGCCCGGCTTCCTTGCCTACGAATACGAATATCCCAATTACAATCAGGATGCTCGTGGAGGCCGTAGCAAAAAGTATCAGCCTAATCGCTTTTTCTTTCCACGCGGTTTTCATTATTGAACTGCTACATATCCTGTATCTGTAACCACTTTTTGTCCGGCTGCGCTCAGGCAGAAGTCAATAAATGTTTTAACGGTTCCTTGCGGCTCGCCGTTGAGGTACATAAAGAGAGGCCGGGCGATCGGATA
>CAYTNN010000097.1:0-10828 GCA_964439135.1 uncultured Pirellulales bacterium
TCCACGCCTTTGCCATGACGTTGCCGGTATTCCTGGTGTTTTATCTGATAGGCAGCCAGACGATGCTCGTAGTCTTTCCGGCCGACGTACATCCCCAGCGGAATGAGCACGATGCACAAAAGCGTGGCAATCACAAAACGCAAATCAAAGATTGCCGCCGTGATTTCTTTTTTAATCAGAGTTTTAAGCATTAAACTTTCCTGTATACAACGCAGAATCAAATAGCTCCTCACCTGACGTCATATCTATTAAACCTCATCAAAGCCAGCGTACAAAACAGCACATCGAACAGACACAGCAGAAGAATGTCCGGCCAATGCATCTGAACAGCTTCCGTCAGATTAAGAAAGCGATACCTCATGTCCGGAAAAGAAAGAGAATCAGAGACATTAAATCCCTCTGCGCGTCTCTGCCGGCCCTGCTGGCCGAATAGGTGGAAGACTTTGTCATAAAAGATTTGGTTTATATCTTCCTGAAACATCCGTGCGTTTCTGACGAAATTGTCCGGCTCGGCAACCCCTGTACCCGAAAGCCCCGACACAATATATGCGTAGCAGCTAACAGGCGATATCCTCGCCAGATTTGTGGCAATAGAAAACTGTATATTCCTGCGGTTTCTATAGTCCTGCTCGATTCTGTTGAGCTCGCTCGCGATGCGCCTCTGGCACTGGTTGAAAAGATGCTCGACTTGTGGCTCATACTTGTCCCTTAACTCTTGGTACTTTTGATTAAATTTCTTTCGTAGCTTCCGGAAGTCTGGATCCTCCTTAACAACCTCAAATGATACCTCACGGCCGAGAGCTTTCATTCGATTCGCGAGCTCATTCGAAGCTTTCAGTTGCATCTCTTGCACAATGTCTCGTTCCTTGTCCCATTTCGAATCGATTGTTTCCTTCTTCACCTGCTCGAACTGTTTTTCGATATCGTCGCGAACCATTCTCTTGCGAAAGCTAAAAACGCTCCCTGATTCAACGGGGTAGATGCTCTCCGCGATCATGGGACTCATCCTGGGCACGCCAATTATGAACATTGCCCATACGAAGAACAGTAAAACAATCGAGCCCATCGAGTGTGACGTAAACGTAGATATGCAGACGCCCAAACTCACCATGCTAAAAATAAACAGGAGTGTCACCATCAGTATAACCAGCAACGGCGGCCAGACCTCCGGCGAACCGATAGATACAACGGGTGAGGCATCCAGGACAAGCAGGGCGATGAAGACCGAGATCATAAATGGAACCAGAAGGACAATATATTTGCCTACGATCTTACTCAGAAGAATCCGGCTGCGCGGGATGGAATGGGCTATCATCAGGCGCAATGTTCCCTTTTCTCTTTCGCCGGATATGGAATTGAAGGTGAATATCAGGGCGGCCAATGAGATAATGAACATCACATTGAAAAGAAAGTCCACCTTTCCAAACAGGAGGGATTGTGGATTGTCGATGCCGGACTCCTTGACCGTGCGGAACAATCCCGACTGTGAAGTAAATACTTTGTCGGGCATGAAGGGATCGAGCCCCGAGGCAAATATACTCAGAACCGAAGGCGGCCTGAAGCCCTGGGCCTCTTCCCCACCGGTCAGCGGTGTCGGCGGAGTACCAAAACGCTCTTTGTACGTTTGAAGCTCTCCTTGATAGCTTGCCAAACGGTGTTCGTAGTCTTTCCGGCTGACGTACATCCCCAGCGGAATGAGCACCATGCAGAGAAGCGTCGCTATGGCGAAACGAAGGCCGAGCATCGTCTCCGCAATCTCTTTACCAACCAGTGTACGAAACATGGTTCCTCTCACAAGCCTTCACCTTCAGGCGGCAGGGATTCACTCATCTCATTTTGCGAATGCGGACTTCGATATTCTTCGAGTTCTTCAACAGGTCGACGAGCTTGTTCGGGTCTGTTTGGCTGTAGTGATATGGGTACAGAATCTTCGGCTTAAACGCCTTGGCCGCATCGGTGACCATTTCCGGCGTCATCGTATAGGGCAGATTCATCGGCAAAAAGGCCACGTCGATATTCTTGAGTTGCTTCATTTCGGGCGTATTCTCCGTATCGCCGGCAACATAGAGACGCTTGTCGCCGAACGTGATTATATAGCCGTTGCCCCGGCCTTTGGGATGAAAGGGATTGCCGGCGGACCGCATGTGAACAATATTGTACGCGGGCACTGCCTCGATTTTCATGCCCTGAACGGTCTGCACATCGCCATTAGCCATTACAAGTCCCGCTACTCTTTCGGCGCAGGCTTTGGTCAATACCAGTTGGGTTCCGTCCTTACGGAGAATATCTATGGCCTTGGTATCAAGGTGATCGCCGTGCTCATGCGTGAGCAGGATAATATCGGCTTTGGGCATCTCAGTATAATCGGCCTCTCTACTGACCGGGTCTACGTGAATGGTTTTGCCGCCGAAGGTGAACATGAGCGTTCCGTGTCCGATGAAGGTGATTCTCAAATCGCCGGCATTTGTCTTGATAATGTCCTGCTCGAATTTCGGCTCAGTGCCGGCCTGTAAAATCAGATCGTTAAGGTCGCTAAGGGCGAAACCTTCTTTGATTACGATGTGCCTGCGATCCGTCAGGATTAACCAGGGTATTGATTTCACGCCCCAGTTAAATGTGCTCTTTCCCATTTCAGCAGTAGATTTGCCGATGGCGAAAGGAATCTTGTTATCCTTCACCCATTCGTTAACAACCTTATCATCAACATCGGCTACCTGCACACAAGCAACTGCGACATCTTCGTCAGCCAAATCATCGGCTTTTTGTGCAAGCTCTTTTATATAGTTTCTTGACGGCCTCTGCTGCATATCCCACAAGCATACCAGAATCATCTTTTCGGAGGCACCGGCGGGAAGTTCAATTCCCATTTTCTCCAGATCAGGTAAGGGTTTGCCTATCAGTAAAGGCGTTTTTATAGCTGTCCCTATGGTACCAACGGTTAATTCCTCGAATTCATATTTCTTCTTCTGTTCGGCGCCTTTGACTCGCATCTTAACCGAGTACAGTGAGGTTCTTGCCGTGATAAAGAGTGTCTGATTGTCGCTTCCGCCGAAGGTGACGTTGGCCGGGCCTTCGGGAACTTTAATCTCTTCGATTTTCTCGCCGTTCTTGTTATAGACCGCCACAACACGTGTCGTTAGATAGATGTTGCCCTCGTTGTCGATGGTCATGCCGTCGGAACCTTCGGGAGCAATGAGTTTTTTGACCGAAAGGGTGCCATCCTGTTCGATTTTATAAGCAAAGGTTTTGCCGCCGCCGTTATCGGTGACGTAAAGCGTTTTACCGTCGGGCGTGCCGATGACGCCGTTCGGCCGGACCATATCGTCGATGACGCGGACGAGTTTTTTGCGGTCGGGCAAAAGATAATAGACGTGCTCGCCGTCCTGCTCCATACCATCTCTGTTTCCGTAGCGAGGATCAGTGAAGTAAACGCCGCCTTTCGGATCGATCCAAAGGTCGTTCAAGCTGTTGAATTTTTTACCTTGGTACTTGTCCGCCAGGACCGTGACATTGCCTTTCGGATCAATGGAGACCAGCCGCCTGCCGTCGCCTTCACAGGCTAAAAGGTTGCCGTCTTTATCGAAATACAGGCCGTTGGCCCCGCCGGAGTTTTCGCGAAACGTGGACAATTGGCCGTCCAGCGACCATTTGAGAATTCGATTGTTGGGAATATCCGAAAAATAGACATTTCCCTTAGCGTCCGCCGCCGGACCTTCGGTAAATGCAAAGCCCCCGGCAAGTTTTTCCACCTTCGCATCTTCGGCAACAACACTCGCCTCAGCAACGCTCCAACTCATCGCCCCGGCAAGAATCACAAGCATCATTAAACTATACCATTTCGCATTCATCTCAATCTCCTTTCACTTTTTCAGTCCAACATTCAAACTAACAGCTTCATTAGCATTATACCCGTTCGGCCATCATTTCTCATCACTGATTTTCTGGTGGATTTTCACCTTCGCCAAGTAGATGCTGGTTTTGCCTTCGTGGCTGGAGTAATAGCTAACGTAAAGCATGTTATTGTGCCAAACCATGCCGGGATAGCTGGTATCGCCGCCGCTGGGCAATTTTGCAAGTTTGGTCATCACACCGTTTTCCACGTCGAGGTAAGTTATGGCCGTGTGGGCGCCGCCGTCATGCATGCGGCCCGCTGCCAGCCAATGCCCGCCGGGGATTCGGATGAAGTTGGGGCCGCCGAATCCGTTGAATTCCGAGCCGAGGTCATTCCATTGCCACTGCTTATAGCCGGGCCTGCTCACGCCCAGCATGGCACTGCTCGGGTCGTCGCCGCTGCGGTCGCGGCGCACGAGTGCGTAGCAAGTTCCTTCGAAATCGAAACGAAGCGTCACTTCCGTCGGATAGCCCTGCTCGAATAGCCTGGGCACGTGAGGCTCGTAGTGAATCCCGTCGTCGCTGACGAGCAGATCGAGATAGCGGTCGCCACCTTGTCCGGACGTGTAGGAAACGCCGTAGGCTTTGCCTTTATTCCATGTCACGCACCAGAGCCAGCGTCCCGGCTCGACTGCAATCTGCGGCTCGGTCCATCGCCTGCCGTCTGTCGAAAAGCTCACGAACGTTCCGGTCGGGGCCGATTGATTGTCCTTTTCGCGCGGAGCGGCTCCGCCCAGCAGCATCAGCCGGCCGTCGGGCGTCACGGACAAATGAGCATCGCGAAGGTCGAAACCTTTCAACGAGATTATGGCCGCCGAGGTCCAGGTGTCCGCATCTTTCGATTCGAGTATCCGAATCCTGCCGTCGGTCGAAACGTGTCCTCTGCCCTCGCGAAACGCGCAGTAGAACGCATCGTGCCATCGTAGAAGGTCAGTGAAAGCGTTGTGCGGAGCCTTGTTCCAAATCCTGTCGGCCTCAATAACCTCCACCGACACCGGAACCGCTCCGAAACCACACGAAGCTGAAATCAAACACAAAACCATTACAATATATCGCTTACTCATCATATCCATCTGCCTTCCATTCTAAATCTTGTCATCCAGCTCATCAACTCCAAAACCTTCGGCGGTAACGACACGTTCGCAATCAGTCAAAATCAACAACGGCAGAGAATCTCTCATTTCTGAGCATAATTAATCCTCGCTACGGTTAACTACTTTTCGCCAATTCTGATTCCTCGTTCAAGTTGCGGCTCTGGGATGCACAACCTAAAATTAAGACGCGGTTCTCGGAAAAATGTTACAGCTTTTTTACACTTAATAAATATTCGTTCTCTCGTAAAGCGTTTCCGCATAAGCGCTTCTCAAGAAAAACGCGGCCTTTTAGAGTTCCCGGATATGAACTATATTCATTTGACAGGATGTTATGAGCTGCCTTGGGCTATTATTATCCATATCACGAGGGCCGCTAACCGGCATCCGCTACTGTCTATTTACTTCACACCTTTGACTCGCATTTGCAGGCTATAGAGCGAGGTTTGAGCCGTGATAAAGAGTGTATGTCTATCGGTGCCGCCGAAGGTGACGTTTGCCGTCCAGCCGGCTTCGATTGGGATCTGCTCGATCTTCTCGCCGGCCGGATTGAAAACCGTGACACCCCGGCCCGTCAGGTAAATGTTGCCCTCGCTGTCGATAGTCATGCCGTCCGAGCCCATCGAGCAAAACAGCTTTTTTCCCGACAGCGTGCCGTCTGCTTCGATGTTATAAACATACGTCTTCCGGTCACCGATATCGGCGACATAAAGCATCCTGCCGTCGGGCGTGCCGATGATGCCGTTAGGCTGGACCAGGTCCTCAGTGATTCGCACCAATTTTTTTCGGTCGGGCTTCAGGTAGTACACGTGCTGGCCGTCCTGCTGCATCGCCGGGTCGCGGGTCCAGTAAGGTCTTTTATAAAGCGGGTCGGTGAAGTAAATGCCGCCCTTGAGGTCCTCCCACAGGTCGTTAGGGCCATTGAGCAGTTTGCCCTTATAATTTTTGACAAGCACCGTTGCTTTGCCTTCAGGATCTATTGACCATAGCTGGTTATCCATGTCCGCACAGGCCAGCAGGTTGCCGCGTTTGTCGAAGTACAGGCCGTTGGATTGGCCGGAAGGCTTAAGGAAATCCGATAGCTTGCCATCCACGGACCATTTGCAGATTCTGTCGTTGGGCTGATCGGTAAAGAAAACGTTTCCCTCGGCATCGACCGCCGGGCCCTCTGTGAACTTAAAGCCATCGGCGAGCTTTTTCACTTTCGCTCCCGGCGCGATGATGCCTTGCTTTCCACTGCCGGCAGGTGTCACTGCTATCAGTTCGATGCCATTATCCTTTCCAAAATTGCGTGAATATTTCTTCTCTTGCGGATTGTTCCAGTGCTCGTGTACGCCGAGACTGGCCAGCCTCTTGACGTTGCCGGCATGATCCGGGTCGTAAAATGTCCCGGAGGGCGGATTGTCTGCAAGCGCCGCCTCGTGCAGAAAATCATCGACTCCGGATTTGCGTGGACTATCTTCGTACTCGGCGGCAAGAAAATCGAAGCCGACCGAATCAATCGCCACTGGATCCTGCGAAGCCAGCAGGCTGGATGTCCAGTCTCCGTTGAAGGGCGGCGATTTCCATCTTCTCGGCCCTTTGTCCATGTCCACGGGATGGATTCCGCAGTACAAGCCGTCAACCAGGTAGAGTACGGTTTTGCCGCCGAGCTGTGAATGACCTATAAGGTCAACCAGGTTCCTGTATATTCCGGTCTGCTTGGAAAAGGCATCCTTATGCAGGTCGAAGTATCCTTTCTCCGCCGGCCAGCGAATCAAGGAGCCGTAATGATTCTTTGCAGTCAGCGTCACGCCGGCACCGGTATGAGCCTTAAGGTTTGCGAAGTTGATGAGGTATTCAGCCTCGGCATAAGAGGCGGGAATGTAGTCCTGTTTGATTCCTTCCGGATTGCAGCTCCAGTACAGCGGAGCCGAAGACTGCTTCATCTTTATCCGGCCAAACTTGCCGCCCCGGTCCATGCACCGAACATCCGGAAATTCTTTATGAATAATGTCGTAATACTCATTGGCAAAATACGCCAGGCTGTCGCATATGGAGATATCCGCGGGCTTGACGCCGACCGTGTTCACGAGCTGCCGCAGCAAGGCAACGAGCATCTGAGGGGACGTATTCATATAATCCTGTGTGCTGTCCAGCTTGTAGGTCTCGGCATCGACTCCTCCGTGTGTGAAAATGAAGCCGACGAAATTGACCTTGACAACAATTTTTTCACCCTGTTTGTAGCCTACATCTCCCTTGCCGTGAGTCTTATTGTGGTATCTGAAAAGTTTGTCCCATGCTTGGGCATCCATGGGCGCACCGGTTAGCCAACGAATAGCCCGGGAAATCATAAGGTGTACCCGCTCGGGGTCGGTATGTTCCGCCTGCCACGGGTGCCCGTCACCGGGGCCTTCCCAGTCCGTTGCATCAGGATCATGCACCCAGACGACACGGCCGGGATTAATGCCTTTGCCAACTCCCATCGGCTCATTCACAGGCTGCGGCTCGGCAAGAACCGACTTCTCGGCTGTGGCGGTCATTGCGATCCACACTGCCGTGACACTCAAAAATGCGCACGCCAGGCCCACGATATAACGCCGGCGAGCGAAGTTGAGTTTAGCCTTTTTAAAGGCCAGCACCGAAACTCCAAAACCCAGCAGCATCGCGACAAATCCCGAGGCCAGCGGGAAAGCGACACGCTGGCACGGATAGAAGGCCCGCGACGGCTTGGGGATAACACGAATCAGAAACCATATCAGCGAAACGAGTCCCGCAAGCGGAAACACCCATTTTACCCAGCGATATTTCCCCTCAGCCCTTTGAGACTTGCCTTTCTTAGGACATGAGTGGACATCTTTTCTTTTCAGGAATTGCATCATTCGAACCTCCAAAATACACAGCTATATTTCACACGTTTAATGGTTTAGTCCAGCCAAAGTCATAACAGTAAACTTTCGACGATGAAAGCTGCACAGATTCTACCGTCATCCCCCAAAAGCGTCAAGAACAAATCCCCCATTACACTCGCGCGGGCTCAAGTTAATATCTCCGCAGGGACTCACAATTCGAATGCACGTAGTTTTAATTGTCGCTCTTTAATCCGGCTTGTCCGGCGTGTTTTTTAGCTTATGTTTTTTCACGTATCTTTCCAGAGGCCTGGCCACTTGTCCAAGACCCATCAGGACGAGGATTGCAATAAGAGTTGATACGATTGCCAGTTGATAGAAACGTCCCCCGCAAGCCATGCCGATACTTGAAACGAGCCAGATCGTCGCCGCGGTTGTCAGGCCGTGCACGCCGCCTCTATCCTGGATGATGGCACCGGCCCCCAGGAATCCTACTCCGGTAACGATTTGAGCCGCGATCCTCGTAACATCGCCTGAGGTACCGGTTACCATTTCTCTGGAGATTATCGTAAAGACCGCGGCACCAAGACAAATGAGCAGGTTGGTCCGCAGTCCTGCCGCCTTGCCGCTCACTTCCCTCTCCAGCCCGACCGCCGCTCCAAGAACAGTCGCCAGGATGATACTAAGTAAATCGTCCGGCCAAATCATCGCTCTACCTTTCTATTAGTGTTTCATCGACCTTCATGCCGAAGTGCCTGCCGGCCTTCTCGATATGACCGAGGACTTTGTCGCCCGGCTTGAGCGTCGTTACCGAAATCGCTTTGCCGTCCGGGCTGACCAGCCGAATCGTCTCGGCATTCTGCAAGACCAGGCCAATCGGTTGACCTTCGGCCTCGGCCTCGATCAGCATCATCGGCCTTTTTTCGATTTTGTTCCGGCCCAGGTAAGCCGTTTGACTCTTGCCCTGGAAATCCACCACCATAACCTCATCGCCGGCCTTCAGGTCGGCCAGGTACTTGGTTTTTCCGCCCGGCGATAGAGTATAAGCGTGCACGGCTCCGGCGTTGACCCGGAACGGCCGGGACGCTACGTAAGGATTGTCGATGGATTCGGAATGTACGAGAAAGAAACCGGATGCCGTGTTGCCGACAAGCATTCCTTCGCCCAAAGTCATTTGCGTGCAGGTATCGAGGCAGGCACGGTCGCCCATGCCAAGCTGCCTTGCCGTGGTGATAGTCGCCGTGACGAGGGCAACTTTTTCGCTGACGCCCTGAATGATTTCGGCGGTCTTTTTAATCTCGTTTATATTGCCGGTTTTCAATACAACGCCGTCCACGCCTTTTTCGAGTATCTCGACCATAAGTTTTGCCTGCTCGCTGTTTTCGACCTGCACCATAATATTTTTGCCCCGACGGGCGAGCAGATTTTCTATAGGAATAATCGTCCAGTCGAGCATTCTGAGAACAACAATTCTTTCGGCCGGTACTGCCGCGGCTTTATCTTCATCTTCCTTGCCGGCAATATCTATGAACTCGACGTCCTCGCCGGGCTTGATGTCGCCGCCGGCTTCGACTGTTTTGATTTTGCCGAACTGCCGGACTTTGCCGCTATCGCCATCCGGCAGCACTACCGCTTCGGCACCGCTTTCGAGCGCGGCGATAGCGATATCCTTGCTATAAGGAACGACATTTATCCACAACCTTTTCATTGTGCGTATCCTTTACTTTAATTTTACAATTCCCGCAAAGACAGGAATCCTTGCCTTATAGTTCTTTCCCTTTATACCAGGATTAAAATCCAATCCATGAAGTATGTCAACAGTTTTTGCCGGCAATGCCATAAATAGAAACGTATCATTTT
Organism: uncultured Pirellulales bacterium; assembly: GCA_964439135.1. Lineage (GTDB taxonomy): Bacteria > Planctomycetota > Phycisphaerae > Sedimentisphaerales > Anaerobacaceae > JAFGPJ01. The sequence continues at coordinate 9,671 of CAYTNN010000097.1, forward strand.
GTTGACATTGACTGAATAGCCGGTTATTGTGGGATTATGCCGAGATGTTCACGAATTGTAATCGAATGCACGAGTCGCGGGCGGCCGTCATGACAGTGACAAGTTCGTAGCGAAGCTGTAGACGCTAATTGGTCGACGATTTCAACCTTTGCTTCGTGTCTGACCCGTACAAAAAGGTGCACTCATTAAAGCAAATTTTTCATGTAAAGGGTTTGACTATGAAATTTTATTTTGACCATGTATGGAGAATTCTTTTAACTTGGAAACCTGCTGCATATTCTTTTGTTGTTTTATGTATTTTTTCGTTACTTGTTATGCCATCTTGCCGGAAACAATCACAACCAAAGCCTCCACCTGGACCGCCTCCGCCTGATATAAGTGATTGTACACATGTCGAACTTCGGTATTCTCCATCGAAATTGGAGTACTTTATTTCCAGAGTTAGTCTCCTTAGCCCCAAGGAGGTAAATGATGTGGAATCTCTTGTACCAACCGTTGTTAATGATCCAGAGATTATTAAAGCGCTAGCTCATGATGTAAACCAGGGAACATTTCAGTATTATTCAAGGCAAGGTGTACCAGCAATCAAACATTTTGTTAACATCATTTGCTATCGTAATGGTGAATTTGTAACCGCTTTCGTCAAGACACACAAGCAAGTACTTATCGGGACAAAAAATTATATTTATGAAAACGGAGTCTGGCCAAGTCTGGAAAAGCTCAAACCAACGGGCCTCACATCTAAAATCACGTCACTCAGATTACGAAATAAATGTGGAGCAAACATGGCGCTGCTTAAGAGTACCATTATCGAGGATCCCCTTACTCAAAAAAAACAATATCCGGTTCCATCCAAATGGTGTGATATTCTACTAAGGCGATACCCTCCTGGAGGAACAGAGCAATTTAAATGTCCAAGCCAAGGCGAAGGCAAGTGTCATTATGCGATGAATCCCAATTGTAAGTCAGATTCGCCACCGGACACTGTACTCTTATTTGAGACCAAAGCCGGCTGGAATCAACACGGCGGACCTGAACTGTTTACGTTTGACAACCACGATCCCAAGGGTGGTTGTGTCCTCTTAAACAACCGCACTGTAAAGTTCATTCGCACAAAAGAAGAACTCCAGCAACTCCGATGGAAATGAAAAATACTAT
>CAYTNN010000097.1:10928-16106 GCA_964439135.1 uncultured Pirellulales bacterium
GCCGAAGAGCTTTATTGTGACGGCTGTAAGTCGGACAGAACACCTTTTAACTGTGAAGCCAAGAAATGCGCCATCAGCAGGAATCTGCCCACCTGCGCGCACTGCGATGATTTTCCATCCTGCGACAAAGAAATCTGGACGAAGTGGCCGCAGCTTAAGGAAAAGGTGCAGGCAATGCGGAGCAAACTTAGCACTTAGCCGGCATTTGTTTTTTTAAAGAAATAGTTGCCTGCCAACGTGTCCGGTGGTATTGTGATATGCGGATATGCCCAGTTGCGTAGCTGGGTAGTTGACGAGTCGGGAAACACACTTTTTCAGGAGGTTTATCATGAGTCGGATACTTCACAAAACAATCGGTAAGACCTTTGTTCTGGTTTGTCTTATGTTATTCGTTCCGACGTCGCTTGTCTGGGCGGCCGAGGACATCACAGGTCAGTGGGAGATGAAGATGGATTTCGGCGGCCGGGATAGCTTTGCCACGGTGTCTATCTCCAAACAGGCAGACGGCAGTCTCACTGGAAAATGGGGTTCCACAGACCTGTCCGATGTAAAATTCCAGGATGGAAAGCTCACGTTTGTTCGTATAATTCAGTTCGGCGACCAGGAGTTTACAATGGATTATGCCGGCACTCTCAAAGACGGCAAGATCACAGGCACAATGTCGAGCGACCAGGGTGAATTCGACGTCAACGGGACCAGGTTCAAGCCCAAGTGCGCCGCACTCGGTCGCTGGGACATAAACTTTAATGTCGGCGATCGTCAAATCAATGCCAGGCTGTCAGTCTCCGAAAAGTCGGACGGCACGCTTGACGGCAAATGGAGCGAGGAAGGTGAGCACGTAATCTCCGATATTAAATTTAAAGATGGAAAGCTTAGCTTTACTCGACAAAGCAAGATCGAAGATTTCGAGTTCGAAACTACTTATGAGGGCCAGATCAAAGGCAATGAGCTAACCGGAACGATGAAAAGTGATATGGGGGATATACCTGCTAATGGCAAGCGGGCAGGGGCGCTGCTTATTGGCAAGTGGGACCTGACAACGGAATCCGAATTCGGCACGAATAAAAGTATGATGCGGGTCAATGGAGACATGACCGGCAGGTATGAGTTCTTCGGCGGCGAGATTCCCATGAAGGACCTTAAACTCGAAGGCAACCAGGTGACATTCACTCTCGAAATGGGCTGGGGTGACCAGACCTTCACTTTGGACTTCAAAGGTACGCTGGACGGCAAGAACCTCAAAGGCCAAATGACCTCGGACAGGGGCACCAGCGATATAACCGGCAAGAAGGTCGAGCAAGCTTCGGCCGCCGTCGGGACATGGGAATTCACGAGGGAATCCTCGCAAGGGACGCGGACCAGCACGCTGAAGATCAAGCCGGACATGACCGGGACGTACACGATGCGTGACAATGAGGTGGCCGTTAAAGACCTGAAAGTCGATGGAAACAATGTGAGCTTCAAGCTTGAGCTAAGCTTCAACGACAGGCAGTTCACGATGGAATTCAAGGGCAAAGTTGAAGGAAAAACCCTCAATGGCGAATTCATCACACAAAGAGGCGCCCGCGAGGCTGTCGGCAAGAAAATTGATTGACGGTAATAAGGTTGATAGTATGAATCACAATAAAAGCAGATTGATCAGAGCCGGACATTCACGAATCGTAGCGAGTCTGGCGATTTGTCTATTGTGTTGCAGCATTGCGTTTGCGGATTTCATGGCGGCCCTGGCCCGGCCGCATGACGGACGCAGCATGCGGGCAACTTCAACACACAAGATCGGGCCGGACGGTAAGCCCGATCCGAACGGCGTGCCCGACCCGAACAGCAATCGCGACAACAGCAGCGTTCAGCCGGGGCAAAAGAAAATCTTACTTGATGTCAAGGGCCCGGGGGTAATCACCCATATCTGGATGACGTTCCTCGGGCCCGAGCCGCACCCCTGGGCGAAGAACGGCTCGGCCAATCACCAGGAAATGCTGCTCCGCATGTACTGGGACGGCAGCGAGCGGCCGGCGGTCGAGGCACCGGTGGGCGATTTCTTCGCCAACAGTTTCGGCAAACGCAGCGAGGTGATAAGTCTGCCGGTCGCGGTCGAGGATGCGGACTCCTACAATTGCTTCTGGCACATGCCGTTTCGCAGGTCCGCGCGCATCGAGGTCATCAACCAGAGCGACAAACCTATTAGCCTGCTCTACTACAACATCGACTGGATTAAGAAAGAGCATATTAGTGACGATACGCCGTATTTCTACGCGCAGTATCGACAGGAGTATCCCGTCGAACACGGAAAGGATTACGTCCTGCTCGATACCAAGGGCAAGGGTCACTACGTCGGCACCGTTTTGAGCGTGCGGACTCGCAGCCCCTCCTGGTTCGGCGAGGGCGACGAGAAAATCTATATCGACGGCGAGCAAAACGCCTCGATCTGGGGTACTGGGACGGAAGATTATTTTCTTTCCGCCTGGGGACTCAAGACCACAAGCACACCATTCTTCGGCGTCCCCTACTTCGACCAGTGGGGCATCGTCGGCGGTCATACCAGCGCCTACCGGTGGCACGTCACCGACCCGATTGTATTCAATAAGGCAATCAAAGTGACATTCGAGCACTTCGGCTGGATGTCGCCGGACGAGAATCCAGATTACAAGTCCCACAGTTGGAACGAACGCGAAGACGACTACTCCAGCGTGGCCTTCTGGTACCAGACGGGCGAGCCCACTTTCGAGGCCCGCGCCCCGCACGCCCGGCAGCGGACGCTCCCTTGCCTCGACCGGATTATCTCTGCTCGCGAATACACGGCGGGCGAATATCACGGCATGGGCGAAGTCGTAGCCCAGAATCTGGATATCTATCCCGAAGGCCATTTGTTTTACCAGCCGGAAGGGCCGGACGACGCCTGGATCGAGATTCCCTTCGAAGTCGAGAAGAAAGAGCCGCAGCGTTTGCTGCTGGTCATGACACAGTCTTACGACTACGGCAAATACCAGTCGTACCTGGACGGCGTTAAGCTCGGCGGGGTCATGGACCTCTACAGCAGTGAGACCTCGACTCGCGAATATCACCTGCTGGACTTCTGGCCGGAGCCGGGCAAATACAAGCTGCGTCTGGAGTGCGTCGGCAAAAATCCCATCTCCGGCGGCTGCTACCTCGGCATCGAATCGGTCCGCCTGCGCCGGCGTCGCCCGCGGGTAAGCCAATACCGTCACGATGTCGATAAAGACTGGCGAAAGAAACCAATATTGTACGAATAACCAGCCTTCTATTGAAATAATTGTGACGCGAATTCGTTAAGGTAGTTTCGCCAGTTGATCCAGGTATGGGCCCCGGGAGTTTCCTTGAAGACTACATCAAAACCATGCTTTTTGAGTAGTTCAACTGTGCTCCGGGATGTTTCGATAAGAAAGTCTTCCTTGCCTGTTGCGAACCATACGAGTTTGAGTCCTTTTTTCAGTTCGGCGTTGTCCAGTGCTTCCTTGTTTTGTTCCTCCCACGTGGGCTGCGAGTCATCCTGTGGACGGCGACGATTGAGGCTGAAGACGCCCGAACTGAAGACCCCGAAGTAGGCGAATTCCTCCAGGTTGGGAATGGCGATATTAAGCGTCTGGCCGCCACCCATGGACAGGCCGGCCATCGCCCGGTGTTGCCGGTCCGCGTACACGCGGTAATGCTTTTCCACATACGGTTGCAGATCGTTCAGGAAATCCTGTGCGAACTCATCAACGGCCGGCCTGGGTCCGCCAAACCCGGAGGAGCCCGTATGACCGGCGGGCATGGCCACTACCATCGGCTTTGCCTTTTTTGTCGCTATCAGGTTATCCATGATGAATCCGGCACGTCCCACGGATGTCCACGAATCGTCGCAATCAGATGCACCGTGCAGCAGATAAAAAATCGGATATTTGCCTTCGCCCGATTCGTATCCCGGCGGCGTATAAACATGCATCCGGCGGAAACGCTTGAGCGACTTAGAGTAGTAAGTGACCTCGGCGACAGCACCATGTGGCACATCCCTGGTGTCCATGAAATCCGCCCCGGGAACGTAAACCAGGCTCCATGTGTTATTGTTGGATTCGCTGGTGGCCGAATTCCTGGGATCAATCACCGACACGCCGTCCACGTTGAAGTTGTACCGGTACGCCCCGGATTCGATCGGTCCAAGCGTTACCTCCCATACTCCGTTGGGATCTTTCGTCATGGCTGCACCTTGTCCGACGCCCGGAATGTCGCTGCCGCTAAGGAGCACTTCTTCGGCCTTGGGCGCCAGTATGCGAAACGTTACGTGCCGGTCAGCGGCAACCTCGGGCGACACCACCCGGGGACCGCGGGAACGCTGGCGCTGAGCCGGTGCCGTGCAAGTCATGGCAAATACCGTCAACACAGCGATAGCCATCATTAAGTTTTTTGTTTTGGAACTGTTCATAATTTTCTCCTTTCAGTAGCCTAACTTAAGTTTTTGACATCAGTTGTTCTGAGCCGTCGCCGGCCGCGGTGATTCTCCCAATGCGCCATTGCTTCGGAAATCCGGCCGAGCAGCTCAATCAGGTTTTCTGCTTCTTCTAATCGAAAGAGATCCAGCAGTTGATTTTGGAGCGTACTGATTTGCTTCGATAGCTTTGCGTAGGCACAGCGTCCCGTGCGCGTCAGGGTTACGTTGCGGGCCCGGCCGTCGGCGGGATGCGGCTGCCGTCTCACCAGTCCACGATTCTCCAGCAGTACGAGCATGGCCCGGATCGTATTGGGATCGGAAGTGGCCCGTCGGACGAGTTCCTGCTGAGTAATTCCATCCTGTTCGGTCAGCAATGCCAGGAGTACGAATTGGTCGGCCGTAATCTTATGGGGGGCTAAACAGGAGTTGGTTTGGCGATGCATAGACAAGTATGCCGCTCGCAACCCCATCGCAATGTCATGACCTGTCGCCATCATATCTCTCAGATATACATTACGTACACGTACTAAATGCTGAATATGAATGTACCGGCAATCCGGGGATAAGTCAACAGGGTTTTAATTACTCAAACTGACCGATTCGCGCTGTCCTGCCTGCGAAGTATGTGTTTAGCCGGCCTCTGGTATTCTCGACCATCCCCAAAGCCTGCGGCTTTGAGGCTGCCACCAATTTTGCATCTAATACCAATTGTGCATAATCAATGCGCTTGTTCGTGTCATTTCGAGCGCAGC
>CAYTNN010000098.1:0-15612 GCA_964439135.1 uncultured Pirellulales bacterium
TCGCTCGTGCTGACGACCGGCAACAAGAGCGAGACGGCGGTCGGGTACTCGACTCTCTACGGTGACACCGCCGGCGGCTTCGGAATAATAAAGGACGTGCCGAAGACCACCGTTTACGAACTGGCCGAGCATATTAACAGGGTAGGCGGGCGTCAAATCATACCGGTAGATGTGATAACCAGGCCGCCAAGTGCCGAGCTCAGACCTGACCAGAAAGACAGTGACTCGCTTCCCGATTACGATCTGCTCGATAAAATCCTCAAAGGTTATGTCGAAGAGGATAAGTCCATAACAGAACTTGTAGCGCAGGGCCTGCCGGAGGATGTGGTCAGCAAGGTTATTCGCATGGTTGACCGAAACGAGTACAAAAGAAGGCTATCGCCGCCGGGAATAAAGATAACGCCGAAGGCATTCGGTAAGGACCGGCGATTACCGATAACGAATCGTTACAGCGATTCTAAGGATACGCTTTAAATCTGCAGGTTCGCCTCGTTCGGCTGTTCATTGGTAAAGATTAATCCGAGAGTACGTTTTATAAATATTATCTTCCGGCAAGTGCTTCCGTGATGGCTCTGCCGAATTGGACGGCGGCATCCGGTCCGGTGGCGGTTATGATGGATCTTTCCCGCTCAACAGGGAAAACAGTATATATGGCGCCGGCCTGAATAAGTCTGTCTCGTTCGGACAAGAAGCTGGTTGCCCGGATACCGGCGAGCACGTTCGCATTGGCCAAAATCGTGGGTGCCACGCCAATTGCCCCAAGGACCTTTCCCTTGCGGACCATCTCACGCACCATGTTCATTACAGTTGGATTGTTGGCATACTCGGCTGCTCCCGGGCCGCCTATAAAGATTATCGCATCGTAGTCGTCGACATTCAGTCGGTTCAGGGGAATAGTTGCCTCGGCTACGTTACCGAGCACACCCTGTATCATGCCGGTTCTCGTGCTTGCGATGACTGTTTGCACCAGCGCGGCGTCGAGTACACGCTTTGTTTCGAAAAGCTCCTCATCGCGGAAATTCTGACTGCCGATGATTAATGCCGCTTTTTTTCCTGCTGCGCCGGCTTGTCCATCGGCGGTTTCCGTTGTTCCCTGTCCTGCCGGGTAACCGACACAAATTATATAAAGCGGCTCCAGGTCTCTTCGAAGTCTGCAGACTTTGCGGACCTCCTTTGAGTCAAAACCACCGACCGTTACGGAACCCAGGTCTAAACAGACAGCCTGCAACTGGATATTCTGGGCGATATGTCCAGCTTCCATGTGCATGTATCTTCGGGCGTTGTCCTTGTATTGGTCTGTCAGCTTTCTCACGGATCCGGCAACGATGATATCACATCCGGCTCCAGCCACCGACTCGTCCATGGAAGCGGCTGCAGCCAGCATGTTGCGGATATCCTGATTCCCGGTTTGCAGCAGGCTGTGATCGGCCGGGCGATAAACAAACAGACCCTCTTGCGTTGCAAAAAGCAATTCTATGGGATAAATCGCCCCTGCCGAGGGAGCCGTTCGCAAGCCTCTTTGTGGCTCTGTTATTCCCTGACCGGCCCAGGCTAATTGGCTGATTTGTGAGCGTTTGACCGGTTCGCTGCTGAACTGTCGTACACTTCGCCGCTTGGCCAATGCCTCCTCGAGGCTGACAGTCCCTTCCAAACTGGGATCTGTTAGCTGGATTATCATCTGTGGCGCAATGCGGGTTCTGCTGCGCCCGAGACATAGCGTTGCGAAACAAGCTAAAACTATTGCGAGAATTGTTAAGCGTTTCATTTTCTTAATCCTCCAAAATAAGTTTTTTCAAGCGGCACTCCACAATCGGTATATTTATATTATACACTCAATTCCGGATTTCCCATATTAAACTTTATATTTGGAGCATAACTTCGTATATTTTTTCGCGCATCAGTTGCTGTTCCGGGCGTTTTTGGCTTGGGTGCTGCGAAGAGTGAAGCAATTTCCCGCTACTTCGCTTTTATGAGGCAAAAGGGCGGGAGATGTGGATTTTCGTGAGATTATCCGTTTATATAGAGAAAAATTATTGCCGGCTCGATGAATCCTCAGTGACACAGTATTACCGGGCAGGGACTCTTATAGGTGGTTTCAATGACTTTATCGCACCAACAGAAGGTAACGGCGTGCATATTGGTCCTTTACTGGCTGGCGCTGTTTGTACTGACACATATCCCAATCCCACATGTCGTTCAAGAGGCTGATGTTTCAGATAAGAGCCTTCATTTTTTGGCGTATTTGATTTTGACTTTTTTAATCTGGTTCACAGTCAGTGGCAATCGAAAAGTTAAATGGCGCCGCGCTGCGCCCTGGTTGGTGTTATTTGTGATAGTTGTGTATGGGATTCTTGACGAGTGGCTTCAGACCTATGTGGCGGGACGTAGCTGTGATGTTCGGGATTTTTTCATGGACCTGGCAGGTGCACTTGCAGGCTTAATTCTTTCCTCATTTCTTACGTTTTGGCCTGCGGGGCTTTTTGTGGCGGCCATTTTCATTTTTGGCGTAACCAATGTCACGCAAGCGAATTTGGGCGACCTGCTGCCTGTTACAAATGCTGTGTTTAATCTCCTTGCCTATGCGATTTTGACTGTTCTATGGATTCAATGCATGTATCTTTTTCCTGCTGCAAAAGCCCCTAAAGCCAAATGGCTCATATCAGCAATAGCGGGGCCGGCCGGTTTTCTGATAATCGTCAAAATATTTTCCGCTATCTCCGGCAAAGAATTAGCATTTTCCGACATAATCATAGCCTTTGGAGCAATAGTTGCAGTCGTTATAGGATTTTACGTTCGGCGTTCTCCGTAAGGAGTTCTTAGGACAGCGGCCTGCGTGCCGGGTGACAAATAATTTGATACTGAACGCAGCACGCAACACACAGCACGATTTTATTCCGGACCGTAGGACCGATACGGTAAATCGATGGGGTAATCCCTGATCACTTCAGTATAATCGTCAAACCAATAGGCATCCGGATTACTCACAAGGGCCAGGAAACGCCCGCTGTCGGCATCTTCGGCCGCCCTGTGATATTTGAAATAGACATATTTTTCCGTCCTGCCGATGATTTCGATCTTGCCGGTCGAATGTGACATGACAAACCGGACACGTTTTGCCAGTCCGGAGACAAGGGCCTTTGCCTGCTCGACAATTTCATATCCCTCCTCGATAGGGACCGTATAGGCTTTATTGCCCAGTGCAGGGCGACATTGGAAAATATAGTAGGGAACTGCACCGATAAAGGATAATTTGGCCAGCAGATCCGCCATGACCTCGGGTTTATCATTGACGCCCCTTATGAGCGGCATCTGGTTGGCGATCAGCGCGCCGGCTTTCTGCAGCAGGCCGACCGCCTTGGCCGCCAGATCTGTCAATTCCCGCGGGTGAATAAAGTGGGTCATGATATATATTCTCTTTTGCTCGGTGCTGTACTTTTTTATTATCTCGGGCAGGGCGGGATCTTCGACTATCCGAGAGGGATTGAATGCTGGTATCTTTGTCCCGATACGAATGATGCTGACATGTTCAATGTCCCTCAGTTCCCGGATAATATTCTCAAGCTTCGATGGTTTAAGTACGAATGGATCCCCTCCTGTCAGAAGCACATTGGTAATCTCGTCATGCTGCTTTATATACTGTATCGCCGCCGGAAGGTCTCGCAGGTATTCGTTCTGCGGGTTGATGAAGACGCGCTTACGGAAACAGTACCGGCAGATCCCGTCGCACACATTACTAACCAGCAGAAGCGCCGTGGAGGGATATTTATGTTCGAGACCGGGCATTACGCAATATGTTTTCTCATCCGACGGGTCAAGCCGGCCCCATTCATCAAGCTCCTGCAGGTTCGGGATAATCAACTTTCGGATCGGATCGTCAGGGTCGTTCCAATCGATCAGCGATAAATAATAGTCGTTGCTGCGAAAAGCAAACTCGTCGGTAACTTCCTTGAGTTCGGCTTTTTCGGCAGGGCTTAAGTGTTCCAACTGTTCTATTTTTGTCAGGTATTTCATGTTATTCTCGTCCTTGATCCTCGGCAGGTATCGAGTATTCAAGGTTTCGTACCTCGCGTGGATTCGTCTTGTGAGTATCTTTTCTCATAGATGCCTTTTCGGCTGAAAACATGGGCAATGGTAGCTAATACTATCTTCACATCGGCCGAAAAGCTTGCCGTTTCCACGTATTTAACGTCGAGTTCAAGTTTTTCTTCACGTGTTAGTTCTCCCCGTCCGGATATTTGTGCCAGACCGGTCAAACCGGGCTTTATAAGCAGCCGCTTTTTCTGCCGTTCGTTCCATTCGGGTATCTGCGAAAGGTACAACGGCCGGGGCCCGACAACGCTCATATCTCCCTTTAATATATTAAACAATTGCGGCAGTTCGTCAAGGGAATATTCGCGCAAAATTCTTCCGACTTTTGTGAGCCTAAGATCCCGGCCGGATTTCGGACTGGGCCCAAAGGGATCGGCGTCGATTGTCATCGTGCGAAACTTGTAAAACACGAAGGGTTTGCCGTTTTTGCCTGCCCTTTGTTGTTTGAAAACGGCAGGCCCTTTGCTGCTGACCTTTATCGCTATGACGATTAACAACAAAACCGGCCAGAGAATAATCAATGCCGATAGCGATATGATAATATCAAGTCCGCGTTTTAGAATTTTGAAAAAACTCATATAAAAGAGTTTACCCGGATACAACCTTAACGTCAATGCTGCGGTGATTGGTCTGGACAGGTTCAAGGACATCCGATAGACTAAAGAAAATCTATTTGTGCTTCCGTGCTCGGGAATCCTTCAGGTAAAGGACAAGAATATGCTGGATAATCTAATAGGTCCCGAACGGCCCATAAGCTGGGTCTTGCAGTTCTGGCCTGTGCTCGTATTTTCATTTGTCTCGGCATTCGTTGCTACGTGGCTGTGCAAGAACATTGCAATAAAGTTCGGCATTGTTGATAAGCCTGATTCTCTCGTCAAAACCCACAAAGCAAGTGTCGCATATCTTGGCGGTGTAGGCATGCTCGTCGGATTAACCGCCGGCGTTCTTGTGGGTATTTATTACCTCCACAGCCAGCAGCATCTGCCTTCAACTTTCACCTGGCTTTTCGGTGTTCTTGCGGGCGGTGCGATTGCCTGCTTCATCGGCCTGGTCGATGACATATTCGATATAAAACCGTACCAGAAGATATTAGGACAAATCGTTGCCGCCGTCATTCTCGTAGCCGTTGGAGTTCGGCCCAGCCTCGGTTTTCTTAATGTCTATCTCGGTTTGAATATTCCGGAGAACCTTGAGGTTATTTTGGGAATCCCCATCGTTATTGTATTTGTTCTCGGAGCGACAAATTCTCTGAACCTTCTCGACGGCCTGGATGGTCTTTGTGCCGGTGTCACGGTGATTATCGCCGCGGCTCTTTTGATACTGGCCATTCACTTGGGGACCTGGGGCTCAAGTAAGGTGGGAGGTGACTCGGTCCGCGTCATTTTGTGTTTGGGACTTCTCGGGGCGGTCTGCGGCTTTTTGCCTTTCAATCGTCACCCTGCCAAGATATTCATGGGAGATGCCGGGAGTATGCTGCTCGGATTTATCGCCGCGGCGCTGATGATTTTATTTGCCGAGAAGGCCGTCCGGTGGTGGATGGCGTCGGTCGTTGTCTTCGGCCTGCCTATCCTTGATACCGCTGTTGCATTGATCAGAAGGCTGCTCAATCACAGACCTCTGTTCGTCTCCGACCGCGGCCACATATATGACCAGATGATTGATAGGGGAATACCGCTGAAAAGAACCGTTGCGATATGCTATGGCTTGGCTGCTCTTTATGCTCTGATCGGACTCGGGCTGAGCCTAAGAACAAAAATCAGGGCAAGATACGCCTTGATTATATATATCCTCGTTTTCGCAATCTCAGGCATAATCGTCTGGAAAAAGGGCTATCTGAAAATGGAGGGCATTCGAGGGGCAATCCGCAAGCGGCGGTAGTTGTCAACCGACTTGAGTAAAACCGGTGATGAAATCGACGCTTCGTTCGATTGTCTTTTCGCTTGTCCGTGGATGTAGCGGCAAATTAACCACCTCGCGGGCGGCTTTCTCAGCCTCCGGACACATACCGAGTTCGTAGTCGTATGAAGTCAATGGTGTTTCAATCGGGTGAAGGGGACATTCGAACCAGCTTCCAAGCTCGACGCCGGCTTTTGCCGCCCGGGCGAGAGCCTCATTCTTTTCGGCGATTCTAACCGGATATCTCACCATGACCGGTTCGGCCGAATCCCTGCTGTCCTTGCTGGGTTGCCAACTCTTAGCAACGAGCAGTTCATCATACAACTGTGCCATTTTCCGCCGGTGAGCGATGTTTTTTTCTATTTTGCCGAGTTGCCTGATTCCCGAGCGGGCCTGCATTTTGCTTATGCCTTTGAAGAAATCGTCCGCTTCTACCGGTTCGAATTCACTTGTGCTTGAGGAGCCGACGACCGCCCCTTTTTTCGTGAGATACCGGAACAGGCTCTGGGCCAGTGCAGTCGTTCCTGGATAGATAAACAGTCGATAGATCATTAATTGCATACGGAGCATGAAAACTTCCCGGCCTGAAGGCGGGCACATTTCATTTTCAGCAAGTGATTCGATCCTCTTTGCTAATTGATGGTCGCTTGTAATTACGATTCCTCCGAGGCCAGTCGTATAGGGCTTGTTCCATTGAAATGAGAAATATCCGGCCCGGCCGAATGTCCCGACCATCCTGCCTTTATATTTCGAACCAAGAGCAAGGCAGCAATCCTCGATGACGCGAATGCCGCTGTTCTGAGCGATTTTCATGATCGTATCCATATCGCAGGGATAGCCGTATGTATGCTGAGCAATAATGACCTTTGTTTTGTTTGTGATTTTTTCTTGCAATAGATTCACATTCATATTGAACGTGTTCGGCTCGATATCGACATAGACCGGCTTAGCGCCGACATACTTAATCGGATTGACATTCATCACGCAAGTGTAGCCCGGCAGGATTATCTCATCGTCCCGGCCGATGTCGAGCGCCCGTAATAAGGCGTAGAGCGCAACTCTGCCTTTCCAGAAGGCAAAGGCCCGCTCGGCGCCGAGAAATCGGGCGAACTTTTGTTGGTATTCTTCTATTATCTTATCCATTAGAACTTCGCTACCTCGACATTTGCATTTCCTCGGGTTTTTTCATGCCGCTTCCTCTCAGAATGGAAAATCTGACAACGCCCCACAGCGAACCTGATCCGTAGGAGAAGTGCAGAATGGCAAAAACTACCGGCGCCAGAAGTGCGTATCGCCAGCCTGATTTGCGACCGACGTCCAGCGCTCCGATCACGAGCCCCAGCACATAAAAGGCTGCTTCAATCGCCAATAGAATCCAAAGCGGCTTCCATAAAAAACCTCCCAATCCCGGCAACAGCAAAGACAAGACAAACAACAAAGGCACTAATTGCCTGAAACTGGCCAGCCTCTTATGTTTCTGTAAAGTTCTTATCCGCCAGAAGCCGTACTGAAAATACTGCTTCCAGAGTTTATGAAGGGAGCCTCGGGAAAAATATGTGCTTTGTATCGATTTCGACATCCATATTTTACCGCCGGCCAGGATGATTCTCAGGTTGAATTCATCGTCCTGGTTGCGCACCAATTCCTCGTCGAAGTAGCCGATCTTATCGACGATCCACCTGTGGTGCGTGCCGAAGGCGAGCGTATCGACCCAGCCTTCGTAATCTCCCAGCCTGAATCGTGAGTTGCCTACCCCAATCGGCGAGCGCATCGCCGAGGCAATTGCCTGCCCCGTGTAACTATCCGCAACTGTTTTAATATAGCCGCCCGCAACCCAGGCATCCGGATGTTCGTGCAGGCAACGGAGCGATTTAGCGATAAAATCCGCGGGAATTTCTACGTGTCCATCCACTCGAATGAACACATCGCCTCGTGCCGCCTTAAGCCCAATATTCATCGCTGCAGGAGCAATCCTCTTCTGATTATCCAGCATCATTACCCGGCTGTCCGCCTTCGATAGTCGAGCCACAATTTCTCTCGTGCCGTCGTCGCTCATCCCATCCACAACGAGAATCTCCATTCTCCCGGCGGGAAAATCATTGTCCAATACGCTTTTTATCGCCTGCTCTATAAAATCCGCCTCGTTGCGAATCGGCATGATGATAGTTACAAAAGGTGAATCCTGCATAAGATTTCTTTCGATCAGGCACTCATTCTACACTACGTAAAACTAAAAATGCATCAGCGGCAACTACAAGTCCAGACAAAATCTGGTGCTTTCTCCGGATTTGCCGCTCTGGCGCCAGCCGTGTTTTTTGTAGAACGCCACAGCACGGCTATTCTCGCTTAAAACAGATAGAGTAAGTCGTTCGTATCCTTCGGCTGCACAGGCAAGCAGGTAGGATTCGATAAGTTTTCCTGCGACACCGGTCCCTTTATAGTCCGGCAGAACGCAGATCGACAGCAGGTTACCTGAGCGAATCCCGGCACTTGGCGCTTTAGTATCGCTCGAATGAGCAGCGGCACGCTTTCGGCGTAATTTCCCGGCGAGTTCCTGAAGCAGCACACGGCGTACCAGTCGTTTGCTGAGAAACTTCCAGAAAATAAGGTGGGGATAGCGGAACATTGCCGAGCTGAGAAATTCGTCCCGGATATGGGGATTTCCACCAACTGCCAGACCAACGACTTTGCCGTCGGCGTCAACAGCAATCCGGCAAATACCTCCGCTATGCTTAATGAAAAATCGATAAAGAGCACAAAGCCAATTATAACCCATCTCAGTCATAAATCGTCCCGGGAAGGACTTGATATGGCATTGGGCCATACCCGGAACGTGGGTAAAGCCGGCCTCTATAATTTTGACAGTGTCATAGGCAGCCAATTCGTTATTATGCTTTTGCATTAATTATCTTTCGCTGACAGCCTCTATCAGCACGTTTTCGATACGGTTGGCTAATTTAATCCGATCGAATTCTCGTTCCGCCAATTCACGGGCATTTTTACCCATTCGCCGGCATAGCTCGGGATCCGCCGCCAGCTCTTCCAGCGTATCGGCCAGCATTTGGGGGCGATTGGCGTCGAGGCACCTGCCGCAGTTGTTTCTCTCTATCGTTTCGCCCAGCCAGCCCGGGACATTTATCAGCACGGGTTTTCCCGCCGCCAGGGCGTCGAACATTTTGTTCGGAGACCACGTGTGCTCCTTGGCCGCCCGGTAGATAGTCATGCACACGTTGCACCCGGCAACAATTTGAGCGAGTTTCCCCTTGTCCGGCACCAGGTCACTGAAGATTACGTTTTTCAGTTCGTATTCGCTTGCCATCTGTTCCAGTTCGGCACGTTTCCCACCACTGCCGTGTAGTACGAGGACGATGTGGTCGTTGCCACGTTCGGCTAAGATTCGCGCGGCTTCAATAACATACTCAAGCCCGTTCGCCAACCCCATTGCCCCGAAATAAATCGCGGCGAATCTGTCTTTCAATCCGAGCCGCTCGCGCTGTGCCGAGCCGTCCAGGTCCGGGCTGAACAGGTCCAGATCGCTGGCGTTCGGGATTACCGTCACCTTCCCGGCCGGTACGCCCGTGCGGACGATACCTTCTTTCATACCGGGTGACAGGGCGACGATATGTTTTGCTCCCGTGTATATTTTTTTTGCCATTCGCTCCAGCCACCAGATGGCCAGCGGATTTTTCAAAGCTCCGACGTTGACCAGTGCTTCGGGCCAGAGGTCACGTACCTCAAAAACGAACGGGACCTTGAAATGTTGACTTAGCGTAAGGCCGGCCAGCCCGATTGTCAGCGGCGTGTGCGTGGCAAAGACCACATCGGGCTTCTGGAGTTTCTTGCCGAGGCGGCTGGCTGACCACGCAAACTGATAGAACTTAAGCATCCGCTGGACGCCGCTCATGCCGGTGCCGACCTGCGGATCGTTGTAGGCCGCGGCAATCGCAACTACGCGAATCCCTTCGGTCTCGAACTCGGCGTATTGTTTGCCTTCGGGCACGGGAAATTCCCGGTTTGCCAGGCCCGAGGTCATCATTGTTACGTGGTGACCTTTGCTCACAAGGTGCCGGGCAAACTCATAGGACCGCGTCCCAGTCATTCCTTTTCGCGTAGCAAAATATTGGTGCAGATAGAGAATGTGCATGCTTATGATATTACCAGTAAATGCCTTCGTAGCCGTCGGTGTTGCGATCTACGCCCCTGATGTCTGCCAGGTCCAGCACGCGGATTCCGGTGCTTAGCCACTGTCGAACGCAATCGGCGTCTACGATTGGCTGGTTTATGATTATCAAATCTGTTTCCGTGAGATCTTCCAGCGAGCTGACGAGCAGCTTCTCCAGATGGCGCAGCGTCTTTTGAACCTGCTGTTTATTGCTTCCTATGAGCCGCTCCGGCTGGACGACCGGGTCATAAATTCTCAGTTGTATTCCCTCGCCGAGCAGCACCTTAGCAACCTTCACAAAAGGGCTTTCGCGCATATCGTCCGTGTCCTGCTTGAAGGCCAGGCCGACCATCCCGACCGCGCCGGGCCGATATTCAAGAACTCGCCGGACAAGCTTATTTATCTGGACCTCGTTACTCTGGAGCATGCTTTCCAGCATTGGAACTTGCAGTGATTTGAGCGAGGCATATCGCAGAATCGCGCGGAGGTCCTTTGGCAGGCAGGAGCCGCCGAATGCAAAGCCCGGGCGAAGGTATCGCGGACTGATATTGGACTTCGTGTCGGCGCAATAAACTTCGGCGACCCGGCGGGCGTCCACACCAGCGGACCGGGCGACGGCAGCAACTTCATTCGCGAACGTAATCTTCAAAGCGTGCAAAAGGTTGTCACTATACTTGACCATTTCAGCCTCGTTGAGTCCCATGCGGAACAACGGAGCATCGTATTTCTCATAAATCTTCAGGAGTGAATCTCCCGCACCGGGATGAGCTTCGCCGATGACGATTTTGGGCGGCTTGTCGAAATCATCGACCGCCGAGCCTTCCCGCAAAAACTCGGGATGATATACAAGATGGATATCTTTGCCAACAGTTAAGCCGGATTCTCTTTCCAGCAGGGGAATGACAAGGTCGGCTGTTGTTCCCGGAAGACAGGTGCTTCGAAGCACTATCAGCGGACGGGAATTCGAATCGCGAAGTGTTCGGGCAATTTGCCCTGTAACATTTTCAACTGCCGAAAGGTTTATTCCGCCGTCCGGCTCGGATGGTGTTCCCACACAAATCCAGGCCATGTCGCAGTTAGTCAGGGCATCGTGAGCTTCGGTTGCAACTCGGAGCCGACCGTCCCTGTAGCCTTCACTAAGCAGCCTGGTTACGCCGGATTCCTGAATGGGCGAGCGTCCCTGTGACAGGTCTGTAACTTTTGCTGTGACCGGATCCACACCGACAATCTCATGTCCGTCCCGCAGCAGACATGCTCCGCTGACAACTCCCACATAACCCATGCCGAAAATACTGATTCTCATTTATTTCTCCATAACATAAAATTACTCATAAACTCTGTTTATTTGTTTTTTCGCTTCTGTAAGATATAATATAAGTATAGACCGAATCAGGGGTAATATCGCATATTTTCCCCGTTCCCGATATTGCTAAAAACGCATGAAACAAAGCTGGCATAATTCAAAGATCCGGAGTCCCATAAATGGGATTCTGTTTTTGTATATTTTATGCTCAATATGTATCTCGGCAGTAATATGTCCGGCGTCAGAATCTGATGTTCCTTTGCCGGAGCTTAAACCACAAGCAAGTCCTCTGGATGAGGCCAATCGACCTTTACTGCTTAAAAGGTTTATAGCAGCTTTCGACCGGGAATATGCTACACATGTTCGGAAAAACAAGCTCATAAACCTCTCAGATGATATGGCGGTTTATTACCTTCGCCAGGAGCTTCAGGCCCTGATTGACATGTGGCGGGCTACCGGCAAATCAGCCTATCTCGAACAGGCAAATAATCGGGTTGTTAAGGCAATAGCCGACGCAAAGTCGAACCAGCGTCCATTGCTCCGGCACAATCGGCCCAGAGGAACCTGGCCATGCTTTTTTTTGAAGAAAGCCGAAGAGCAGACCGGAGGTCATAATCAGCTCTGCGACTTTCAGGGTGCCGCCGGATTTCTCATGGTTGCAGATGCCCTCAATCAGGCCGGGCAGGATGGCTGGAAAGATATTGCCGATTTCGTGGAAAAAAACATTGTCGAAAAATGGCTCTTTTACGCACCATCGATAAAGCCCGAAGATTTTGAGGGCCCCAGATCGAAAACCTACCTTCTGGCCGTATTAAACACTGCCCGGGATATACGTGAACATTTTGCCGTGATTTGCATGGACCTTCATAAATTAGGCTATCGCAAGTATCCCTATCGACAGTGGGCCGAATGCCTGACGAATTTATACATCGGCCTTAGATCCGATTTACACCAGTCTCCTCCCAAGGCCTGGGGACTTGGTCGCCAGACACCAGGTGACTGGGGCATATTGCCTCGCGAATCGACGGGTGGTTACGTCTGGTATTTTATTCCCGACTGGAGGCGAAAAGGAAAAACAGCCGTCCTTGATACAGCACATGCAAACCGAACCGTCTGGCTCGCCGCCAGGGCATATCATGAAGGTCTAATTGACAAAGCCGGACTCGATATGTTTATGAAAACTTTCAAAAAGCAAATCTGGAAGCCGGAAAAGAATCCGTTCTACTTTGCAAACTTCGTAGACGGTAGTGACATAGCCTACGATGATCCCAAATATGGCACATTACCGCCCGGATATAAAGGGCACGTCTGGTTCGGCTGGCATCGTCTTGCCGCATATGACAATGCCGTGAAAAACCTGTTTCTTTCGTTGGCGTATGATTTGACCAGCGGCGGGTCGAATATGCCTTCGTCCCAGAACAAAACCATGGCCAATGCGCCGCTGTGTTTTTATGCCTGGGCGGCAAGGCTGTTAGCTCCGGATGGGAAGCCTCAGGAATTCCCATAAGAAGTTTTCTTCTGCAGGCTCACGTCGATAGTACCTTTAATTCACTTTTATTCAGAATATCTATATGGTTATCTTTTAAGAAAAAATAATTGGTACTTTTGTCGTCGGGGCGACGTTTTCTAAGTTTACTGGCGTCATACCACCACGCAGAATATCCTTGATCGCATAATATCTTAAAAACACTATGAGCCGCCGAACCCGTATCGTCCGGTTCTCCTGAAACTTCGATAAGCCATGCAGGTTGAGACTGGGCCAGAAACTTTGCCGCCCCATTGATACATGCCGGCTCGTGTCCTTCCACGTCGCACTTGATAAATGATATCGACCCGGATGCGCTTAAAAATCTGGAATCGATTGTGATGGCCTGGACGTTAGTTGTTTCTGTTTTGCCTTTTTTCGCGCTATCCGTGACTATGGAAGCCCGGTAATGAGTTTCGGCTCCGGATGAATCATAAGGAAGCGCCATAGTCACAACAGCCTGGGAATCGGAAACGGCGACGTTTATGGGCTCAACATTATCGAGGCGTAATTTCCTTACGTTGTAACACAATATTTCGAAGGTTGGACCGAATGGCTCGATGCTGTATACGTGGCCGTCCGGCCCGACTAATTCCGAGAGTATTTTCGAATATACTCCGACGTTGGCCCCTATATCGATTACAGTATCCCCCGGTTTTACCAAATATCGGACAACTCTCAGCTCCGGATCTTTTTCCAATAACGGTGAGCACAGCAGTCTGAGATAGTGACGTTTCTTTATTAATTGAACCGTCGAGTGCGGCAATATTTTCCACGCCGTCCTTTTCAACAATCGTTTTACTTGGTGCACGCTATGCTCCAGATCTCACAGTATCTTCTATGAAGCTGCTCCAAATTGCCGGTAAACGGCGGCGGTTTGCCCGGCAATCTTCTCCCAGTTGAACTGCTCTGCCGCGGCCCGGCGGGCATTCCGGGACATTATCTCGCAGTTATCACCCTTAAAGCATTTACTGAGAGCATCGGCAATCGCCTCGGGATCACCGGGAGCGATAACGTATCCTGTTTGTCCATCCTCTGTCATTTCACCAAGACCTCCCACGTTTGTCGAAATGACGGGAACTCCCGCGGCGTACGCCATGACCGTATTGCCGCTTTGGGATGCGCTAATATAGGGTTGAACCAGCACATCGATAACCGAAAGATATGCTTTGATATCCTCAACCGGCACGAATCGGATGTCCGCCCAGAGGTCGTCGGGCTTACAGCTTTGGGCGAGCTTTTCTTCCCAATCCTTCTTATCGCCTACAAGTACCGAGCTGGCGATAAGGAAGAAAGAGTCAGGCATTCGTTGCTTAATTAATTTGAACGCATCGACGAAAACTTCCAGCCCTTTGTATGGACGGATATGGCCGAGAAAGGCGATGATTTTTCGATCTCCTGCCTTTTGCCGTACGTTTTTAGCCAAATCATCGTTACGGCCGTATCGCGAAAACAGTGCTTCGTAATCACCGTGCGGCAGCACAGATATTTTCTCGGATGATATCCCGCAATGTGCCATTATTTCGTTTCGAGTATAGTTCGTCAGGGCGATCACATGGTCGACTCTTTGATAAATCCTGGCATACTTTCGGATGTCACCGGCTTTGGGCTCGTGCGGGAAAGGATTGTGCGCGGTATAAATCACGTGACGGCCGGCCAATTGTAAGAGTCTTATCAGTCGATAGTCCAGCCACGGCGAAACAATCCATATAAAATGGACGACCTTAATGCGTTTTATCAGCACGTACGTCAGCAAAATAAGTAAATTCAGCGGATACTCGATCGCCCGAAGAAAACGCCTTATCGGTCCTGATGAAGTCACCCTGCCGGCCAGGCGGGCAAGGAAAAAGAAACAGCGGAAAACTGTGACATCCGGCGGGCTGGGGATGTGCCCGTGTGCAAATTTCGTTGTGGCATAGACTATTCTGTCTCCCTTTTTGGCCAGAGCGTCCAACAGGCAATAATTATAGTTGGCGGAGAATTGACAGGCGTCTATTACCAGGTATGTTTGTTTCATCGATCTGCTCAGCACTTTTGTTTTGCCTTTTTTTCCTCTACGATTTTCCGCAGATAATCTAAAATCAAGCGTGCGTTGCGCCTGCCCCCGAATTGTTCTTCTGCTCTATTTCGAGAGGCAACTTTCATATGCGCCCGCAGTTGATTGTCGTTAATTACCTTCATAATTGCTTTTTCGAGGTCGTCGACATTCTCAGGCGGGACAAGAATAGCGCCATCGCAATCACCAATGGCCCCGGGCAGGCCGCCGACTGCTGTAGCAACAACCGGCAGGCCGCAAGCCATTGCCTCCATGACGACGTTCGGCATCCCTTCGGTATGGGAGGCCAGCACGAACAGATCGCTTGCCTGCATCCATTTATTCATTCGTTCCGGCTCGACCTCGCCTGCCATGTGAACAATATTTTCAATGCCTTTTTCTCGAATCAGTATCCGCAGCGTTGTTTCTTCGGGGCCTGCTCCGCACATGACCAGTAGCAAGTCCGTACACTTTTTTTGTACCCTGTATATTGCTTCGAGAAGCTCATAAACACCCTTGCGTCTGGTTAAGTAGCCGGCGTACAAGGCTATGGTTTTGTCCGGCGGCAGGCCTAATTCTTTTCTTGCCGGGATTTTGTCCGG
>CAYTNN010000099.1:0-15407 GCA_964439135.1 uncultured Pirellulales bacterium
GATTATTATCGTTGGAACCACCTTGTATTGCCAGTAATTCGGCGGAGATAAGAAAATCGGAGCTTGTTGTTGATGCGTTCATGCCGTGGATGGCCAATATATTGTCACCTTGTTGTAGAGTATCGGTAGAATCAGAAATATCGATATTTTCTAACATTACAGCCGCCGAGTCGGAATGGGTAGAGCTAGCGTTGGAATTCCAGCTTGGCGTGCCGTTGAAATTTCGTCTGGCTACCTCAATACCGTTGAGATAAGCAACAAAGCCGTCGTCGTATCTAACATACAGCGTCAGAGAGCTGAAATCTTCGGGATTACCGAGCGTAAATGGGATTCGGATATAACAGGTGGTATTCCTCGCGTACATCTCATCCTGGACATCAAGAGTGATGAAGTCCTGATAGCCCGAGGTTCTTTCATATCCGACGCCGCCTGGGCCACCGGTGCAGGATAACCATGCCGAATCATCGAAATCACCACCGCCTTTCCAGGCTTCGCTGATTGTGCCGCTTGGAATAAGAACTCGCTTGTCGGTATCCTCAGAGACCAGAGTTGTCGCTGGTTGTGATGTAACCGGCGAGCGGGGATCAGAGCCGTCAAGTGTATAAAATATCGTACCCATTCCGGCAGTCATTGAGAGTGCATCGTCTTCGGATATTAATCCTCCATGCTTGTAGGCTCCGTTGATACCAAAGACCGGGGCATCGACAGAAGGATAGAAGTTGGCCTGCCTGAGTTGGTTCATGACGGTTTCCGTTCGAGTGGAAAAGTACTCATTCACCAAGCGATCAACTTCATCAACCCACTCAACATCGCGAGTATAAGGTCGCGACGGCCGAGGCTCGTCACCCCAGCGCGCGGATTCCCCTACGATGGCCCCATAAATCTCGTTCACCCTGGCCATGTATCGTTGGGTTGTGCTTTCCCGCGTCAATGCTCCTCCGTTAAAGAACTGCTTATGGATGTGGTCAGCTATGAGCATCTTAAAGTCGGAATTAGCACGAAGTTTGTTTATCAAATAGTGAGGATTCCATACTCCCACCAAGTTGACACGGTTTTCTGTAGGGTACTCTAACGCCCACTCTGTGTCCCATGGCACAAAGATAAAAGGGCTTGCCGGTTCTCTGAGACGAACTGCATAGAAATTACGTGGAGTGCGCTGATCCCCCAGAAAGACGGGTGCGTCCCGGCTGCCGACGTAGTAAATCATCAGCATATAGTCAATCATGGTAGGAATGTCTACATAGGCCTGGATCGTCTCATAATTCTCTGATATACTCAAATCCCGGTCTGCCATCGAGAACAGTTCATTCCATGCTTGGGTCGCCCCAGCCCCCCCTGATTTAACTGTCATTATAGTGCTGCCCCCATATCCGCTGGGGGCCTCCAGTACGTCATAGTCCTCTTGGTCGCCTCCCAAATGGTCTGCGACAAAATGCTCATCAGGCCGTTCGGTCATGATGTACAGACCCCAATAGAGTCCGTTAATGTATACCTGGACAGGCCTGCCGTAGGGAGTAAGGCGTCCCATATCCCGCACAGTGTCGCGGGCAAAAACATCACGGAGATAGTCGGCATGTTGGGATCCGCTCATCCCGCTATGACCGGTCCATGAGTAGTTCCATATCGAGCGCAGAGCAAGCGTGTTAAACGTCTTGATTTCGGTATCCGGAAAAAGTGGATACTCAAGTTTGGACAGACCATATTCGCTCCTGAATATGACTCGCAGGGCATTCTTGATATTGCCACTCCTGCTGTACGGCCCTCCATGGATTCGCAGCCCGGCATTCACACCGAAGTGTTCACCCGTGTTCGGATCTATCCATTCTATGGAGGCGGCCCGTTCCCATTGGTCCCCATACTGGCTGGAATTTGCATAGATTCCACCACTACCAAAGAAATCTTCGTTGGGGATCACGATGCTAACCGAAGGAGTGGATAAAAGATCGTCTTTAATCTCACTACTATATGCTGGATCGTCCACCACGTCCGGATCCATTGCATAGTCCGCAGTTCGGCTACCCCAACTAGCAGGGAAACCGGTCGGGTGTGCAGGCTGGAGAATTACATTGTCGAGAAAGATATATGTGTGGGTGTTGATCTCCGAAGGTTCCCAGCCTGTCTTGATTGCCTTTGCGCGAAGGCATGTAGTATTCGCGATTAGGATTGGCTCGGTATATATCGTTCCGCTCGGAAGCTGGCCGCCAGACGTATAAGGCTCGGATCCGTCGAGCGTATAATAAATCGTAGCATCTTCGGTTTCGGTGGCGATTGTGAGGTAGAAAGCCGTATCGTAAAAACCGTGGTTGTGGCTGAACTTTGGAGTATCAACCTTATTCAGATATCCATTGCTGTTTTCTGCTCCCGGGCTTGGCAGACCTAAAAAGCCCCAGTTGTCATTGGCATCGGGGTAGCGGCCGAAGGAGATATCGGTATTCTGATCGGGGAATATTATGCTGTCAATCAGAGTAATTCCGTCGCTGTCGAAAAGGCCGATCTCCTCGCCAGCGGCGCCGAGTTTGAAATTAGTGTGCAGCCCGGCGTCGGTTGTATCATTGTCGGCCCATATCAACAGATAGCCACCTGAAGGTATGGTTGTTGCAGCAGTATTGTTAGCTGGTATCCGCCACCTGGTGGGGACGGACAGATTGTCCGTCAGGTACATCCCGCCGATATCGATGGCGTTAACACCGTAGTTGTAAATCTCGATCCAATCATCATACTGCCCTTGTGGATCTTGTAAGCAACTGTTGTTGGACGCCATAAACTCGTTGATAACAAGCGAAGTTTCCGCTGCATTCACAGAGCTTATCAGAGATGCAGTTATCACAAGTCCGAGGAATAAGTTTCTCGTATGTTTGCTCATAATTCATTTCCTCACTCACTGATGTTCGAGCCATCCGGATTGAACACTCATTATAGCCTTATCCGGGATTTCCCATATACACTTCAGCTACCACATTTAAGACGTTAAGAACGCAAATTTGTTACAATAATTCTTACGAAAAAGTGCGTAAAAGCTCATAATTTGCTCGTTCATCGTTTATCGTTCTGGTGTAGGGGCAATCCCATGTGATTGCCCAGGGCAGGCACGCAGGCCTGCCCCTACGGCACGCGGAACGCAGCACACTTCGATGTGGTACACAACGTGGTGTATACCACTGTTGCCTCACGTGGTGTCCCATTTTCAATCGCACGAAGCATCAAAAGGGTTTCCGCATTCGAGCCAGTCACCCGCTAAAATGGCAAAGTCCAGAAAATTGACGTAGCAATCGCCATTCAGGTCGGCTATGAGCTGTTTCCGGCATTGAAATATCATGAAATTCTCGTCACTGGAATCACGGATAGTGACATCCAGGGGATCGCCTATGCGAATAAGGCACTGATTCGAATCTACGATGGGAAGCGGATCCCATATGTAAGAACCGGTATTCACTACAGTGTCGATCGCCTGCCAGTTTTGGCCGTTGTCGGTGGAGTACTCGATTGTCACGGTATCCAGGTCGATGCCTTGCTGTGTTTTCCATGTAATTGTAGGGGCAGGCCCGCGTGCCTGCCCTGGGCAACCACATGGTATTGCCCCTACGGCCAGGTTCTCACCGCCGTTTGGCGATAAAACAATGGGTCTGGGACTGACGGGGTAACTCCACACATCATCGTGCTGATATATACCGGGAATGCTCAAGTCATTCGTTTGTCGCTGCATCCATGTCAGGGTGACATTAAGGCCGTCGACTTCGACTAAAACGTATCCATAGTTTCCGGCGTGATAAAGTTGCTCGACAGTATAGAAACTGTTATCGCCGGTGTAGGGGGGCGACCATGTGTATAGCGGTGCGCCAGCGGTGGCGATGATGTACTGGTGAATGTCGTTATCCGGATCGCCGTCACCGTCGTCAATTCGAGCATGGTCGTAGAAATGGTCGTGACCGGTGAGATACGTTCGGCCGCCGGCATTTCTGATGCTTGCCCAGAAAGCGTCCCGTTGGTCCGGCCGATTGTCGAGACAGTCGGTGTGCAGTGCCCGGAAGGCGGCTTCGTGGCCGGTGATGAATATGTGCGGCTTAGTATTAACGGCTAATTGATCATCGAGCCATTTCTGATTTACCATGTGGACGTCGTCGTGATTTATGCCGGCGTATTGATCGAGCGAGACGATAAAGGCATTTTTATGCGTCACGGCGTATGTCATGTATTTCTCGGACGCCGGGCCGTTATCGGGCAGCTTTTGCTCGGGGTAGAGGTCGTTGCCGAAGACGTTTAGCCAGCGGGTCGCGTGGTTGTCGTCCGGATCGATATCGGGCCGGATGCTATAGCCCCAGACGTCCATAATCTCATGATTCCCGCGAGAAACGTAAACTCCGATACCTGCATTATAGACTGGATTCATGATGTCTACCCAGGCTCTGAGCTCGTCTTCGAATCCTGCCGGTCCGATTGATGCGTAGCCGGAGACCAGGTCGCCGGGAAAAAGCACGAAATCGACGCGGTGACTGAGTATCTCGGTCACAAGCTCGCTCAGAACTGTTTGCTGAATGCCGTTGGTATAGCCCCGGGAGTCGCAGGTGACGATAAACTTCCACGGATTACTCGTTCGGCGTTCCTCGTTCTGCGTTCTCCGTAAGTCTTGTGCGGCACTCGCCGTGCGGTACGATTCAAGACACATTGCCGGTAGGATTAGCAGAAGATAGAATACCACGTGGGGTATCTTAGTGTGGAGGGCGGGTAGGGTGTGCACTGCACACCATCTCTTTGCGTTGAAGGAGTGCAGTGCACACCCTACGTATGGTCTTTCTCTTTTGATTCTTTAGGCCTCCAAAGATTGTCGAAAAGCAGAATTTCGAATGTCGATTTCACAATCGTAAATCGGAAACCGAAAATCGCAAATTCCTAATCCCTTTTTGTTAACCAGTCGGCCTTTCGATTCTGGTTGTCTAAAATTGCTACCAAATCCGAGACATCTATCACGCCGTTGGGATTAATATCCCCGATTAAGTAACTGTCGGGCGATTTTGTGCTGTTTAGCAGATTATTGAGCATAATAAGAAAATCTGCTTCGTTGACGATGCCGTCGGCGTTTATGTCATACCAGAAGATATTGTCGGTCTCCTGCTTGTTCTGGACGTTCCATGCGATTCCGTATCGCTGGCTAAGAGCCGGTTCTTTCGGGTTCTCGATGTTGCTGAAAGAAATAGTGATTTTGTAGTTTATATAGCCGGCGTCCGCGGCGACGTGAATGTGCTCGACATTGTCAACGCTGCTGTCACTGTAATCGAGCAGGTAATCGTTGTTGGGATTGTCCGGGTCGATAGCCCAGAGTTCGAGTCGAAGATTGCAATTTTTTTCAGTGGCCGGCTCGAAAGGATATTCGGTGTTATAGTGCCTGTTCCAGACAACCGTGGCGGTAATGAATTTGTCAGCCGGCTCATCGAGGAGAATTTCGTAACTGTTCTGGGGCGTTTGGGTTTTATCCAGCAGATTCAGGTCCCAGCCGGTCGTGGGAGCGTCACCCGGTTCGGATAAACCCGCGACCAAATGTTCATAGGCACCGACCGCATTGAGCATTCCGGCCCCCTGTACATAATCCAGCGGTGAGGCGTGGTCGTCATCGGTTTGAAGTTCCCCTTTGTG
Source organism: uncultured Pirellulales bacterium (assembly GCA_964439135.1). GTDB lineage: Bacteria > Planctomycetota > Phycisphaerae > Sedimentisphaerales > Anaerobacaceae > JAFGPJ01. The sequence continues at coordinate 5,629 of CAYTNN010000099.1, forward strand.
CCAGTAGGGCAGTTTTGTCGCGGAATTCATCAGAATTGCCTTAATGACGCAGTTTCCGCCATCTGGCGAGACAGCAGGGCTCAGGTCGGGATTTTCCTTCGCCTTTTGAACGAGCAGGCCGACTGCCCCGGCGACAACCGGCGCCGAGAAGCTCGACCAGTTACCGGTTGGCTCGTAGCTGTTGGGCTCGTTCAGCTCCGCCGCGAAGTAATTGCCGGGAGCGACAATGTCTGGCTTACAGCGGCCGTCGCCGGTCGGCCCCGTGCTGGAATGCTCTGGATAAGCAAGAGCGAAGTTGGCCAAATTAGTCGCAAGGTCTTCGGTGTTTACGGAATCAACCACGCCTACGCCGATGACATTGGCTCCGGCGCCCGGGTAAAAGACCGGGGCATGTGCATCGGCTCCGTTACCTATACTGGCTACGACGACAATTCCGTAGGACTCTGCCAGCAACTCGATGCCTCTTGTCCACGGGTGCTCAAACGGAGAGCCGAAGCTGGCGGTTATAATATCCGCATCGGGCGGAATCTGTTTAAATACATTGCTGAGCACAAAGTGCCAGAATTCAAAAATATCAGCCTGGGCTCGCGGCGCTGCGCCCTCGTAATAAAACGCTCCAGTCTCAGGATGAAATGCAGCGGGATCTTCGCCGAACAGTATTGAACAGATCGCAGTGGAATGCGGTGAAGTTCCTGCCGGCAGCTTCGCCTGGTCTTTGAAGCCGAACAGACTCGTTTTGAATGAGTTGTGGCTGATGTCGGGGCGGTAATCGTTTTGCGGTTCGTCGTCGATATACGTATAGCTTCTGGAGATGACTGCGAATTTGACGCCGGCCCCGGTCAGGTTTGGATCCATCTCTCGCAAGGCATATATTCCGGTTTGTTCTAATCCCTGCGGCTGGAGGACATTTTTGCTTTGTGCATCATCTGCACCGGCAGCAATGCCGGCAGAACAAAACAGTACTACCATGCATGCTATCAAGCTTAATGAGAGCGTTTTTTTTGTCGCCTGCGTCACGTTACAACTCCAGAGGTGGACTGGAAAACGGGGTGGATCAAAGTTGCCCTTCCGGTCGCCAACCTCCGTAAAAAGTACCTTCTTTTCATCTAATACCTGCTACTATGATACTATAAATCGCCCTGATATTCAAGTAAATAATGGTGTAAGTCCGTATAATTTAATGATTTTCAAAGCTGGAAAATGCGGTTTTTGAAAACTTATTGAGAAATCTTGCCTTTATCGGTCACGGGTGTTATACTCAGGGCGAAATTCAGAATTCGTTCAACTAAAGGTTTACTGTAAGTATGAAAATTATATTGGATTCGAAGCAAATCGAGCAGGTTCTCAGGGATTTGACAAATAGTATTATTTCAGATACACCGCCTGATCTGGATATTGCCGTAATCGGTATTCGCAGCAGGGGGGAGGTCCTTGCCCAGAGGCTGTCGAGCCGATTATCACAGGAGCTTGGCAAAGATGTTCCGTGTGGGACTCTTGATATAACGCTTTACCGTGACGATTTGAATTCGCCGCGTGGTAATTCCCAGCCGCATGTTCGCACAACTGAAATTGGCTTCAATATAGACGACAAGATTATAATTTTGGTTGATGATGTTCTTTATACCGGCCGGTCGACGCGTGCGGCGATGGCTGCCCTTGTAGATTTAGGCCGGTCGAGAGCGATTAAGCTGGCGGTTCTTGTTGACAGAGTTGGCCGGGAGATGCCGATACACGCTGATTATGCCGGTTACAAAACTGATGCCGCCCCTGGTGAGTTGGTGCAGGTCAATCTCGTCGAGTCGGATGGAAAAGACGAGGTTGTTATCGAATAATAAATTTTGAATGTCGCATTTCAAATAACGAAATGCAAGGGACGAAGTACGACAAGGATGGCACTAATAAGGAAAAGCAAGCAATTCAAGTGGCATCGAAAGCACTTACTCGGGCTGCGGGAGCTTAGTGCTGAGGAGATTACGTATATCCTCGATACGGCCAAAGGTTTCGAGCAGATAAGCACCCGGTCGGTCAAAAAAGCACCTCCTTTACGCGGCAAGGTTGTAGTGAATTTGTTTTTCGAGGACAGCACGCGTACGCGAATCAGTTTTTCTCTGGCTGCAAGCCGGTTGAGTGCCGATATCATCGAGTTCACCAAGACACTCAGTTCGGTCAGCAAGGGTGAAACGCTGCTTGATACGGCCAAAAATCTGGAAGCCATGGGGATTGATATTGTCGTAGTGCGGCACAGCGCAGGCGGGGCGCCCAGATTTCTGAGCAAAAATATGAATGCCTGTGTAATCAATGCCGGCGACGGATTCTGCGAACATCCGACACAGGGTCTTTTGGATGTTTATACGATTTGGAAAATCAGGGGTACTCTTGAGGGTTTGAAGATAGCGATTGTCGGCGATATAGCGCACTCTCGCGTGGCCCGCAGCGATATGTGGGCGATGACAAAGCTCGGCGCCGAAGTGACATTTGTCGGTCCGCCGACGCTGATGCCGGCAGAAGTGGCCCGGTTGCCGGTCAAGGTGAGCTATAGCCTCGATGAAGTTATCGAAAAGGTCGACGTGATAAATATGCTTCGGATTCAGTTTGAGCGGCTCGGCGGAAATCCTTTTCCTTCCATACGGGAGTATTCGCATTATTTCGGGCTGACTGTCGAGCGAATGAAGAAAGCGAAATCCGATATTCTCGTGATGCACCCCGGGCCGATTAACAGGGGGCTGGAGATGGAAAGTGAAGTAGCCGACGGCCGGAACAGCGTGATCCTGGAGCAGGTTACAAACGGCCTGGCGGTGAGAATGGCTGTGCTGTTCCTGGTCAACCAGGCGGCGGCCCAAAGCAAATAATTATTGATAATTCATTATTTTGCAACGACTTATGAGTTCTGAACTTTTGATAAAAAATGGACGGGTTATCGATCCGGCCGGCGGCATCGATAAAAAATGCGATGTGCTCATCGCCGACGGCAAGATCGCTGAGGTCGGCAGCATTAATAAAACCGTGCAGACAGTGATCGATGCCGAGGGCAAGCTGGTGACACCGGGTTTAATCGATATCCACGTTCACTTTCGCGAGCCGGGAGACGAAGAGGAAGAGACGATAGCGAGCGGTTCTATGGCTGCGGTGGCGGCAGGTTTCACTTCGGTCGTTTGTATGCCGAACACGAATCCCGTGATAGAGAACGAGACCGATATCGAATACATTCATCGAAAGGCGAGGCAGACCAGGAAAACCCACGTTTACACAATGGGTGCTATCACGAAGGGACTGCAGGGCGTTGAGCTTGCGGAGATGGGATTTATGGCCGAGGCCGGCGCGGTTGGTTTTACCGATGACGGCAGGGGGGTGCAGGACCCGGCTGTTATGCTGCGGGCTTTGAAATACGCTGCTATGTTCGATGTGTTTATCGCGCAGCATTGTCAGGATGATGCGATTGCAGGCAAGGGCGTGATGAACTCGGGGTACTATTCGACAATTCTCGGCCTGCCGGGATTGGATCCGCTTGCGGAAGAGGCAATGCTGTGGCGTGATATTCAGCTTATCAAGAAAACCAATGTTCGTTACCACGCCCAGCACATTTCAACTACCGGGTCTGTTGAACTGATAAGGCAGGCGAAGAAGGACTCTCTGCCGGTCACCTGCGAGGTGACGCCGCACCATCTTCTTTTAACCGATGAATGCTGCGCCGAGTATGACACGAACTACAAGGTCAATCCGCCTTTGCGGTCGGCCAAAGATGTCGAAGCCCTCAAGCAGGCGATTGCCGACGGGCTCATCGATGCCCTGGCGACCGATCACGCGCCGCACCTGCAAAGCGAGCGGGAGATAGAGTTTCTTACTGCTCCTTTCGGTATCGCGTCCCTTGAGTGTGCCCTGGCCCTGTACATCAAAGCACTGATTGAGCCGGGCGTCCTGGACTGGCCGGGCTTGATTCGCATGATGACGGAAAAACCGGCGAAGATAATCGGCGTTGACAAAGGCACTCTCGGCAAAGGCAAACAGGCGGACGTGACTATCATCGACCCGAACGCCGAGTACAAGATTGACGTGAACACATTCCACTCCAAGAGCCGAAACTGCCCCTATCACGGCTGGACGGTCAAAGGCAAAGTCGAAAAAACCATCGTCGGCGGCGAAATAAGATTTGAAGCGTGAGATCCCCGTGATCGACGCTTCGTAATGAAGAATTCACAGACTACTAAATATAAACAGCGGACTACGGTCTACGTTCATTATTGACGTTTATTATCTGTAAGTGGGTAGTTGGGAATGCGAGGTAACAACCAATCTGGAAGTACTTTGTGCTTTTATGTGAATAAGGTTATAATACTGATATGAATCGAGAAGCATTGTTAGAACAAGTCAAGCGGGCTGTCAGTGAAATAGAGCCTGACGCTGAAATCATCCTTTATGGATCCCGTGCCCGTGAGGATTCACGGGTACAATCCGATTGGGATTTTCTCGTCCTGCTTAATGGTCCTGTTGATGATGAACGTACGGACAAGGTACGACATCGCCTCTACGAAATAGAATGGGAGAACGATGAAGTTCTGTGCTGTATCGTACGCAGCCGACAAGAATGGAATAGTTCTCTTTGGAAGAATATGCCGTTTCGTCAAAATGTCGAGCAAGAGGGGATAGTATTATGACCGAATCAAACGGTGAGTTGGTTTCATATCGTCTCCAGAGGGCACGCGAAACGCTCGCAGATGCGCATATTCTTGCCGATGCCGGCCGTTGGAATCCGTGTGTGAATCGACTTTATTATGCTTGCTTTTATGCTGTCTCGGCCCTTCTCATCCAAGAGGGTTTGTCTTCGGCTAAACATACAGGATTGCGAAGTCTTTTTAATCGGCATTTCGTCAAAACAAACAAGGTGCCTAAAGACAAAGCTCGGATTTTCAACGACCTTTTTGAGCGGCGTCAGGAAGGTGACTATGTGGATTTTGTGAGCTTTGAAGAATCTCAGGTTTTGCCGTGGCTCCCTGAAGCCGAGGCGTTTGTTCAGAATCTTGCCGATCTTATAGAGAAGTGTAAAGAATGATTTTCTCTTAAATGTTTTTCCCTTCTATATACGTAATACGCATCAAGCAATACGATATACGAAATACAAGATGTTCATTATTGACGGTCATAATCTGTTGCACACAATTTACAAATTAGAGGGAGATTCCGGAACGATCAGCGATGTTAGTTTGTGCAGGATTTTGGGCAGGTATTTTATGCTGACGGGAGAAAAGGGTGAGATGATTTTTGACGGTACAGGCCCGCCTGAAAAGACCGGATTCGATAATATAAGCAATCTGGAGGTCTTTTTTGCAGGAATCCGAACCGATGCCGATACGGTCATCGAGGATAAGATAAGTGTAAACACAGCACCAAAAAGACTGACAATTGTCAGCAGCGACCGGAGATTGCGGACGGCGGCGCATAAGAGAAAAGCGATATCCATGAAATCGGACGTATTCTGGAATGATGTCCAGAAGCAATTAAGCCGGAAAAGGCCGGCAAAAGAGCCGATAGAGAAACGGCAGGGCTTGAACGAGGGCGAAACCGAACAATGGCTTGAATTTTTTGGTTTTGGGCAGTAACTTTTTTGCCGATACATATTATGATAATGTATTGTGAACCTTTTTAAGGAAGCAAAATATGAACTGTCCTGCTTGCGGAAAAGTGTTAGAGGAAATAGCCATAGGGGATGTTGTGGTTGACGTATGCCAGGGTGGCTGTGGCGGCATCTGGTTTGATAATTATGAGCTTGAGAAATTCGATGAGCTTCATGAGTCTGCGGGTGAAGAGCTGTTGGACATCGAACGGGACGAGAGCATAGTGGTCGACCACACGAAGAGGTTGGACTGCCCGAAATGTGATGGTATTGTCATGATGAGGCACTTCTTCAGCGTCAAGAATGAGGTTGAAGTCGACGAATGTCCGGGCTGCGGGGGCTTCTGGCTGGATGCCGGCGAACTCGGTAAAATTCGTGATCTGTTCGATACCGAAGAGGAAAGACACCGGGCGGCTCATGAGTACTTCTCGGAAATTTTCGGCGGTCAATTAACTGCGATAGAAGCCGAAGACCAGGCCAAATTTAACAAAGTACGCAAAATTGCAAATATGTTCCGCTTTGTTTGCCCGAGCTATTACATCCCGGGAAAACAGGATTGGGGAGCGTTTTAGTCTTCCGGGGCGGCGTTCATATAATAAAATACTGCGTCTGATCTTTGCCGGGCTGCCGTACCGTGGCCCGGCCGGGGCCGGAGCGGGAAAAGTGTTTCTTGTCTTGTCTCCTGCAAGGGTAGATTTTTACTCATTTCAAGAATAGCGGAATTCTCCGTCATTTTCGCGATTCAATTCTGTGCAAATTTTATATTGCTTAATCCGACGAAACGTTGTATAAGTGTGCTTTCGGGTGCCCCGAATACCGCATGATGGTAAGATGCGGGTCGTTTTTTGGCCTATACGCATAAGGTTAAATTGAGGTCCGGAGAGTGATTTACGGATCAAAATATGAGGGGCGTATTAATATAAGTGATTGATAGTTTGTGTCTTATGAAAAGTGGAGAAGTTATGAAGCGTAAAATGGTTACAATTGACGGTAATACAGCGGCGGCATACGTGGCGCACGCTACGAATGAAGTAATTGCAATATATCCGATTACTCCAAGCTCACTGATGGGGGAAATTGCCGATGCAAGGACTGCCAAAGGTGAGGCTAATATATGGGGTACGATCCCTTCAGTTACGGAGATGCAGTCCGAGGCGGGCGCAGCCGGTGCTGTGCATGGTGCACTTGCTGCCGGGGCTTTAACGACGACGTTTACGGCCTCACAGGGTCTCTTGCTGATGATTCCCAATATGTATAAAATTGCCGGCGAACTTCTGCCGACGGTCTTTCATATCTCCGCCCGTGCGTTAGCCTGCCAGGCGCTTTCGATATTCGGTGACCATTCGGACGTGATGACTTGTCGCGGGACCGGCTTTGCAATGCTCTGTTCAAACAGCGTTCAGGAAGTCATGGATATGGCGCTGATCGCACAGCAGGCGACATTGGCGTCGAGTGTGCCTTTCCTGCACTTCTTCGATGGTTTCAGGACCAGCAATGAATTGCAGAAGGTCGAAGAGTTTACGCTGGACGATATGCGTGCGATGATCGACGAGAAGCTCGTTGTCCGGCAGAAGGCCAGGGGGTTGACGCCGGACAGGCCGATGATTAGCGGTACGGCTCAGAATCCCGACGTCTATTTCCAGGGCAGGGAAACGGTGAACAAGTACTACCTGGCTGCCCCGAAGATCGTTCAAGAGGCCATGGACAAATTCGCCAAGATCGTGGGACGGCATTACCATTTATTCGATTATGTGGGAGCGAAAGATGCTGAGAAAGTCATCGTCCTGATGGGCTCGGCAGCGGATACAACTCATGAAACCGTTGAATATTTAGCTGCGAAAGGCGAGAAGGTCGGCCTGCTGAAAGTCCGGCTGTTCCAGCCGTTCAGTACAGAGGACTTCATCGCCGCACTGCCGGAAACGACGACAAAGATCGCCGTGCTGGACCGGACGAAGGAGCCTGGCTCGATTGGCGAACCGTTATATCTGAATATCCGGACGGCTGTCGGAGAGGCGATGGGCAAGGGCGAAGCGCCCTTCAAGGGCTATCCGGTGATTGTGGGCGGCCGATACGGACTTGGCTCCAAGGACTTTACGCCGGGGATGGTCAAGGCCGTTTTCGATAATCTCGATGTCGACAAACCAAAATATGAATTCACCGTGGGTATCATCGAGGACGTTACCAATACAAGCCTGGAGGTGGATGAGTCTTTCGGTGTTTCTGACGAAGGATACTTCTCGGGCCTGTTCTACGGCCTGGGCTCGGACGGGACGGTCGGTGCGAACCATAACTCAATCAAGATCATCGGCGAGCTGACGGACAATTACGCCCAGGCATACTTCGTGTATGATTCGAAGAAGGCCGGTGGCGTAACGGTGTCGCATCTCCGGTTTGGAAAGAAAGTGATTCAAAGGCCTTACCTGATAAGTAAGGCCGATTTTGTTGCATGTCACAACCCGGTGTTTCTGGAACAGTTCGACATGCTCACGCCGGCGCGAGAGGGCGCATCGTTCTTGCTGACCAGCAGCCACGGGCCGGACGAAGTCTGGGATACGTTGCCGCAGGAAGTCCAAAAGCAGATTATCGATAAGAAGCTGAAGTTCTACGTGATTGACGCGATTAGTATTGCCCAGGAGCTTGGTCTCGGCGGCCGGATCAACGTGATTATGCAGACGGCGTTCTTCAAGATCAGTAATATTATTCCGCTCGATACGGCTGTCGGAGCGATTAAGGACGCGATTAAAAAGTCCTACGGCAAAAAGGGCGAGAAAATTGTCGAGATGAATAACGCTGCAGTTGATGCGGCGCTCGATAAAATATATGAGGTAAAGGTTCCTGACAAGGTTACGAGCAAGATAAAGATGCGGCAGTTGGTGCCCGACGATGCTCCCGATTTTGTCAAGAATGTTACAGCCGAACTGATGGGATTCCACGGCGACAAGCTTCCCGTGAGCAAGATGCCGGACGACGGCAAATTTCCGTTGGGCACGACCAAATTCGAGAAGCGCAACGTAGCCGTGAATATCCCGGCGTGGGAGCCGGACATCTGTATCCAGTGCGGGACGTGCTCGTTTGTCTGCCCGCATGCGGCGATCCGGATCAAGGCATACGATCCTAAATATGCCGAGGGCGCTCCGAAGACATTCAAGAGCACCGATGCGAAGGGAAAAGACTTTGCGGGAATGAAGTTCACCGTTCAGGTGGCTCCCGAAGACTGCACCGGCTGCGGAGCGTGCGTGCAGGCCTGCCCGGCGCAGGAGAAGGATAAGGACAAGAAACCCACGGGACGAAACGCGATCAACATGACGACGCAGGAGCCGCTCAGAGAGGCCGAGCGGGATAACTACGCATACTTCCTTGCGATTCCAAATACCGATCCGAAGCTCTTCAAGACGGCGAGCGTCAAAGGCAGCCAGTTGATCGAGCCGCTGTTCGAGTATTCCGGTGCCTGTGCCGGCTGCGGCGAGACGCCATACGTCAAATTGCTGACCCAGTTGTTCGGCGACAGGGCGTTTATCGGAAACGCGACCGGCTGCTCGTCGATTTACGGCGGCAACCTGCCGACGACACCATATACGACACGCGACGACGGGAGGGGGCCGGCCTGGAGCAACAGTCTGTTTGAGGATGCGGCCGAGTTCGCAATGGGAATGCGATTGACCGTCACTAAATTCACCGAGCGGGCGCTGTGGCTGCTGGAGAAGGTTGCCGAGAAAGGCTGCGTCAAAAAAGAGCTGGCCGGGCAGATTCGCGAGGCGACGCTGGCCAACGATCCGGCACAAGAGGCGATCGAGCAGCAGCGGGCCCGTGTGGAAGAGCTAAGAAAGCAGCTTGATCCCGGCAAATGTGACGAGTGCGGACATCTGCAGGATCTGGCGGATTATCTCGTTCGCAAGTCCGTCTGGGCAATGGGCGGAGACGGCTGGGCCTACGATATCGGATACGGCGGGCTCGACCACGTGCTGGCGAGCGGGAACGACCTGAACGTGCTGGTTTTGGATACGGAGGTCTACTCGAATACGGGCGGCCAGATGTCGAAATCGACGCCGAGAGCGGCGGTGGCCAAATTCGCGGCGGCCGGAAAAGCAATGCCCAAAAAAGACCTTGGACTTCTGGCTATGACCTACGGCAACATTTATGTCGCAAAGGTAGCGATGGGAGCGAATACCAA
>CAYTNN010000100.1:0-7313 GCA_964439135.1 uncultured Pirellulales bacterium
CGTCTTGCCATGATATGCGAAGTGATGGCTTAACGGTTCTTTAGCCCGCCATTTGGGCTCCTACAGTTCTTCGGCCGTTTTTTCGGCCTCGATCCAGTCGGAGCCGCCGTTCATGAAAGCCGCGTTGCAGCTATTCCTGCGCCCCGCGAAAACAGGCTGCATAGCCCTGCCAGAATATCTGGTCGCACTCTTTACCAGTAGCATCAAATCATTTCCTTGACGTGGTAGCACTTTTTTGCTACTTTTATGCGCAGGCTGTATTGGTCTGTTTAACTTTTTATAAAAGCTGAGCAACAAGATGTTACAGGGTTCCTGTTATGCATATGGCGAATGAATTACTCTCGATTCCGGTCGCTACCGGGACGCTGGCTATCGCGGCCGGCAGCCTTGATCCGAGAAACCGCAACAATCTTATGACACTCCTACGCTCCTTGCCCCAGACGTTAATCATTGCCACCTGCAATATGAACTTCGCCGCTTCCCTTGCCGACCGGGCCGTCCTGCTCGACAAGGGCCGAATCATCGCCGACGGCAAAGCTCAGAAAATAATGTCGGATGCCAAACTGATGACCGAACACGGCCTGGAAGTCGCCCAGAGAAAGCTGTAGCACACCGAGGAGCCAAAGCGAAAGGCTCAAGAGCAATATTTGCAGCACCGGATAACACAGTCTGCTCGCAAATGAGCAATGTTGAATACCTGACCGTTATTAACCTGACACATTAAGCACCACAGCGAAGTTTGGCTCTAACGCTGTGCTCCACGTGGCCCTCTCCTGCATCGGCCCGAACCTCGGCCTGCGCCGCCCCGGCCATGTCGGAATTGGTGCGCTTGAGCATCCTCAGATACCTCCGTAACGATTTGAATTGGGCCGCCCTTGATGAGCAGGGCTTTTCCGTGAACAAGTGCATCGGCAATCTTTTTATGTGCCGATTCGAGGATCCTGCCGAGAGTCTGGCGGGAAATATTCATTTTTTCCGCAGCATCGGCCTGGTAGAGTCCCTCCAGGTCCGCCAGGCGGATCGCCTCAAACTCATCGACAGTTAACGTAACCTCTTCCAAGACCGAAAGGGGGACCTCTCTCGGTTTGTAGTAATTCGTTTGTGGCAACTGCGCCACATGTCTGAAATGTCTCGGTCTCGGCATATCAAATGTTTCTGTAACGGTCTTAAGATAGCAGATACTTTGCCCACCTGTCAACCGCCGCGGTTTATTCTACAACGCTTCCGTCACCAACCTTCTCTGGATTCGGTTTACTGCGATACTCCTCAAGTAAAGCCCGAAGGGTCATAACAGCCAGCTTCGCACAGTGCTTGTTTTCTTCCGGCAAACTTTCAAAATAACGATCAACATCATCCTGTTCTATCCCAAGCGCCTCTTCAATTGATTTTCCCTTTGCTGTTCTTGCTACATAATTAGCACACGCAACTGTTGCTCCACAACCATCGGTGGTGAATTTGACATCAAGTATGATTTCATTCTTAATGCTCAAAAACATCTCAATCGTATCTCCGCAGACACCCGTGATACGAACGTAGCTGTCCGGATTTTCTATCGTACCGATATTCCTGGCATCGAAAAGCTCATCTTTGAACTTCTTCGAATAGCCCGCCAATACGGCTTCCTGAAGATTCCTTGCTATCTCATCGATGTTATCTACCATTGTTTCCAATCCTGTTTTCTTTCCCCTGAAACCGTATCCATGTACCCACAGAACAATCAAAACATTGCTCGGGAAAAGCGTTTCTAATTCTTTCGACGGCATTACCACCCGTGCAATGAGCCGGGCCTATTTTTTGCAGGTTGTACTGCCGAAAAAAGGTTATTGTTCTTTCAATCCGCTCGGGAATAGCATTGAGAAGGTGCATACCGCCCATTACGGCATAAAAATGCTTTCTCCGATTTATATCCGAAATCTGTTGCAGCGTATTTACAACTCCTGCGTGGGCACATCCTAAGACAACTATCAGGCCTTTCGACGATTCGATAAACAAAGCCTGATCGTCTAACAACAGATCTGGTTCCCGGCAATCTTCATCGAGGAAAAACGCCCCGCCGGCATCTTCAAAATTGTTGACACGCGGCACCTGGCCGGTGATACCCATTCCATCAAACACTTGTGTTGGCAATTCCGTCCAGATGATTTCCCGGTTACGAATAGCCTGCCTTGCCGAGTCCGGCATACCGATTGAGCGTGTCCCTGGGCTGCTTCGACTAAACTTCGGTTCTATCGCCGCCGGATGTAAATAAAGGCGTGCTTTTGGAGCAATGTCAAGTACTGTCGATAAACCGCCTGTATGGTCGTAATGGCCGTGACTAAGTACGATCGCATCGGCCTGTGCTAAGTCGATGTTGAGTGCCTTTGCATTTTGAACCAGAATATTGCTCTGACCCGTATCGAAAAGAATATGTCTATTGCCATATTCGATCCAGAGCGATAAACCATGCTCGGCCAACAATCCCGGGCCGGACGTCGTGTTCTCAACTAACGTAGTGATGCAAATATTTGGATCCATGACAAATAATCCGCGTCTCGACTGAATATACTGCTCCAAAACCCTTGCCGGGCCTTTCAAATCACCAATGCAAAAAAAACAATTCTTTTCCTGCCGAATCAGTGGTCACAAATATTATTGCCTGTTTCGAGCTTGTTACTCAAATATGCTGATGCAAGCTCTTCAGCAGATTGATCGGATGCGCCAACAATAACTTTAATGTTGTTACTGGCAAAAAGCTGCTGGGCGCGATGTCCCATACCGCCGGCGATAATCACATCGGTCTTCTGTTCGCTGAGCCATTTCGGCAGTGCACCCGGCTCGTGGGCCGGCGGCTGTAATTTTGCAACATTGGCGATTTCCTTGGTCTGTTCATCCACATCGACCAGTGCGAATTCTTCGCAATGACCGAAGTGGACCGAAAGTTTTCCGTTTGTTATTGGGATTGCGATTCTCATCGTATTCTTTTTCTCCTTGTTATTAGCATGGTTCTCATTACGCGAAGCACTGCAAGATGAGTCTTCGGCTCGAACATTATAACCGGCCTCAAGCAGCGGTTCAAATGCTTTACTGATAGCCTGAGCAGCAGAATTTTGACGATTAAAAGCAACAAACGGCTCACCGGAATCACAGGCACGGGCGAATGCGGGGTCTATCGGAATCCTGCCCAGGAAGGGCACCTTGAAATCTCCGGCCATTTCTTCGCCGCCTTCTCCTGCGAACACGTCTATCTTTTGATTGCAGTGTGGACAGACAAATCCGCTCATATTCTCAATCACTCTCAGGACCGGCAAATCCAACTGCCTGCAAAACGTGATGCACTTTTTCACGTCGACGACAGCGAGCTGCTGTGGAGTTGTGACGATGACAGCACCATCAACTTTGCCAAGGAGCTGCACGACCGAGAGCGGCTCGTCACCGGTCCCCGGCGGACAGTCTACCACGAGGTAATCCAGATCGCCCCAGCAAACATCCGTTACGAACTGCTTAATGACATTATGCTTCATTGGGCCGCGCCAGATAAGGGCGTCGCTCTCATTCTGTAACAAAAATCCGATGCTCATGATTTTCAGAGTGTCACTGTATGAAACCGGCTCGATCCCACCACCTTTTGCCTGAACGTGCTCATGTTCGAGATTCAAAAGTTTAGGGACGCTCGGCCCATGAATGTCGACATCCAGCAGCCCGACGCGCTTGCCCCGCATCGAAAGCCATACCGCCAGGTTGGCGGCAATGCTGCTCTTTCCGACACCGCCTTTGCCGCTCAGGACGAGGAATTTATGCTCTACGTTCTCCATTATTCAGCTCCTGTTGATTTGCTTTCTTCCAACGTTTCCAACACCGACTGCCAGAGCGACATCAGACGATCCCTGAGGCTGCCGTTAGAGTACTCGATAATGCTCTTGCCGGCTACCTGGGCCTTCGTCACCGCCGGATCGTAGGGAATGTCACCTATCGTTCCCGGAACTATTAAACAAGACAGCATCAAAACTGCAAACCTCCCGACACCGGCCGCAGCCGATGCACTTTTCGGAAACAACAGCAGCTAATTTGCCACCGCTAAAATCATGCGTTTGTTTTATATCGGGGTCTAACGGCAAATGCAGACCCGCCGCACCCACATCGCAGTCGAGATATTGAACCTTCCGCCCTGATTCGCATACTACCCAGGCGAGATTGGCGGCAATTGTGGTCTTTCCGGTCCCACCCTTGCCGCTGGCAACAGCAACAACGAAGTCATCCGGCATTTTACTTATCCATACCAAAATGAGATTGGACGCTTGGCCCTTCAGCCGCGGTTAATCCGCCGCTTCTGAACAACTCAACAGCTTCGGCGACCGTTCCTGTCACGCCGGTATAGAGCTTTACGCCAGCGGCATTCAGGGTACGCTGGGCGTTCGGGCCGCAGTTACCCGTCAGGACCGCTTCGGCGCCCTCGTCGATGACACGTTTGGCCGAGCCGATACCCGCCGCGCCGCCGGCAGCGTTTTCATTTGCGACGGCGGCAAAATCCATCTTTTCGGGATCGCCGATTAGAAAAAAAGCCGCCCTTCCAAATCGTGGATCAACTTCAGAATCCAGATTATCTCCGGTCGATGTAATTGCTATCTTTATAATACGCCTTTCTTGTTTTAAGGACAGCAGCCAATCACTTATTGCTTTCTGCTTCGAGCTGCTCGATGCGATTGTTGATTTGGCCAAGTGCATCCTGGAAATACTCCGACTGCTTTTTAAGGTCGCCAAGTTCCTGTTCAGCCGCCATTGTCGGGGCAAACGGTCCGGCAGAAGGCGCGTAAGTATCAGCGGGGCCACCCCACGCCGGATATCCCATCGGCGCTCTTGCCCAGCCGGGCAGGCCCGTCGCATAGTACGAGTGTCTCCAGCCCCGACCACCGCCTCGGCCCCGGCCCCAGTATCCACGGCCACCCACAGGATTCATATAACCCGGTACTGAATAGCCGGCACAAAAACCTGCCGCTCTACCTGTCATTGGTCCCATACCTCCAGGACCTGTTCCATCTCCACGTGGCATAATAAATCTCCTTTCAAAATAAGATTAAGCTCTTGTCATTTTCGTACCACATCTTGAACAACTTCTTGCATTACAAGGCTGCCCCACAGCATGAGGGACTACTGCTGTGTAGTTCGGGCATATGCAATTTCCCCCCGCCCATACGGCCTCTTCCCTTGCCAGCAGCGCGGCCCATACCGCGGCCGCCGCCACGTCCCAGGCCGGCCGGTCCTGTTCCATCTCCTCTTGGCATAATCTCAACTCCCTTCTGCGAAGTGACTGTGATTCGATCCCGACAACACCAGACTGCCGATCTCACGGCCCAGATGTCGTGCCAAGACACTGCACTTCGGCATCACCAAAAAGAATATGTTCTTGTCTACGTCGCTTAGGGTCTCATAGTTGCCCTGGCCCTTGGCGATAATCAAATCGGATTGATCAAATCGGCGACGAAACGTCTCAGAGCAGTTCTCCAAAATGGTGCCGGGGGCATCCGAGCCGTTATCGATAACATCAACCACGTCCGTGAGCCCGACGATCTGTGCATCTTCCATGACGGCATCATTCAGAATAGGCCCTCCTTTAACCACGAAGGTTATCTTCTCACAAGGCAACTGCTCGATCAACAGCCGGTCGAAGACGATTTCTCCGGCGTTATCGCCGAGATAAAGTATCTTTTCCGCTCGTGATATGGCGTGTTTGAACACCTCCAGACTCTCTCTATCGAATGGATCTGTCAGCGATTCGGCAATCGTCCGTTCAACCTGGCTTGACTCAACGGCCGAGTTCACTCCAAAGTCGATAATATTGCCTGCAATAGCCAGCCGAACTGCTGTCTCCACAGGGTCTGTTGAGGTGTCGATTCGCATCCTTAGGTCGGGGTACATTTGAAGAGCCAATTTATTGAAACGGTTCTTCACATCCAGATAAGGATCGCTGATGCCGGTCATTTTACGAATGAACTGATGTATCTTCTGCGCCATCGCCGGCGGACTTTGGTTGAGGTCCATCTCGCTTGCCATGCTCAGAGCCTCGCGGAGGACTTTCTCATGAAGCCGTGTATCGTCCGTCGTCATACGGACTGAATCGAGCACCTGGCGGACAAAACAAGGAACACAGTCGAAGTATGTCTTCATGGGTGGTAAATCTCCTCGTCGCCGCTTAGTATAGCTTTATCCAGTGTCATTGGCTTGTCTTCTATCCTTAAGTGTATTTGTCATATTTTATATTATGGGCATATGCCCATAATTGTACAAGAAAAAATCACAAAAATTAAAAAAATTTGCCGATTGCCGGCATTTTCTTGAGATAAGACCTTATAAATATGGGAAAAATACGTGCAATTGATGCAATCCCGGTTAGAATTGCCGTCTCGGCAGTATTTTGCCATAGAGAGTAGTTCGGATTAAAAGCAAAGGCTAATTTTCTCTGCCAGCGCAGGTGAGAAGCCTGGGCGCCACAGACAGGAAATGGAGAACGGTATGAAGGACGAAACGATTATGGAGACGATTTTAGAGACAAACATAGGCAACAGACCGCCGAGCCGGGGCAAGGTTCGCGACATTTATGATCTTGGCGATAAACTGCTCATCGTGGCGACCGACAGGCTCAGTGCTTTCGATGTCGTGATGACGAATGGCATACCTTATAAAGGGATCGTGCTGACGCGGATTTCGCGTTTCTGGTTTGATTTTCTCAGCGACATAGTCGAGCATCACCTAATCAGCGACGATGTGACCACTTACCCCAAACCGTTCAGCAGCCACACCAAACAGTTGGCCGGGCGGAGCATGCTGGTAAAGAAGGTAGAAGTACTGCCCGTCGAGTGCGTCGTGCGGGGATACCTGGCGGGTTCGGGTTGGAAAGAATACCAGCAAAACGGCACGGTATGCGGGCAGAAGCTGCCGGCCGGTCTGAAGCAGTGCGAAAAGCTGCCGGAACTGATTTTCACGCCGGCGACCAAGGCCGAGCTTGGTGAGCATGATGAGAATATCAGCTTCGAGCGGTGCGTGGAAATAATCGGCAAGGAAGCCGCGGATTATGTCCGCAGCAAGAGCACGGAGATTTTCGAGAAAGCAAGCGAATATGCCGAGAGCAAAGGGATAATTCTCGCCGACACCAAGTTCGAATGGGGATTTGTCGATGGTAAGATTATCCTTATCGACGAGGTTCTGACGCCGGACTCTTCGCGGTTCTGGCCTGCGGATAAATACCAGCCCGGCAGGGATCAGGAGAGCTTCGACAAGCAGTTCGTCCGCAATTATCTCGAAAGTATCAACTTCGACAAATCCGGTCCCGGCGTAGAACT
>CAYTNN010000100.1:7413-15370 GCA_964439135.1 uncultured Pirellulales bacterium
GTGGTTCTTTTTGAATTTAAGGAGACAGAAAAATGAAATCGAAACACTGGAAACTAATTGCTGTTATGATTTTGTTCGGGGCCATGTTGTGTGCGGCGGTCTACGCAGCCCAAGCGGCCATGACGGCCGAGACCGAACGCAAAGTAACAGAGGCGGAGGTCCCGGCAGCCGCCCTGGCATCACTCAAGAAAATGGCTGCCGGGGCCAAAATCGTCGAGTTTGCCGAGGAGGTCAAGGACGGCCACACATTCTACGAGGGCTCGTGGAAGACGCCCTCCGGAGCACACATGGATGTCCTGGTCACTAAGACGGGCGATTTGGTAGAGATCGAGGAAGGCGTCAGAGCCAACGAAGTCCCAGCGGCTGTGCTCAAAGCAGCACGCGAGGTGGCTGGCAGCGGCACCGAACTGGCACTTGAGAGAAAGACAACGATTCTCTACGAGATCAAATTCGAGAAAGCCGGTGCTCAGCAGGAACTGCTTCTGACACCGGATGGCCGCAAGGTGGAGGAAGACGCCCAGAAAGGCAAGTCGGACGATGACGAAGAAGAAGACGATGGTTAAAGTCAGGAAAAGTACTGACGCATCTTCTCTTCAATGTTAAGATATGCACCGCTGAGTGGCAGGCTGTTGCTGTTCAGCGGTTTTTTCTTGTCGTTATGTGTGGCCAGAGGCGTTCGCACTTAATATGAGAACCGTCTTCTACCAGGGATATCTTACGGTAAACCATTATTGCAGGAATATGCCAAATGCAATTTATCATAGGTAACAGGTTCAGATACGTTTTGTTTTCGACATTTTGTGTATTACTCTTGTGTTGTTCGGCAGGTCTCTCGGCAATCATAGCTGAGGGAGTCACGCTTATACCGTTGACGGATGATGGCAAATCAAGGGCCGTGGCCTGGGCCTGGCACGGCGACTGGGTGGCCTTTGCGCGACAAGTGGGTGACTCGTCCCAATGGCAACTGCACGTCATGAAGGCCGACGGCACTGAAGTCAAGCCTGCCTGCCCAGTGGGAGATGTGTTTTTTGCCGAGTGGTCCTGGGCCGGCGACCGCATCGCGTATGAATTCTCCAACGCAACTGAGGAAGAAAGCCAGGGAGCGGCCTATATTTACGACATCAGCCAGAATCGATCCACCACCATTTCCCCGCCGTATCGAAGAAGTAACTTCGACCCCGACGACGGGCCCTACTGGTCGCCCGACGATCGCTACCTTGCGTACAAGCTCCGCCTGGGCCTGACGCGCACCCGGCAAGTCTGGCTCTACGATACCGTTACAGAACGGACCTGGCACCTGCTGCCCGAGCGTGGCGAGGGAAAAGATCAGCGATGGAGTGCATCTCTGCCGCCGAGGCTAAGTCTGCTCGTGGCGGCCAGCGGCAACTCTGATGTAGTCACCGTCAACCCCGACGGAACTGACCTTGTCATGATAACTGATATCGGGAGTGAATCATTACGTGCCGGAGATGCTCGCTGGTCTCCCGTGGATGATGTCATAGCCTTCACCTTCGATAAGGATATGACTCAAAGCGAACGCGGACATCGCTGCGATGCATGGATCGCCCGCGCCGATGGAAGCGATGCCAGAAACCTAACGAATGCGAGCTCGCCAGCCACAGAGAACCAGTTGGACCTGGACGGTCCGATCTGGTCGTGGGACGGCCGCTACATACTGGCCAAGGGGGATCGATTCGATATCCAGGGCAACGATATCCCGACACTCTATCTTATGGACCCCAACAGCGGTGGCTATAAGATACTTCTGACCACCTATCCGCGAAAAGACGGAAGACTCGATGACATCGAGGCCATGAAATGGTCCTATGACAGCACGAAAATCGCTTTCCTGACCAAACGCTCTACGGTTCGAAACTGGGGTCCCGATTCGCGATACGAGAACCGGCGTACGGCTCTGACCGTCTATGATATGACCACGGGAAAGGCTGAGGACCTTCTGCTGCTGAGCGAAGAGCAGGATCGCAAGCGGATCGAAGCCAGCGATGATCGTGATGACGGCGTGGTCAACATCTCGTGGTCGCCGGACAGCCGGTCGCTGCTTATCACGATCTCGAAGATCATCAGCATAGCCGACCGGATTGTGCAGCCCGATGTTTATCGCGTGGACCTGCCGCAGCGCCTTATCAGCCCTCTGGCTCAGGCCTGTGACGGGCCACCAATGGGCCGGGCTTCGTCAATGACGGCCGGCGTGACATCTCCCGGGCAGCAGGAGCAAACCTCTGCCGGCATTACAACAGAGGCTGCCTCTCCGGAATCTTTCGCAGACGATTCCGGCATCATCACCCGGACGATTGAGCCCATGCATATGACCGTGGCAGAAGCACTTGCATCGTTACCGACCAAGTACAATCAATATGTCACAACCAATACATCCCGCAATCTACTTTTGTACATGGGTCCTGCCGAGCTTCTGGCCGAGCTGCAGGCAAATCTGAAACTGATCGACACCCCGGCCAGTCATATTCTGGTCGACCTGTTGGCCGTGGAGCTGACCGACGAGGCCAACCGTGAGCTCGGGCTGGACTGGACATACGCCGAGGGACGGTTCGCTATGTTCCAGCCAATGGGTAACGCGATTCGCGACCTTAGCCCGGACGCCTCATTAGACGGACTTACCACCTACCCCGGAACCGGCCAGGTCTTCTACCAGGGCGTGGGAAAATTGCCGCGGGAGTTTTTCGTTCGCCTGAACGCACTGGTCCAGGACGGCAAGGGCACGATTCTGACCAATCCGCGCACGGTCGCGGTCAGCGGTCTGGAAGCCACAATTCAGATCCGCAAGACGCTGAACTATTTCTTTAACGAAGGCTATGACGTATCCGGACGGCCTATTGTCAAGAAGAGCGATATCTCGGCCGATACCCAGGGCCGTATCACCCCTACACTTTTGGCGGACGGTCGAATCAGCATGGATGTATCGATCAAGGTCGGGAGCTTCACTTTTACACCGGACGCAGGCTTGCCCGAACAGGTCAACCGGGAATCCACAACTACGGTCACCGTCCGGGAAGGCCAGACCCTGGTGATTGGCGGCCTGCGCCAGCAGGAAATGAGCGAAGCCGTTATCAAAGTGCCGATACTGGGCGATATCCCGATCATCGGGCTTCTGTTCAGGAAAACCCAAAAAGCAACCCGTAACAGCGTGCTGACGTTATTCATCACGCCGCACGTCCTGCTACCCGATGTCCCGGCACCGGACTGGCCGCAAATTGACGCCGACGACCATAAGATACAGCCTATTATGAAAGAGACTCCGCCGCAAAATGGCAAGAGCAGGAAAGACTGACCGCTGGTTCTGATGGGTATTAGGAAGTGCTAAACTATCCCGAAAACTCAGCATATTTTTATACGAGTGTTAGATGCGTTTACTGGTTGTAGAAGACTATCGGCCTTTGCAGCAATCCCTTGTAAAGGGTCTGCGCGAGGCCGGCTTTGCCGTGGATACCACGCGCGACGGCAAGGAGGGTCTTTGGTACGCAACGAGCAACGAATATGATGTAATCATCCTCGACCTAATGCTGCCCGGCATGGACGGGCTTGAAATCCTCAGGAAGATGAGAACTCGAGGCAAAAAATCCCACGTTCTGATCCTGACGGCCAAAGACACCGTTCAAGACCGCGTCACCGGCCTCGACCTCGGCGCCGACGACTACCTGGTCAAGCCGTTTGCTTTCGAAGAACTCATGGCGCGGGTTCGTGCCCTGCTGCGCCGCAGCTACCGCCAGAAGAATCCCAGCATCAAAATCAAGGACCTGCGGCTCGACCTTACCACGCAGAAAGTTTGGCGCGGCCGAGAGGAAATTCTGCTTACGCCGAGGGAATACGTACTCCTGGAATACCTCGCAATGCGTACCGGCCAGATGGTATCCCGCTCGGATATATGGGAACACGTCTACGAGTTCAGCTCGTCGGCATCCAGCAACGTTGTGGACGTTTACATCGGCTATCTGCGCAGAAAAATCGAACGAGAAGGTAAACCCGCTCTAATTCACACTGTCCGCGGCCGCGGCTATTTGTTGGGAGAGACACCATGATGCGATCACTCCGAACCCGTTTGCTCAGCGGCATAATCGGCGGGATGATTCTGCTGCTGATTGTCTTCAGCCTGCTCATATACGTCGTGATTCGCAGCGCCCTGGTCAGCCAGTTCGACACGGCGCTGGCATCCGTCGCCCAAATTCTGGCAGCCGCTGTAGAAACAGATCCCAACGGGATCGACATAGAACTCGGCATTCAACAGATGCCGGAGTTTACTAATCCCGATCATCCAATGAACTATCAGATCTGGAAGCTTAACGGCGAAGTGGTATCCAGGTCTCCCTTATTAGGCACGGACGATCTTCCACGTTTCCACGGCTCCCTCGACAAACCGGTTTACAAAGTATTTCCCGGCCCCGAAGACCATCCGTACCGAGCGGCCGGCACCACATTCCTACCGAGAATCGAGACAGACGAATCAAACGGTGCCGCGCAGACCGCAGAGCAACCCTTGATTCTGGTCGTGACCCGCGATGCGCACGAGCTTTACGGCCAACTCGGCCTGCTCAAATGGCTTCTGTTCGTCGCGGCGAGCGTGAACGCCGGCCTTGCCCTGATTATCGGCGCCTATGTAGTCCGCAGCGGCCTGCGTCCCCTGAACACAATAGCCGCCGAGATCGCGACCATCAGAGTGGACAGCCTGACAACTCGAATCGGCGCCCGACATGTACCGGCGGAGGTGGTCCCTATCAAGAACCGCCTTAACGAGCTGCTGTCCCGGCTGCAAGCCTCGTTCGACAGGGAGCGGCGGTTCAACGCCGACGTCGCCCATGAATTGCGAACGCCGCTGTCGGGAATACGCTCGACGATAGAGGTAACGCTTACCCGCAGCCGCGATGCGACCGAGTACCAGACGGCGCTTTCCGATTGCCTGGAAATCGCCAAAGACATGGAATCGGTGGTCAATAACCTGCTGATGCTCGCCCGGCTGGAGACTCAGCAAATCAGCTTCAAAACCGAGCCTGTTCAACTCTCCGAACTTCTCGATTCCTGCTGGCGGTGCTTCAGCAAAAAAGCGGACGAGCGCAGGATCGTCTTCGAGAATCAAATTCCCGCCGAATTGACTTGTCAATCGGATCCCGAACATCTGTCTATGGTATTCTCCAACCTTCTGGACAACGCCGCCGAATATTCAAACGATGACGGCCAAATCCGGACAACAGCCCGCCGAATCGACGATTCGGTGGAAATCGCAGTTTCCAATACCGGCTGCCAATTGACCGCCGAGCAGGTCTCAAAAGTCTCCGACTGCCTCTGGCGGGGCGATTCATCACGCTCAAACGCCGGTGTTCACTGCGGTTTGGGCCTGGCTTTGGTCCAGCGAATTGTCAAGGCGTTAGGAGGCACATTCACCATCCAGTTGGAACAGGGCGGCATTTTCACGACGAAAGTGACACTGCCGGCCGATAGTCAGAAGACAATTGCGGCATAGCCTACAGCCTCGGCGCTCGTGGTGCCCATTTTCCGGAGCATGATTTCATTACTGGTGGTGTGTCCCAGCAACAGGCCTTGCTTGCAGCCAAGTTCTTTTGCCGCTGCGACCGTTGCCGCCACCGCGCCGGGCCCGCAGGCATTGCCGTCCTTTACCGCGCCGGCGAGCAATTCGGCCGGCTTGAGTTTCAAAGTCAAATCGATGAACTTTTTATCATTAACATTCTTCGCCCACTCCAAAGCGTTCTTTCCGGTTCCCATCGGGGCAAAGCCGTAACGCGGCCCGTAGTGGGTCAAGTCGGTCGAGCCTATACAGACGATTTTCTTGCCCTCCTGCTGACTAATAATCTCGCCAACACGCGTGCCCAGCGCGACAGCCTGCTCGGTCGGCGGCACAACAATAGGCACTATCTTAGCGCCGGGAAAGAGATACTGTACGAACGGGACCTGCACCTCGATACTGTGTTCGGACAAGTGGGCGCTTGGATCGCTGACGGCCTGGCCGGTACCCAAAATGGCATCGGCCAATTCCTCGTCAATCACAATCTCTCCGAGCGGTGTAGTCCAAAGACCCCTGTCGCTAACAGCCGGCGAGGCTCCAAAGTAGCTGTGGGCGGCGCCGAATATGATAAAGGTATTGACTTTTTCATGCTGCTGTTTGATCGCAGAGAAGACCAACGCCGCCAAACTGCCGCTGAATGTCCAGCCGGCGTGCGGAACTATGCCCGCTACTATCGTTTCCGGCAACGACTCGCTTAGATTTATCGCTTCGAGGCACTCGTTAATTGCGCTGACGCAGGAATCGTGCTGGCCGGGATAAAATTGACCTGCAACAACCGGTTTCCTCGCTTGCATTTTTCGGCTCTCCTTAAGCTATTTTTTGATTGCCGATTGCCGATTGCCGAATTAAAATCGAACATCGAAAATCGAAAATCGCAAATGCCAACTGGCCATTGTAACCTTTTAATAAGAGAAAACAATATGGTATCTGAAAAAACAGCCCCCGTCGCAGTAGTAATGGGCTCGGACAGCGACATGAAAGTCATGAAAAGCTGCATCGAGCAACTCGGCGATTTCGGCATCGAGCCTGTAGTGCGGATCATTTCGGCCCATCGGACGCCTGAGATTGCCGCTGATTTCGCAGAAAACGCCGCCGAAAACGGGATAAAGGTCATAATCGCCGCCGCGGGCATGGCCGCCCACCTGGCCGGCGCCATGGCGTCTAAAGTAACGCTGCCCGTCATAGGCGTGCCGCTGGATTCGGGCGCGGGCCTGAACGGAATGGATGCCCTGCTGAGCACCGTACAGATGCCGCCCGGCGTGCCGGTGGCGACAATGGCTATCGGAAAGGCCGGCGCCAAAAACGCCGCCATTTTCGCCGTGCAGATCCTGGCCCTCTCTGACAAAAACTTCCAGGAAAAACTGGCTGCCTTCAAGCAGAACCAGCAGAAAAAAGTAATCAAAAAAGACGCCGCCCTGCAGTAACGCCGGCATCGATCGAACCTTGAAATTGGCTTTGTTTGGCTTTGTTTTTTCGCCGCCCGAAACCGCCAATTTTCTTCGTAATTACCTTTTATTACTGAACTTGCGTTCATTTCCGCACCTGACAAATTGGCTTTGTTTTTTCAAATCACACCCTTTCAAACGTACCTTGGACTCAATCATTCCGCACCCATCCATTTCGTTTAGGATTTAAAGCTAAGTGCTTAGTATTTCCGGCCCAAAGGCCGGCA
Organism: uncultured Pirellulales bacterium; assembly: GCA_964439135.1. Lineage (GTDB taxonomy): Bacteria > Planctomycetota > Phycisphaerae > Sedimentisphaerales > Anaerobacaceae > JAFGPJ01. Next base: position 14,637 of record CAYTNN010000100.1, read on the forward strand.
TTTTGGCTTTGAATTGGCTTTTTTTTTGCCGCCAAAAACCACAAAAATCTTCATAATACCCTTTCGAATAGATGCTTACGCTCATTTTGCCCATTCCAAAATTGGGTTTGTTTTTTCAAATTAAGCTCAATTTTTCGTCGTTTTCTACTTTTTTTCACCTGTTTTCTCCTATATTTATCAATTCCACCTACGACTTACTACATACGAAATACGAATTCGTTATTTATTATACGAACTGTCATACAAAAAGGCGGGCATATTTCAGAAAAATCTCCGTGAGTCGCCGTTCTTATATCTGCCATAGACACCGTCCTGAGCCTGGTCGAAGGAGGACACAGAAAATGCAGAGAAAGAATCACATAATCAACTATCAATAATCATTTTCTTGGGCCGCTCATTGCCCGATACTCGATGCCTGATACCAAATTCTCGATTCTCCGTACTGTTTCCCTGATTCCCCGCTGCCCCAAAACAGCACTCCTATTATCCCGATTTCCTTCGATACCGGGACGAATCGATAAATCAGAGCCTGGTCCTAAAATAGAAAGAATATCAGGTATGAATTAGTTTGAGGCCTCTTTTATATTGATCCAGCCCAACACTTCTAATGTCCTATAATAATATGTCTTTTTTACATTAATCCCATCCCCACATAGATAAAATCCTTGACAGGAAGCTGTGGGATTTGGTATAAGGAAGATTAGTGAAGCTCGTACTTCGCAGTTATGATTTTT
>CAYTNN010000101.1:0-15328 GCA_964439135.1 uncultured Pirellulales bacterium
CGGCTCTAATTAACTAAGTTTGATATAAGCTGTGATTTAACCGGCTGTTAAATTTGATTTATGGCCAAAGCTGACATGCTTCAGTGAGGGGCTTATACTGATCGATACGGTATAGGCCCCTTTTTTTGAGATCCTGTTTCATCAAGCGGCGTTTCACCGGTCATTGAGATACCGGTCTTATTTTACGAGATATTCGTAAAGGATTATTTTCAGAAATCTTCATTAAAATCATTGATAATCCCCCTTATGGTGCTTTTTAGGGCATTATGGCCTTCAGTTGGCCGGCTTGCTGAAAAAATTCCGAAAAAAGTGTTACACTTCGTATCAAAGGCGGCACTTAATGATAGTTTTATAGTCCGATAAGTAGCGGTCGCATGAGCAAACGCAGAAACAGAATTAGAAAGTGTCGGAAGTATAAAAAAGTAACTCACATCCCTCTCCTTGAAGCTGAGTTTGCCGGCCTCGCTTAGTGTGTGGCCGGCAAATTCAGCAAAAAGCCGGTTTTCAACGCTTGAGTGCATAGCCATAATCAAATCTTTTGTCCGCCCCGGAGCCATGTTCCCATAGATGCGCCACAAAATTTCCCGGAAAACACGGTCAAGGCTAAAATTTTAATACATAAAAAAAAACGTTACGTGTAAGATATAAGATGGCACTTTTATATAGCCGATAGGCGAAATAAGGAGTATTGCTCGATGTTATATGTGGTTCCACGATGAATGAAAAGTGGCGCTTGTGGGATTGAAATAAAAAAATTGGATTTTAATATTTTGGAGGATTACATTATGAAACGGCATAGGTCAAAATTAGCATTGGTTTGCGGATTGGTATTACTGCTCTGTGCAGTAAACATTGCTTCGGGTGTCGGCGTTAAGCCAATGTTGCTCAATCCGCCAAATGACAATTGCGCCAACAAAAAAGCGGTTGCTAATGTAACAAACCTGCTATTCGACACAACGAATGCAACATTCGACGGCCCCGGGCATTATATTAACAGCCCTAATATATGGTACTGCTATACTGCCACATGCAATGGTTGTGCCACTGTAAGTCTGCGCGGCAGCAGCTTCGATACCAAGGTCGCCGCCTATGAAGGTTGCGGTTGCTATCCGAGCATAAATGACCTGATTAAAAGAAACGACGATTTTTTTGGGCAGCAATCACAAATCACTTTCCCCGTCAAGGCCGGCAGCCAGTACCTGATCGAGGTTGGGGGATTTAATCCCTCAGTAAAGGGTCAGGGTACGATCAGTATCAGTTGTGATGCGCAGTCGAGTCAGCCGGTAAACGACAACTGCAGTAACGCAAAGCAGATAGTCAACGTAACAGAGCTGCCGTTCAACACCACATGTGCGACGTTCGACGGCCCTGGTCTTTTCTTTACCAGCCCGAATCTCTGGTATCTTTATACGGCCTGGAGCACAGGTGACGTCACTGTCAGCCTCCTTGGCAGCGAATATGACACGGCGCTCGTTGTCTATGACGGCGGCGATTGTTACCCTGGATCGGGTGATATAATCGAGCGCAATGACGACTTCGGCGGTTTTCTTCAGTCTCAAATCACCTTCGAGGCGATCGCCGGTAACAGCTACCTGTTCGAAGTTATGGGCTATAATTCCGACGCAGTCGGCGAGGGAGTAATAACTGTCAGTTCCGAGGGCCAGCCCCCGTCGACCAACAACGATAATTGTCAGAATGCAAAACAGATCGGTGACGTAACGAATATACCGTTTGATACAACCAGTGCATCGCATGACGGCCCGAGCCTCTGCATGTACAGTTCGAATCTCTGGTACTGCTATACCGCTTCGTGTACAGGCCAGGTAACCGTAAGTTTGGCCGGCAGCAGCTACGACACGATGCTCGCCGTTTATGATGGGTGCGAATGCTATCCGACATCGAGCGACATGATCGAGTGCAACGATGACACCAACAACTCTCGTCAGTCAGAAATCGTTTTCGATGCGGTCGCCGGCAACCAGTACCTGATCGAGGTTGGGGGCTATGCTCTCGAAGCCGGTCAGGGCATGCTGAGTGTCAGTTGTGAGGGAGTGCAGCCTCCTCCGTCGTCCAAGGACGACTGCCAAAATGCAAAGCCGGTCGGAGATGTAAAAAACCTGGCGTTCAGCACAGCTAACGCTACGTTCGACGGGCAGGGCGTCTGTATGACCAGTCCGAATATCTGGTACTGCTACACCGCCTCGTGCACGGGTGATGTCACCGTCAGCCTGGCCGGCAGCAGTTACGATACGATGCTCGCTGTCTATGATGGGTGCGAATGCTATCCGGTTTCGGGGGATCTGATCGAATGCAACGATGATGCCGGCAACAATTATCAGTCAGCGGTAACCTTTGCCGCGACTGCCGGCAACCAGTATCTGATCGAGATTGGCGGCTACGCCAATGAGACCGGCGAAGGTCTGCTGAGTATTAGTTGCGAGGGCGTCGTGGTTCAGAATAAACCGGACCTTGGCGATGCTCCGGACAGCACGAACAACTCTGGTAAGGCAATGACGGCATATCCTTCGCAGGGAACGTTGCCGGTCGTTGTCCAGGCCAGTTATCCCACTGTTTACAACGATGGCACCGGTACCGGGCCCTTCGGACCGGTCCATTTGAACGCTCAGACAGTGGCATTTCTGGGCAAAAAGATCACACGGGAAACCGAAGCCGATACCGGCACCGATGAGGATGGCGTAAACAATATCAGGCCCTCAACCGATACGCCGAACCGGGATCAGGGCGATGACGGCGTTGTCTTACCGCTCAGTCTGCCGAGTTGCTGCTGGTCTACGTTTGACTACATTGTCAATGTTATCACGCCGAACACCGACCTTTGGGTTAATGTCTGGATAGACTGGAACCGGGATGGCGACTGGGACGATACTCTTGAATGTCCCGAAGGTCCCGCGCCGGAGTGGGCGGTACAGAACCAGTTCCTGTTAAATCTGCCGGCCGGCGTAAATCAGATTACCACGCCGGCGATTATGCCCTGGCATCCTGAGCAGGGTTCGGAGCAGGTCTGGATGAGAATCACTCTTTCAGGCCGGCCATGGAGAGGCGGCAGTAATCCCGGAGCCAAAGGTAATGGCGGTTCCGGACCACAGGCGAAATACGCGATCGGCGAAACGGAAGATTACCGCATCACCCCGGATACTACCTGCTCGGTATGTAAAGATTACAACGGCGATGGATTAATCGACTTGAACGACCTGGCGGACTTCGTGGCCGATTGGCTTGAGAATTGTCCGTAGTAACATAGTAACATTTATGCAACATCAAATTCGGGCTGTGGGCACTTGTCGCTCACAGCCCTTTTTCGTTGCGTTGCAATCGCTTAGTTATACCAATTGTAATTAGTTCTTGTGCCACACTGTCATTCCCGCTCCCCGCTTTCGCGGGGACAAGTTTACACCTGCGAAAGCAGGTGCTGGAATGACAAATTGTGTTATATTGTTGTCATTGAACGACTTGCTATTTCAATCGGTTCAAAAACGGTCAGTTTGAGTTTATTAAAGAATTTATTGGACCCTGCGTGGCAAAGATTTGTCCCCTTATATGACGGAACGCGGTTTTTTGCTTTGACAATAACTATAACAGCTTGTATAATGAATTTATAATAAAGGGTGTGTTTTGTGCCGCCCGGATAATGAAGACATGCGCTGGCCGATAACAAGGAGAACCGATGAAGAGTGTTTCTGTTTCTGTATGTAAGGTGATTTTACCTGTTATATTGTTGGTTTTAGTTTTCATGCCCTTCGGCTGCAGCATCAGCCAGCCCGGCGAGACCGCCGCCGAAGGCCATAGAAGGCATCAGCGCGTTGTCAGAATTAATCAGCAGGAAATGATGGCGGATATAGATACGGTGTTAATGCTTGACGAGCCCAGCAGACTCACCGATAAAAGGATACCGTAATTCGTATTGCGTATATCGTATTGTGTATATTTTGTCGTTTTTTTATACAATACTTATCATCCATAACGCATGGCGATAACAAAAGGATTTGATTTGTGGAAACACTCATCGATCAAATACACTTGTATTTCACTCGGGTAGCAGACTACCCCTTGTGGATTATTGCCATCGAATTGATTCTCATCGGGCTGGTGGTTTACTGGATAGTGGATTTTCTCGAAGGCACTCGCGGCGAAAGGCTTTTCCGCGCCGTCATATTCATTCTCATCGTAGGCTTCCTTGTCCTGAAGCTGCTCGTTGGGCAGTTCCCGTTCGAGCGACTGCAGTATCTTTACAATGGTTTTTTGATCGGAGTTTTGATTATCGCAGTCGCGGCATTTCAGCCGGAAGTCCGAAGAGCTTTGATGCGAATAGGCCAGAGTCATATTTGGTCGAGCGCTTCTCAGCAGCTATCGCGGACAGTCGAAGAGCTGGTTGCCGCTGTAACGGTACTATCCGAAGCTCGAATCGGGGCCATTATTGTCATCGAAAAGCGCGTGGCATTGGGCGAATTTTTGGAAACCGGCGTTCGAATCGACGCCAAGGTGACTTCCGAACTGCTCAAGACTATTTTCCAGCCCGGCACAGCTCTACACGATATGGCTGTTGTAATACGAGGCGATAGAATAATAGCTGCCAGGGTGCAGTTACCGCTTGCTGAGGACGGGGGCTTCGGCGGCGCTTCACTCGGTTCCCGCCACCGTGCGGCTATAGGCATAACAACCGGTTCGGACGCCATCTGTCTGGTGGTAAGCGAGGAAACCGGTATAATTTCTGTTGCTGAGAACGGAAAACTTACGCGAAATATGGATGAAGACAGGTTAAAAAAGCATCTTTCAAGTGTGATCCCATGAGTCGAGCCGCTTTGGATGTGAAGTACGAATTACGATGTTAAGAAAGATCAAATACAGCAAGATAGCAATTGTTATTTTTTTGACGGTCCTGATCTGGGTTTGGGCGGACCTGGCGCTGGACGAAACGTTCCCTGTTCCTGGTGCTACGATAATTGTAGCCGAATCCAACCCTAATCTCTGGGTAAGTTTTGGCGGGAAAGCTTCCATTTCTATCGACAATATTGTTCTCAAAGGTCCGGCATCCAAGATTGCAGAGATGAAGCGCGAGCTCAGCGAAGGCACGCTGAATCTAAAATTCTCTTTGTATCCCGAGTTGGAGGAAATAACTGCCGCTGCCGCCGGTCCGTTTACTCTCAACGTTCTGGATTTTATCAAAGGCAGCGCAGAGCTGAGAGAGCTTAGTGGTCTAACAGCCGAAACTTGCGATCCGAATACACTTACTTTAGATGTTGTTAAACTCGTTGAAAGACCACTGACCGTTCAATGTATTGATGAGAGTGGAAATTCTCAGAAGTATGAGAGCATTGAACCATCAACAGTAAATGCACTTGTGCCGAGTGATTGGGGTCTGGATAAACTCATTGCTCAAGTTAAGCTGACGCGAAATGAAATCGAAGAGGCAAGAAAAGCACCAATTAAAAAAATTCCGTACATCGAGCTGTCGGCAGAGCAAATTAGAGAGTCGTCTACAGCCGTGACGATCAAGTTGGCACCGGAAGAAGATCCGCTCACTGTCCAGAGAATAGAGGACGCGACAATCGGTATTGCCATGAGTCCGACCTTATCAGCGAAATATTATGCTGATATTACAAATCTGTCCAACGTGCTGAATTCTCTCGCTGTTAAAGCGACAACCGATGCAAAACGTGCGTATGAAGGGCAGCAATTGCCGCAGATGACGCTGTACATTTTTGAAAGTGATATTAAACAAGGTCAGGAAGATTATCGAAAGGCAGTTCACTACAATTTTCCTGAGAAATATGTTCGCACAGGCGAGATCGAGCTGATGGGGGGACCAACTCAAGCCGAATTTCAACTCAAAACCCGGCCTACCGCCGAGAGTGAGTAGGTCGCCGCAGCCCGAAGGCCATCAAGGCCTCGATTGTCATCCACAATGCCAGAACGAATATCCCCGCTCCGACTACAGCCATAAGTCAATTCCGGGCTGTGATAAGAATCAGCTTGTTTGCCGGGCTTAGTTTCCCTGCGGCACGCCGGGAATGTTTTTTCTTGCCCTTCCAACGGTCATCAAGGCCGTATAAGCGAGGAATACCGCAAGAATTATGAGCATCACGTCTATTATAGCGAGCATGATACTGGGCTTTTCGGCGGTCGTAAAGATGTATGTGTTGTATACGAGGGCGCCGATTGTGGTCACGAGCATGATGACAGCCGGAATGGCGGTAAACAGATAGCTGCGACGATGCGTGAATAAATACACGCTTGCAACAATGAGGACAAGGCTGGCAATCAACTGGTTCGCGGCACCGAATACGGGCCAGATCGCTTTCCAGTTACCCAGCGCCAGGGCGCCTGCCAGAACACCGACAAGCAGGGTCGCGGCATATTTGTTTTTCATGTATGGGATTCTGAATGTTTCGCCGAGCAGCTCGTTGCACAAGTAGCGGGTGATTCTTGTTGCCGTGTCGAGAGTTGTCATAATGAAAGTCTTTAGCATGGTAATTCCGATGAGCGTTCCGAGGCCGCCGAAAAACAGCTTTGTCAGCTCTCCGTATCCTGTCCCGAAAGCCTTAATCCAACCGCCTTTATTGAACAGCTCTTGGTATACGGGCCCTTCGATACCGGCCGGGGCGCTCTTCCAGTACAGACCGGCCGAGACTGCCATAACCGCCAGAACCGCCAGCGCGCTTTCCATAATCATCGCTCCATAACCTATCACACGAGCATCTCGCATTCGCGGAATCTGTTTCGAAGTTGTGCCGCTTGCAACGAGACTATGGAATCCCGAGATGGCCCCGCACGCAATATTGACGAACAGCATGGGCCACATCCATCCCATTTTGGAGGAAAATGCGACAATGCCCGGGGCTTTCATCTCCGGACGTGTAATAATAAGACCCAGAAATCCGAAGAACATGCCCATGTACAATACCACGCCGGCAAGATGGTCTCTCGGTTGAAGCAGCAGCGTTACCGGCGTTACGGATGCGACCATGCCGTAGAAAAGCAAGATTACAGTCCACCAGCGTGCTGTAGTGTCCTCATTGGCGAAAGGAAGCCTGACTGGAAAATAATAACCCGCTACAATCAGACCGACCAGCAGCAGCAATCCCGCGATAGAACACATAAGTACCGAAAATTGCATGCGATACATGAGAAATCCGATAACGAAGGCGACCACAACAAGTCCGAAAGTAGGAATGACAACCTCTGGCGTCGTGGCCAGAGTCTTTCCAGCGACCGCTGCAAAGACCGCGACAATCAGGATCAGAGACAAGAAGGCGAAAACGCTGAAGATAATCTTGCTGGTCTTTCCCATCACGGACTCTGTAATCGTGGTAATGGACTTTCCGCTGTGTTTGAGTGACAGCACAAGAGCCGTAAAATCATGTACCGCTCCGAAGAGAATTCCGCCGACCACAATCCAGATCACGGCGGGCAGCCACCCCCAGTACAGGCACGCAATCACGGGTCCTATCACCGGTGCGGCCCCTGCGATAGAGGCAAAATGGTGCCCGAAAAGAATAGTCCAGTGTTTAGCAGGGACGTAGTCCACACCGTCGTTCATTGCCACAGAGGGCGGAACCTCATTATCGTCAAGCCCCACCCACTCTTTGACCTTCCGGCTGTAGAAAATATATCCCAAGAGCAACAGAAAAACCGCGATTCCTGCAACAAACAGCGAATTCATTTAACAGGCTCCTTACATTTATTATGTCAATCACTGTATCAGACGGGTCATGACGCCGATACTGACCCTGTGAGAATTGGCTTGTGACGAATACACACCAGGCTGATGTTCTTCGACAACGGAGGTCTCAGAGGTGGCAAACATCGCCAAAGAGCCGCTAATGAACACCGCCTTTAATGTGTAATATTTGGATTCCCATCTCGTGAAATAACGAGTTATGGCTATAGTATCGGTTGAAGACGTGACGTTTGTTCTTTCGGTTCCGCTGGCGCATTGTGAATCCCATAAAACCAATACCAAGACCACAATTCGAAATATCCTCGCCATTAATCTGTCTTTCTCAACCCTTATCCACTCGGCATTATTCGCTACTCTCTATGTTTTCGGGTAAAGAGTCTTATCGGCACTTCGTCAATCGGCAGTATAGATCGTAACCGGTTTACGATGAATCTGCGATAGTTTTCTTCGAACAATTCCGGCCTGTTCACAAACATAAGAAACGTAATCGGATTGACGGCCACCTGCGTTGCATAATAGATCTTCGGCTGGCCCCTTTTCCCGCTCCTGGCGATGCCGACTTTCTCTTGTTTTATCAACTCGAAGGCCTTGTTGAGCTTGGCAGTTGGTACCCATGTTGTTGTCTGCTTGAAGATTTCAGCCGACAGATCCAAAACGCTCTGGACATTCTTGGCCTGGGTTGCCGTGGTGAATGCCAGCGGTGCGTATCTCAGGCCCGGCAGCAGCTTCGTCAAATAATCCTCGTAGTCCTCGGTAGCGGCCGAATCCTTTGCAAGGTCCCATTTGTTGACTACGATTATGCAGCTTTTGTATTCTTCGGCGATGAATTTTGCTAATTTCTTATCGACCTGCGAGACCATCACGGCGGCATCTATCAAAAACAGCACGACATCGGCGCGCTGAATCGAGCGAGTAGCACGAACGAAGCTGTAAAATTCAATGCTGTCGGCCATCTTGTTCTTTTTTCTTACGCCGGCGGTGTCAATGACGACGATGGTTTTGCCGTCTTTTTCGAAGCGGACATCCACCGCGTCTCTTGTAGTGCCCGGCGTCTCGCTTACGATTACCCGCTCTGAGCCGACCATCGCGTTGACCAGCGTGCTCTTGCCGGCGTTTCGCTTGCCGACAATCGCGATTTTCATAGTCGGCTCGGTCGGCCTGTCCGAATCCAAATGTGCCAGCCTGTCAAAAATCATATCGAGCAGGACCGATTTGTTGAGATTGTTCTGTGCCGAGATGCACAGAAATTCGCCGAAGCCGAGCCTGGAAAATTCGCCGGCGGCAGGAAACATTTTAGCAGTATCGGCCTTGTTGGCAACGCCGATGACGTCGAGGTCGTATTTACGCAGAAGCTGGGCGATTTTCTTATCCAGCGGCACAATCCCGTCGCGTATATCGACCATAAACAGCACGAGATTCGCCGATTCGATCGCCTGGTGGATTTGATGCTCGATATGCTCGCTCAGCAGGTCGCTGTCGACGATGCCGTATCCGCCGGTATCGTTGAGTTCGAAGTATTGGTCATCCCGGCCGATAATGGTGCTCACCCGGTCTCTTGTAACGCCGGCTGTCGGCTCGACTATACTTATCATATGCCCCGACAGAGCATTCAAAAGACTGCTCTTGCCAACATTAGGCCGGCCAATTATCGCAACTACAGGTAAAGCCATTCTTATAATTTCCTATTGCTTATCTTCTTTTAAGTAATTACTATTACTTTTATACCTAATAGTCAATATGCAAGTTCTCAGTGCGAGGAGCTGTTTTTTCAAAGGGAGTAAGTTTTATGAAGAATAATCGACGGGAGTTTTTGAAGATGGCCGCTGCGGGGGCGGCGGCCGCGGCGGTGCCGGGCTTTGCACAGGAAACGGAAAAGAAAGAGAAGGCCGGCAATGAGCCGGTGCAGAAAATGCTGCCTCGATGGCGGGGGTTTAATCTGCTGGAGATGTTCACAATGCGAAGCAGGGGCGACTTCCGGGAAGATGATTTCCGCTGGATGCGCGACTGGGGCTTCGACTTCGTTCGTTTCCCGATGTGCTATCGGCTGTGGATAGAGGATGGGGACGACTACAAGCTCCACGAGCCGATGCTGGAGAAGCTCGACCGGGCCGTTGATCTTGCCGGCAAGTACGGCCTTCACGTGAGTCTGAATTTTCATCGCGGGCCCGGCTACTCGGTCAACAGGGAATTCACCGAGCCGCATAATCTCTGGAAGGACGCCGAGCCGCTAAAGGCCTTCTGCTTCCACTGGCAGATGATGGCGAAGCGTTATCGCGGCATCTCGAAGGACAAGCTCAGCTTCGACCTTATCAACGAGCCGCCTTCCATCGGCAATCTGATGAGCAGGGCCGACCACGAGCGGGTCGTCAGAACGGCGGTAGCGGCGATTCGCGAAATTAATCCCGACCGCATTGTCGTTGCCGACGGGATGAGCTGGGGCAACGATCCGATGCCGGAACTGGCCGACCTGCAAATCGGCCAGAGCACCCGCGCGTATCAGCCGATGTTCATCAGTCACTACGGCGCATCCTGGGTCGACAGCAAGAATTATCCCGAGCCGGCCTGGCCCGGGAACGGCTGGGACCGCAAACGCATGGAACAGCATTACCAGAAATGGGCCGACCTGGCGAAGATGGGCGTAGGCGTACACTGCGGCGAGGGCGGCGCTTATAACAAGACGCCTCACAATGTTGTGCTGGCCTGGCTGCGTGACGTTCTGGAGATTCTGACGGGGCACGGCATCGGCCTGTCGGTCTGGAACTTACGCGGCTCGTTCGGCATAGTCGACTCCGGCCGAGAAGACGTGAAATACGAAGACTTCCACGGCCACAAGCTCGACCGAAAATTGCTGGAATTGCTGCAGGAGTTCGAATAGACGGTTTTACGGGCAGCCGGCACGGATCAAGTCTCCTGCTCGTCGTATTGAAAGACCTGCTCTATAGAAACACCGAAGGTCCGCGCGATACGAAAAGCCAGCGGCAGTGACGGTGCGTACTTGCCCGATTCGATGGCAATGATTGTCTGGCGAGTGACGCCAACCTTGTCGGCCAACTGCTGCTGGGTTATCTGCCCGTGTTCAAATCGCAGCCGTCGAACCTGGTTCTGCATTTCACTTTTCGCCATCTTTGCCCCCCCGGCCGTACTGAATCAGAGAAGCCAGACCCTGCACAAGCGTAAAAATGACGAGGCCCCCCAAAAGCGTAAGAGGCATTACGTTAACCGATATAGAGCCATGAGGCCCAACGATACACCAGGCAGTCACGCAAGCGGCAACGAAATATAACCAAAGCACGACATACGCAGCCATAACCGCTCTTTTATGGATCAATTGGTCCCGTTCGTCGAAACTGACCTTCTTTTTTCCTTTGCGGACTTTTTTTTCGATGAAAGGAAATAACCAAAATAAGCCGCCCCAGATGACAATGCCTGCAAACATAAACACCGGCGCGAAGGATATTCCCCTATCATAAGCAATAAATATGGCCACACCGCCCGGGATGAGGAAACAAGCTAATCCCAAAAAGAAATAAAACCATGATCCTACCTTTGTTTGATTCATGATTTTTCTCCTTTATCTCCCCAGCCGTACTGAAACAGAATCGCAACGGAGTAAATCAACATAACGACAACAAATACGCCGATATTGATAATTGGCAGCAGGCAGACCGGAACTGAACCCGTATCTCCGGCAACGAACGATGGGATTATGCTTGCAGCAAACAACACAATCCAGAGCCCGACGAACGCTGCCAGCACGGCGTTTTTCCTGACCGAATTATCCCGCTCGTCGAAATCTACGCCGGAAGGTTTTCGTCTCCAATGGACAAAGACGGCACCACCGGCCAGAAAGATCAGAATGAACCATATCCAGACTTTGACCAGCACTGTTCCTGTCGTCTTGCCCCCGGGTGCAATCATACTTGCAAATACGATTGCCTCAAAGACAAGAAGCAGGATTGCAACTGTTAGAGTGAACCACGCGCCTTTTTCTGTTCTGTTCATGATTAATAACCTCTTAAATTCTTTAGCTTCTCTATGTTTGACAATGTAAAGTAAACTATACATTATGTCAAGTTTATTTTACATTTTTTTTGCAAAAAATTTTATCCCGCAGGACGGAGAAGAATCCCTGGTAATTTGCAATTGCTTTACTGACAAGAGGTTAAGCTGATTTATACAAGATGTGCTCAAAGCTAAAATTTCTGCAGAAACGCCTTTTGTATCCCTTTCCGCCATAAACCTCATGAATCAATAAACATCACAAATTTAATCCCCTATTTCGCAGGTTTTTTCGAAAATATCCAAATTTTCTACTTGACGGATAGTATCATTAATGCTACTATTTAATTATGGCACGTATCGAAGATATTCTCGATCAGGCCGGAAATAATCTAAAGGGTGTGCGTTTCAGCAACTTGTGCCGCTTATGCGATCACTATTTTGGGCAATCCCGGCAGGGAGGTACGAGCCATCGCGTGTATCGGATGCCCTGGAAAGGCGATCCGCGAGTCAATATCCAGAACGATAAGGGTATGGCAAAGCCCTATCAGGTAAGACAGGTGCTCAGAGCTATTGAGAGGTTAAAAAATGAAACGGCCGGCAGAGATTGAACATTATACATATCGGGTGATTTGGTCCGAAGAGGATGAGCAGTTTGTGGGGCTCTGCGCGGAATTCCCAAGCCTAAGCTGGCTGGCTTGTAGCCCGGAGGAAGCTCTGCGGGGGATTCTTAGAGTAGCGTCCAAGGTTGTCAAGGACATGAAAGCCAACGGCGAACCTGTGCCCGAACCAATTTGTTCTAAGCGTTATAGCGGCAAATTCATGGTCCGCGTACCGCCGGAGTTGCACCGACGGATTGCCCTCGAAGCCGCCGAGGAAGGCATCAGCCTGAACCGCCTGATCAGTACCAAGCTTTCTTCATAACACATGTTGCTCAATGATGACGAATGACGCTTTACGAAGAACGTACTCATGTACGGTTTCACCAGAGTTCTTTAGCGAATTAGAGGATTAGAAATCGTAGGGTGGAGGCTCCCTATGGGATGCCTTACGGTATTGCCCCACCATTATTGGTCGGTTGGTTAAGGCTCATTATACGCTGTTATTTGTTATTCCCTTTCGGGCTCTTTAAGCGCGCGGAATAGAAACACCTTCCTTTGAAGATCAGCGTCCGCCGGAGCCGACTTTGCCCTATCTTCCAGTTCCCTAAGCGTGGCGCGAGCTGGCAACCGTAGGTCTTTTATCATTACATCTTTGGACGTCGCAGGCAATTTCTGTGCAATCTCTCGGAGTGCCCGATCTGCTGCTATCTCTTTTGCGTTTAGCTCACGTGAGACTTCTATATGAGCTTTTTCGGACACATCTGCTCGCCGCACAGCTTTTTGCTTTTCTTTGATTTCGGTAAACGCAATAGCAAGCGATCCCACCACTATGATTATAGAAAACAAAGGAGTAAACTTCAATATCTTGCCGGTTAAATAGAATGGTTCGCCACATGTTTTACACTTCTTAGCCGCTTCGTCAAGAGGTTCTCGGCAGTATTTACATTGTTTCATTTATTTCATCCTTAACCAAAAGCAAGACGTTTACGATTTCGTGTATTGAAGTTATTTTTCTTCTGTTTCTATACGGTTTTTGAATCCCTTTTCTCTTGTTGACCTAATCCGGCGATTGTCCATCCTGGTACGTGTTCGAGGTCCAACAGGCTGCTGCTCCCTGGGGTGATAAAAGACAGCTACCTTATCATTTGGTATCTCAAAGCCTTTACTCTTGAGTAACGACCGTATTCGGGGCACCATTTCCTGCTCGATGACCCATTGCTGCTGCGGCCAAATCGCCAGATACAGGCGCACAAAATGCTCATCCGTCGGAAGGGATAATATTTCATAAGATTTCGGAGTCGAAAGGATTACTTCTTCGAACTGGCGGCCAATCTGAACGACTATTTGTGTAAGGCTGGATCTCATCTGTTCCGCAGCTTCTCGACTTGCTGCCGCCACATCAATGTTGACGTGCTGCGCGCCTTTGATGTAGTTGCCAACCGTGGCAATATTGCGGTTTGGAATGACTACCCTCTGCCCAAGATAATTCCGCAGCTTGGTCATTCTGAGCCCCAGTTCCTGCACGACTCCAACGTGCGGCGGGATTTCCACCATATCACCGACGTTGAACTGTTCTTCAAAAACAATGAAAAAGCCTGTAACCATATCTTGAACCAGCCCCTGGGACCCAAAGCCTATAGCCAGACCAACCACAGACAGAGAGGCCAGATAAGCAGTATAGTTGACCCCCAGTTCGTTCAGAATAAAACCGGCGGAAGCGAGATAAACGACATATTTCGAGACGTTAATTAACAGGGAATACATCGTCATTGTACGATTCTTGTGACGACTATAAAGTAACTTCAGCGGCCCCCAATTACAATAAATCATAAAATGGATAATTGCCCTGAACATCAGCAGCAATATTCGGCAGCCCACAGCAATCACCAATATCACTGCCATGCGCTTAATTTTGGACCTTAAGGATTTTGGGGACAGGTAAGATAGCCAGTCCTGATAGTCGCCAAAGCTGTGCATACTGACGAATTTCAAAGCTTGTGTAAGATCCCCTCCTGAGAGCGTAAGATCGGTGGCGGTCAGCTCAAACTGATAGCTGACTTCCGATGTATCTGTTTTGAGCCTGACCGTGTTTGCTTCCAGCACGTATTGACCATTCTGTTCGCCGAGACTGAAATCACCCGCCGGCGTGAGTTTGAAGACAATTTTCCTGTGGCCTATATTGCAAACCCACTCCCCGACAAGTGAAGAACGGACAGCGCCTTGCTGCTCTTTACCAATGATGCTCTGGCTTTGCTGAGACGGTAAAGAGTAAGCACACAAGCAGCAGCAGACCAAAATTGCAGCAATCACCACAGTAGCGGCGAACCGATTCGAGGGGGAAAAATCCTTCAACCGGGGAATACTCCTGTCATAGTGAAAATCCATCATTACTTTGTCCTCAATTTACGTAGTCACTGATTGCCCTGTGAAACGATACACTTCGGCACCGTCGATTTTATCTCACCGGCCTGGAGAATTAAAGGTCCCCGGTATATTTTCTCCACAAAAGCCATTTGCCGACCTAAAAACTCGCTTCTTTACTCTTGACTTTTATTGCTCGCTCAAGGTTGTTGTTCCATATTAACAGCGTATCTCACGGAGTTCACCCCATGAGATAACTCAAAGAACTCCAATAATCTGTGTAGATAGCGTATCTCACGGGGTAAATGTTACCTACAAATTTTGAAAAAAAGTGGAAAAAGGTTAAAAAAGAGGAAGTGGCAGAGGAACAGAGACACAAAGGCACAAAGATTAAGGAAAAAGTGCCGGAAATCCCTAAAAGCTTTACGCGATACGCACTACTCACGACGCAATACGCACAAAGAACGCCGTTTCACGGAGATTTTTTTGAAATTTCCCCGCCCTTTAAGTTGGGATTTCGTATAATACTTAACGAATTCGTATATCGTATGTAGTATGTAGTAAGTGGAATTGAGAACGTTGCCATTTATATTTACTATTGTCCCTGCTTTCGCAGGGATGACAATATTATTTCTCTGTGGCTCAAACAACAGTGTTAATCGGTGTA
>CAYTNN010000102.1:0-15198 GCA_964439135.1 uncultured Pirellulales bacterium
TTGCAGAAGCAGGAACAGACAGTGAAGGTATAGCTTTAAGAGTTGGAGGTAGAACCCAAAACTGGGCACCGATGGCACTTTCCGATGGCAAGCTGCTGATAAGAGACCAGAAGCGGATGAAATGCGTAGTCATTAAGTGATTTTACTTACCGAGTAGTTTTTTTTCATCGAAGGGCTTTTGCCAATTAATGTTTAGTTTGAGCTTGTCGCCGTGTACTTAGAGTCTGCTGTTAAGTAATTTCTGCAGCCTCTCGAACTCGCCCGATTTCATGTGGTAACTGTGCCCCGTGTCGGGAAACCGGCCTTTTTCTACTTCGTCGGCATAGGCGTTAAATGCCTTAATTGTATGCTCGGCCAAATTATCGTAGCTCTTTGCGAATTTTGGACTCGGCCCCTGTGTCAGCCCTAAAATATCGGGTGCAATCAAAATTTGTCCGTCACAGTCCGGTCCCGAACCGCAGCTAATCACCGGCACTTCGAATCGTTTGGTAATTATCCCGGCCACCTCGGCGGCGGTCCCTTCGATAAGCAGCGAGCTGGCGCCGTTGTTTATCATCTGCTCGGCAAGACTTATCAGCTCGGCGGCCATCTCAGACGTAGTAGCTTCGGCCTTGAATCGTCCGATCTTGCTGATGCTTTGCGGCCTTATGCCGATGTGAGCCATCACGGCTATCCCGGCGTCACTTATTGCTTTGATTACATCCAGGTACGGGCTGGTCGCCTCGATTTTTACCATTTGTGCCCCTGCCTGGCTGACGAACCGGCCGGCGTTTTTTATCGCCTCTGTTTTTCCGACCTGATAAGACAAAAACGGCATATCGGCTACCAGAAAAACGTTTGGAGCCCCTCGCCGGACGGCCGCGGTGATAGTAACCATGAAATCCATCGTTGCCGGCAGGGTTGTGTCGAATCCCAGCACGGCCTGAGCGGCCGAGTCGCCGACAAGTATCATCTGAACGCTGGTTTGAGATATAAGACTCGCCGTATTGTAGTCATAACAGCTTATCGCAGCGATTTTCCGGTTCTGCCGCTTGGCTGCAAGTAGCTCTGAGATAGTAATCCGGGTATTCATAATCATTCCTTCAGGTATATATGTGCCAAAGAAATAACAGACAGATAGTTAAAATATTGGAACAAAGTAAATTTATCAAGCGTAATCTAATTGGAATATTTGGGTGGATATGGATATTTTCCTGAAAAAACAATAATTATTTTGGTTTTTTAAATTTAATTCTTGAAGAATGTTAAATAAAGTGTAGCTTTTATTTAGATTTTTCACTTTTTCTTTAAAGAAAATTTTGGTATCTACTCGATAAAATAGTTAAGGAAGATTAAAACCAAATAAAAGGAGTTTTTGGGGCGCGCTATTATCAGCTTTTCATCACCCTCCTCCGAAGCCAGATTCTGTTTTACTAGGATCTGGCTTTTTTATTGACTACTTATTTAGAATGGGCAATATATAAATGCCTACATACGCCAAGATGGGGGCTATGTATAACGTAGGGGTGTACTTATAGTACTTTTATTCAATATGTGATACCAAAGAGTTTAATTCTTCTGGAGCTTCGTGTGAGAAGAAATAAATTGTACATGAATTTCAAAGCGCAAATTTCTTCACTTTTGTATTACATTCACGGCTTTAAATCACCAACTATGTAATAAAAAACACCCACAGTAATAATCTGCTGTGACAAACCCAATTTTATTCAAATAAAAAAAGATTAAAAATTATTTAAAAATAATATTGCATATAAGTGCATATAGTGATATAATGCTGCATAATAGGAAAGAATTTGCATTATGCAGTTGATGTCGATAGAAGATTTGGCGGTATATCTGGGCGATTCGAAACGCACAATTTACAAGTACATCGCCAGTGGGGATTGTCCACCTTATATGCGGATAAGCGCTAAAAATATAAAGTTTGACCGGGCGGAAGTAGACGCATGGCTGGAATCAAAGAAGGTATATCCTATTTCTGGAGGTGAAAAAATGAATGATCTTAAAATAGTTAATGCTAAGGAAATGATCAAGAATGCGATCCAGAGGAACAAACTGCCCTGGACACCGCGTGCACGGGCCGTATTAAAACTAGCAGAAAAACAGGCTCGCAAGGATGGATTTGACCTTGTGGGTACTGAGCACGTGGTGTATGGGATCGTGTCCGTGAAAGACTGCCTTGGCGCAGCAATTCTCAACAATCTCGGCGCTGACGCAGCCAGATGCATTAGCCTATACGAGAAGTTGTGCAAACCATCAGGGCAAAATGGTGCTGTTAAAGCTGAACTCTCCGATGATATTCAAAATGTCGTTAAATGCGCCTATGAGCAATCCAACGAATGGGGTCATAAGTACATAGGGGCAGAACATCTGCTTGTCGGAATACTTCTTGCCGGTGAAGGAGCGGGATTCGAAATATTAACGGATCTTGGTGTCACTCTGGAAAAAGTACGTGCCGAGGCGGCAAAGCTGATCGTCTACAAAACAAAAACAGACCAGTAACAGTTCTGTTTTATATTCGGCAGGTTGTTCTGTCCAATGTGCCGGGAAGCTACACTTTCTTACGTGCGATAACAATCCGATCGTTGTTTTGGAAGTCTTTTTCGAGTTTGATTTCAACGAACGCGTCGGTTTGTTCGAACAGCTCTTTGACGGCGGGACCCTGGGCATAACCAATTTCCAGCATTAACGCTGCACCGGGCTTTAAGAACTCGTCCACTTTCTTTATGATCCTGCGATAGACATCCATACCATCGGCTCCCGCGAGCAGGGCCGAGACCGGTTCATAGTCTTTCACGTTTTTGTCAAGCTTCTCATACTCGGCGGTACTTACATAAGGAGGATTGCAGACGATCAAATCGAACTGGTTCACGTCCAATTGTTTGATTATAGGCTCGAATAAATCGCCGCACAGAAGCCGAACGTGTTCTGTGAGCCTATGCTTCTCAACGTTCCGAGCGGCGACTTTGAGGGCGGCGGAGGATATATCCGTTGCTGTCACGTTAGCTTCCGGGCAGTTTTTCGCGATTGCAACAGCGATACAGCCGCTGCCGGTACACAAATCGCAGACGTATTGAACGCCGGAGCGTGATCGCAGAAATTCAATCGCCCGCTGTACGAGCAGCTCGGTTTCAGGCCTGGGGATCAGGCAGTCAGCGGTTATGTCAAGCTCCAGCGAATAAAACTCGGTTTTTCCGATAAGGTAAGCAACCGGCTCATGCAGGCCGGCACGTTTTACCAGGCCGTGCAGCATGTCTAATTGCTGCTGAGGTACCTGCTGGTCGAATTGCGTATACAAATCGATCCGCTTAAGACCCAATGCGTGAGAGAGAAGCAGCTCAGCGCTTAGTCTTGGAGAATCAACGCCCTTGTTCGTAAGATATTCGGTAGTCCAATTCAAGAGCTTTTGTATCGTCCAAATATTCATGACGTTATTGAACAAAAATATTTAGCCCCACGTTTAACGTGGGGTTTAAGAATGACACAATTATATGTTCTTTTCAAATATAGACCTTGTCCATCATTCTTGGGAACGGGATGCACTGGCGGATATGCTTTTGTCCCGTGATCCATGCGACGGTCCTTTCGACGCCGAGTCCGAAGCCGCCGTGCGGCACCGAGCCGTACTTTCGCAGGTCAAGATACCAGTCGTAATTTTCTTTCTTGAGGCCCTGTTCGTTGATACGTGCAACCAGCCGATCATAGTCATCTTCTCTGATCGAGCCTCCAATGATTTCACCGAAACCTTCCGGCGCGAGGCAATCGAAGTTCAACACTACGTCCTCGTTGTCCCTATCGGTCTTCATATAAAAAGCCTTGGCTAGCTTCGGATAGTGCGTGACAAATATCGGCTTATCGTGCATTTGCGAGATGATGGTCTCATCCGAGCCGCCGAGGTCTTTGCCCCAGCGAAAATCGGCCGCCAACTGGGCGTGCCTGGGGTTATTCTCGATTTTCGTATCGACTTCGGCAAGCTCGGAGCGCAGCTCGATAAGCTCGGCGGCGTTCTTGTCCCGCTTCCACTGTTTTATCTGGCCTTTCTGCTCTTCTTCGAGCAGGGTGATTCTGCTTTCGATTTGCTGCTTTTGATTCTTGAACTCATCCAACTGCCCGGCGAGAAAATCCTTCGCCCTTTGACTTGTCAATATCTCACTGGCCTCGGTATAAGTGAGTCGATAGAAGGGCGGCTTGATCTTTTCCAGTGCCGGGATATCGGCGCCGATGGTTTCGAGCTGGCTTTTATTATCCTGCAGGACCCGGGCGACTATAGCGGACACAAAATTCTCCGCCAGTTCCAGTAGCCCGTCCAGCTCAATAAAAGCGACCTCCGGCTCGACCATCCAGAACTCGGTCAGATGCCTGCGGGTCTTGCTCTTTTCCGCCCTGAAGGTCGGCCCGAAGCAGTAAACCTTGCCGTAACTCATCGCCGCGGATTCCAGATGCAACTGCCCGGTCTGCGTCAGGAACACGGGTTCTCCGAAATAATCGACCTCGAACAGCGACTGCTCCTCTTCGCCCGCCGCGGCGGTGAGAATCGGCGTATCGACCAGTGTAAAGCCGTTATCGTTGAAGAATCGCCGGATAGCGTCGATTACCGTGTGACGGATCTTCCCGATGCACCACTGGCTCTGCGAGCGCAGGTGCAGGTGGCGGTGCTTGAGCAGAAAATCGATGCCGTGCGACTTCGGCGTAATCGGGTAATCCGTCGCCGGCGCGATTATTTCCGCATCGGTCACCGCTAACTCATATCCGCCCACGCTCCGTTCTTCGGCCCGCACCATGCCGGTAACCGCCAGCGACGATTCCTGCCCCAGATGCTTTAGCCCGTCAAAAAGCTCATCGGAGACTTTGCCTTTCTCAACGATACACTGGCAAAGCCCCGTCCCGTCCCGAATAATCAGAAACTGAACCTTTCCGCTTCCCCGGCTGTTATAAAGCCAACCATTTAATGTAACCTCTTGTTCCACGTGGTTTTTTAACTGATCAATAAGAGTCGTATTACTGTCTGTCATGTTTTTATCCTTTGATGGCATTTGGTCGAGTTTGATTTTAAGTCATAGAATATACATCTTTAAGCGATTCCTGCAAAGGGCATATTTGAACTTTTGGTTTTGCCAAAAAGATTGTTTAATGGAGAGCACCGATTCGGCAAGCCCGATAACCAATCATCGTTAAGTAATTATAGATGGCGATATTTCCTCTTTTTAATCTCTTTTTTGGCCTTTTGAGTTTTCTCTTATAATACACTCCTTGTCGGTCGATAGAAACTACAGAAGCGAGAGCATACACCTCTGGGGATGTTTTGTTAAGTCTCTTTCGTCATCGGTACCGAAAGGAGAACCAATGATCCGTGAAGATTTCAATGCGTCCGAATCGCCCATGTTTGACGACAATGTCTTGAAAGAGATGTATATCGAGTACAACACGGCGTGTGACCGCCTTGTCAGCGATCCATCGAGACTATTTTCTTTTGTAGAAGATTATGTACAAAGAACTGGCCAACAGGCCGAACCAGCACTGCTTGCCCATCGCCTGCTCACCCTCCGTAAACTCGGTCAAGCCAAAGGCGGCCTGCCTAGACTCAGACGTGCATACCATGGAAGGAATTGATATGTCTGAAAAGTCGGTCCGATCTACAGTCAAAAGCTTGGAATGGATTTATGGAGTTGTTCTTGCCCTGTCGATTAGTGAAGCATTTATGCAGTTTGCGTCAGATCCTAATTCCAATGTGCCTGGAATCCAATGGAACCGGCTATTATCTCTCTTTTCTTTCTTGCTTCTGGTTGTTCCATTCTGCCACGGAATGTCTCGCTATTTCTATGAAATGTATGATAAAGTGCAGACCGATTCCCATTACGCCATTTGGCTTCTCATTGATTGCATTGCATTCATAGTGGAAGCAGGTCTATTTTTCATTTTAGCTCGTTCGTTACCACAGAATCTCTGGTTGCAATTTGTTTCGGTCGTTGTTGTTCTGCTCGTCTGGGACGTCTTTTGGGGAGCATTTGTTTGGAAGTATCGTACAAAAAGAATCAGTTTTTGGGTAATTATTAACCTATGCACGATACCTTTACTCATTGTATTGTTGCTTGGTTTTTACAGGAGCGATTCATGGTGGGGTATATCACTAACATTCCTTTTCATTCTGGCAAGAACAATAGCAGATTACTGGAAGGGATGGGAGTTTTACTTCCCAACACAGCAGATAGGGAGCGGGCAATATAATATGTGACCATTACTTGAAATTCGGTAGAGTAAGATGATTATTGGAGGCTTGGATCATGGCGATTATTTCCGGTGATATTCTTTCCGATGTAGTAGCAGAATTATCACGTCGGAAGGTTAAGTTGTACCATGCATGTCAGTTGGCCGATTTCAAAAGCTACCTTCAAGTTGGTGGGATTCCATCACGTAATTTGCTAGCCGGGAAGGAACTACCTTACACAGCTTTCGATACCGATGGTAGAGATGTGGATAATGGCGTTTGGAGATTGGTATTTTTTAATCTGTCGGACTTCGGCGGTGGGTTTGCGAAGGGAGGAAACAACCTTCCGAACATTTATGGCCCCATCCTGCTATGCTTTGATCCAAAGGTATTAGAACATGCAAATGACATTTCAATCACACTCTGGTCGGCGGGCGCATCCGGTTTCGACCGCGAACTCAATGGTGTCGCTGCAGAAGATGTTCCGAGACTATTTGTTGATTTCAACAGTCCGCGTGTACGGTTTAAAGATGGACTGTGCTGTGAATTTGACAATCCAAAAGCGAAATCACCAGAGATGAACTGTTCTTTCGATAATGAGTTGGCCGTGATGGATTATCTCGCATACATCCGTGTCGACCCGTACAGGTCCGACACTTCCTATCTGCCAGATGTCGTCCGTGAAATCATCACGCAGAATGATCCTTCCTGTCGAGTGTTTGAACGAGACTGCCTTGATGGTCACACATCAAGGTACCGGATATTATGGGATGCGATCACGCGAAGTGCTTCAAGTGGAGGTGATGTCCTCGCGGTGATTAGACAAGACCCGCTTATGTCCGCTTGGGCAGATCATGTACGATCACAATCAACTCTGTCTTTTCAATTTGGGCGATATTCTAAGTACTTACTTAATGGTACCATCAGCGAGTGTTTGTCGTGAATAATGAAGCCACATGAAGAGCATGGCCAGTACTGCTGCCTACTTTTATAGCGTAATTTGTTGAGTATTGAGTTGGGGCTTTTATGGTACGTTCAGTCAATTTAATTGGGATTTTTGTGTGTAGTTCGTTGACATCATTTCTCAGCTTTCGGAATAATTATCCAGGCTATAAAGTAAGTCAGCAGCAGTGGCAGTATTCCGGTTGACAGGCATAAGAAAATGGTGATAAGTCTCACTACTGTCGGGTCGATGTCCCTTCAACTACGTTCAGGACAGGCTCCCGTCTCGCCGATACTGCCGCAAATCCCCAAAATCTTGCTGTCATTTTTGGTCAGATACAGTTTTTTCATTTTAGCGATCCTAATCTACTATAAACATAGACGCTCAAGAAGGGCGTTTTCTTCATTTTTTTTATTTCTGTCTGGCAGGCTCACAGGGCCGATTTTTGGGTGAGTAGTCGCCACTATTGTTTTCCTGCCGGGGTTATTTTAATTTTCAGCGGCCAGATGGGCCAATCGTCGTCGGCCCCCGAATAAGAACCGCCTTCGTCGATGTTGTTGGGGCCCTTGCTGTAGAAGACGAAGCTGTCACCGTCGCGCTTGTAAACAAAGGGTCCGTTATTCTGAGGGTCGATGAGCATCTGCTCGGGCAGCTTCGGTTCGATCTGTTCGAGCGACTCGGGCCACACGCCTGTCTCTTGTTTGTAGCGGCGAAGAGCGATAAGGATTGGTGTCGCCCGCCGGATGGCCTCAAGTCTCAGACGGATCTTGTGTCGCACTTGCTCTTGTTGCTTTTGAGTCTTACGCCCAAGCCACAACTGCTTGAGTAGTTCGACTGTCGACATCATCGACCGTTCTTTCTCATCAAGAAGACTATCGATCCTTGCTGCGATCCGGGCGTGTCCCTCCCCTCGATCCATGAGGATATCCAGAATCGATTCGAGCGATCTCATTTGCTCCTGTGTAATATCATCCCGCATCACAGCTATTCTGATGTTCATGTACCCGGTAGCCTCGAAGGCTATTCCGAAAACCTTGTGGTACGTCCCCGGCTGTTGGGAGAAGTGACGGGCCAGTTGCATCTGGCATCGGTATTTTCTGTGAGCGGCGTCGGCTCGACCCTCAGCCAGATCATTGGCCGCGGCCCAGGAAAGAACGAAGATTACCTTTCGCATGTCCCTCGCCATCTGCCAGGAATCAGGACCGGGCGCGATATCGACCGGAAAACGGGCGTTCTGCATCTCGGAGATATCGAGCAGTGTTTGTATGAAGGCTCGGTTCGTTTTGAGTTCGGCGGCTAATTCCGGATGTTCAATGTCCGCCCAGGGCTCGCAATAGGCCGATGGAGTATAGTCGGAAAGATCATAAAAAATAGCTTCGTTGTTCGGATCTGTGAAAAACCTTTTGTAATAGACCGCGGCGTTTTCAGCATCGGGAATCGCCAGCTCAGCGTCAATCGCGGCAAGTTTATCATCTATGGACCGGAAATCCAGTAAACCGGCTTTCCACATAAGGCAGTAGATAATCGCTATGATTAATACAGCAAGTAAGGCGGCCCAAAGATACCTTAGATGGTGTTTGGTTTTATCAGTCTTTTTGTGTTGTTGTCTATCTTCGGACATTTCTCAGATGTCCAGTTTCTCTCGCAAATGAATGAGCAATTGGTCGGTCGATATCCTTATCTGTTCCATAGAGTCGCGGTCGCGGACGGTCACGGTGTTGTCTTCTTTTGTCTGGCCGTCGACCGTGATGCAGAAGGGCGTTCCGGCCTCGTCCTGGCGGCGGTAGCGCCGTCCGACTGCGCCTTTCTGGTCGTAGAAGCAGTTGAAATATTTCCTGAGGTCATTGTAGATATTCGTTGCGATTTCCGGCATGCCGTCCTTCTTCACGAGTGGGAAGATGGCGGCTTTTACCGGCGCCAGCGCGTGGTGGAAGCGCAGCAGGTTTCTCGTTTCGCCGCGGACTTCTTCTTCATCGTAGGCATCGACTAAAAAGGCTAATGTGCTTCGGTCGATGCCGGCGCTCGGCTCGATTACATAGGGAATGTATCGCAGCTTTTTCTGGTCGTCGAAATAAGAGAGCGGGCCTTTATGATATTCCTCCGCCTCGTCGGCCAGCTCGATGCCCGTCATGTCGCCCTTGCTTTCGTACCACTTGTTGAGCGTTCTCATTCCTCGCTGGTGCTGGCGCAGGTCGAAGTCGGTGCGGTTGGCGATGCCCTCGAGTTCCTGCCAGTCGCCGGAGCCGAACGGAAATTTGTACTCGACGTCCACGCAGCCCTTGGCGTAATGGGCGAGCTCGTCAGCATCGTGCTGACGGAAGTGCAGATTCTCTTTCTTTATGCCAAGATCGAGGTACCAGTTGAAGCGGGCCTCTTTCCAGTGCTCGAACCATTGCTCGTCCGTGCCGGGCTCGCAGAAGAATTCCAGCTCGGCCTGCTCGAACTCGCGCGTCCGGAAGATAAACGCCTTTGTCGTTACTTCGTTGCGGAAGCTCTTGCCGATCTGTGCTATGCCGAACGGGATTTTCACTCGCGTCGTATCGAGCACGTTTCTGAAATTGGCGAAGATTCCCTGCGCCGTTTCCGGCCTCAGGTGCATCGTCATCGAATCGTCCACGTTGGCCCCCATCTGGGTCTCGAACATCAGCTTGAACGGCATCGGCTCAGTGAACTGGCCGACAGCACCGCAATTGGGGCATACTTTTTTGCTCAAATCCTGCGCCCCGGCCGCTGCGGCGTCGATATCTACGTGCTCGGTATGCTCACCCGCCTGCCCGGCGGCATCTTCCTTGAGGTGGTCCACACGGGTGCGGGTATTGCACTTCTTACATTCGGCGATCAAATCGGCGAACTTGTCGGCGTGCCCGCTCGCCTTCCACACCATCGGGTGCATCAAAATACTGCAATCGAGGCCCACGACGTCGTCACGCATCTGGACTACGCTCTTCCACCAGGCCTTTTTTACGTTGTTCTTCAATTCTACGCCGAGCGGCCCGTAGTCGTAGCAGCTCGCCAGCCCGCCGTAAATTTCGCTCGATTGAAATATAAAACCCCTTCGCTTACACAGCGATACGATGTCTTCAAGTTTGGTCAGTTTTGCCATGTTCGGATTCCTAAATAATCTAAATTAACCGGCCCATTATACAGAAACGCAGTTCGATTACAAGGATTGAAGCTCAACTGTTGACAAAGTACGCGGCAGGCTTTATACTCGGTCGAAGTAAACCCCCGGTGAAACCGGGGGCTAAATATGAGCGCAGTCGAAGGGAGAAACGGATTTTTTTATGAGCCGGGAAATAGTCGCCATATTGGATTTTGGCAGTCAGTACGGTCAGTTGATTGCTCGGCGGGTCCGCGAGCAGAACGTGTATTCGCGAATCTTTCCCGCTGGCGTAACAGCGAAGGAATTATCGAAATTATCGCTCAAGGGCGTAATCCTCTCCGGCGGGCCGGCCAGCGTCTATGATAAAAACGCGCCGAGATGCGATGAGAAAATTTTCGAGCTGGACGTGCCGATCCTCGGCATCTGCTACGGTATGCAATTGGGCTGCCAGATATTGGGGGCGAAAATCTCGCCCGCCCAGAGACGCGAGTTCGGGCGGACAAATTTGGACATTCTCGACAAAAACGATTTGTTAGCGAACCTGCCGGAGTCCATCACGGCCTGGGCCAGCCACGGCGACCAGATAGAGCAATTGGGCGACGATTTTAGCAAACTGGCCAGCACCGGGACGTGTCCGTTCGCGGCGGTCCGGCATAAAAAGAAAAAATTCTACGGCGTCCAGTTCCACCCGGAAGTCTCGCACACGCCCAAAGGCTCGCAGATTCTGGAGAATTTCCTCTACGACATCTGTGGCTGTGCCGGCGACTGGAAGATGAGCGACTTCGCCGGCGAAACCGTCGAGGCCGTCCGCCGGCAGGTGGGCGAGGCCAACGTAATATGTGGCCTGAGCGGCGGCGTCGATTCCTCGGTTACCGCATCGCTCGTGCACAAGGCGATAGGCGATCAGCTTATCTGCATTTTCGTCGATAACGGCCTGCTGCGAAAGAATGAACGCGAGCAGGTCATCTCGACCTTCCGCAACCATTTTCACATGGACCTGCGCGTCGTGGATTGGTCCAGGCAGTTCCTCGCCGGATTGAAAGGTGTCACCGAGCCGCAGCAGAAACGCAAGATTATCGGCGCCGAGTTCATTAAAGCCTTCGAGTCCGAGGCGGCGAAAATCCCCAACGCCAAATTCCTCGCACAGGGCACGCTCTATCCCGATGTCATCGAGTCCGGCTCGAAAGACGGCAATCCCGCAGCGAATATCAAGCTGCACCACAACGTCGGGGGCCTGCCCGCCGAGCTGGGCTTCGAGCTTCTCGAGCCTTTGCGAGACTTGTTCAAGGACGAGGTCCGGCTTGTCGGCGAATACCTGGGTCTGCCCGAAGATATAGTATGGCGGCATCCTTTCCCCGGCCCGGGTTTGGCGGTCCGAGTCGTCGGCGATATTACGCCCCAGCGGCTGGAAATACTCCGCGCCGCCGACGAAATCCTGATAGATGAAATCAAGTCGGCCGGTCTTTACAGAAAAATATCACAGGCCCTGGCCGTGCTGCTGCCAATCTCCACTGTCGGCGTGATGGGTGATGAGCGAAGCTACGAAAACGTTGTCGCAATCCGTGCCGTCGAGACCGTAGATTTTATGACGGCCGATTTTTCAAAAATCCCATACGATGTCCTCGGTAATATATCCAATCGCATAATAAACGAAGTCCGCGGCGTAAACCGGGTAGTCTACGACATCTCCAGCAAACCCCCCGCAACTATCGAATGGGAATGATTCACCGCCGAGAACGCAGAGATCGCAGAAAAAATAATTCAGGTAGGGTGGGTTGTAACCCACCGATCAATGCTATAGATATTTGTTTGACAAAATATTTAGATTTCTCTATACTTATAATTATGAGCCCTACGATATTTCGCGTTGGAAATTACAGATTTTATTTCTTCTCAAGAGAAGAGGAAAGAATTCATGTTCATATTGTGTCGCCGGATGGTGAGGCAAAATTCTGGGTTGAACCTATAGTGGCGCTGGTTGCGCATACAGGTTTTTCAAAGAGGCAGCTTGGACGGCTGCATAAAATAATTGAGGAACACAAAAGTGAAATCGTCAAAGCGTGGCAAAAACACTTTGAGGCCTGAAATAACGAATATTTCCGAGCATGGCTTTTGGCTATTTTTCAAAGGCAAGGAATACTTCCTGGCCTTCGAGCATTTTCCGTGGTTCAGGAACTCGACCGTACAGCAGATAAGCGATATTCAGTTGTTACACCACGAACATCTCTATTGGCCAAGACTTGATGTGGACCTTTCTTTTGGCATCATCGAGCATCCGGAAAAATATAAGCTGATAGCCAGGTAAGCAATTGTGTGCCGTACACACAATGACTCCTAATCCCTCGCCGTAATATCCAATAGAATCATCAACGAAGTCCGCGGCGTCAACCGGGTAGTCTACGACATCTCCAGCAAACCCCCCGCAACTATCGAGTGGGAATGATTCACCGCCGAGAACGCTGAGGGCGTAGAGACAATAATTCAGGTAGGGTGGGTTGTAACCCACCGATCAAAGCACGTGGCAATCGTGATGAAAAAATGGTGTGTTCCTATTAAAAGTAAACGGCCCGAATGCAATCCAATGAGAATCAATCTATCTTCTCGGCAAAAAACGAACCCGAAGCTAATCCTCCCTGTTTTTCCCATTGGCCCTCGGTAATCTTCAGTTGACCATCTTCTGTCTTGAGCGTACCTTCCCAATACTGAATGCCGAAGTCTCCGTCTCGTGTGAACTTGAGATGGTCATCTGATACCTCTACGTCTACTATCCGATCGCCATAGGTTCCTTCAAAAATATCATCGAGTGTGCCGGTGTATGTGTCTCCGTCCTTTTCCAATACAAAATTTCCATGCCATGGGCCTTGTTGGTCCCAAGACCATTTGCCTTCAATCTCAGACAACTGAGAAGATATAGTCGGCTTGGATGAGGGCTGAGTGGCGCATCCCGCAATTAAAACGGAAACCATAGCGGCTAATGTTAATTGAGAACATTTCGGTACAAAATAATGTGCATTCATATGTAGATGTCTCCTAAATAAGATCGATACTTATAAGTCTTCTAAAATTCAACCACCGGCTGAAATGAGCCTCTTCTCGCTATGAAGTCTAATCCCTGTTGTCCAGACTCGTTGCTCTTCTATAAGCAGTCTACGTTATTGAAGCGGGATTTGCAAGAAAAATCATGTGATGATAGATCCCTTGACTCCGCTCAGAGCTTGCCCTGAGGAATTTGAAGGGATGACGCGGAAAACGACCATTTTTTACGTTAAGATGGGCAAAATATTTGTCAATTTTCAACCAAATCCGCTTGTAGTTGAAAACAAAAATCGGAAATTTGAAAATATTTTTTATGCCATACCAAACAAGGACTTACGGTGATACTATGACAATCGCAGGAAACAATGGCGCGTTCGGATATGCTTCAACAGGAGAAGAATAAACCTCGGCTCATTTGACGATGAGATTGAGGCGGCCAAGGCTTACGACCGAGCCGCAATAAAGTACTACGGCCAGTTCGCAAGTTTGAATTTCCCGGTGTAAGTTTAGAGAATTAGAAAATTGGCGGATTAGTCATTAATATTTAGCCCGCTGATTTATCAGTGGGTTTTGTTTAGAATAAGAGATACGAGTTACTTGCGTTGCATCAGCTTTATAAAGTCATCGAACAGGTAGTTCGAATCGTGGGGGCCGGGGGATGCTTCGGGGTGGTACTGGACGGAGAAGGCCGGCTTGTCTTTGCAGCGGAATCCTTCGTTCGTGTTGTCGTTGAGGTTCAGGTGCGTCAGCTCGACTTCTTTTTCTTTTAACGAATCCATATCGACGCAGAAGCCGTGGTTCTGGCTGGTGATTTCGATCTTTCCGGTCCTGAGATTCTTAACCGGGTGATTGGCGCCTCTGTGGCCGAACTTGAGCTTATAGGTTTTGGCACCGAGCGCCAGGGCGAGAATCTGGTGGCCGAGGCATATTCCGAAGATGGGGACTTTGCCGAGCAGTTTGCGGACGGTTTCGATTGCGTAATCCACGGGCGCCGGGTCGCCGGGGCCGTTACTTAAAAATACGCCGTCCGGTTTTCTCGCCAGGACTTGTTTAGCTGTTGTCGAAGCGGGCACGACCTGAACGTCGCAGCCGTGCGAGCGGAGCAGGCGGAGAATATTCTGCTTGATACCGTAGTCGAAGGCGACGACCTTGAATTTCTTTTCGGGCGCGCATTCGTCGCCGCTCAATACATCAACAACGCCTTGCTCCCAGCGGTAAACTTTCTCGGTTGTGACGTCTTTGACGATGTCCCTGCCGACAAGGCCGGGGTATCTGTCGAGCGTTTTCCTCATATTCGTTGTGCTGAATTCGGTCGAAGATATAATGCCTCGCATTGCTCCCTTGGTGCGGATGTGCCTGACCAGCGCCCGAGTGTCGATGCCTTCGAGGCCGACGACGTTATTGGCATTGAGATAATCGCTCAGCGAGGCGGTATTTCTGAAGTTGCTGGGATAATTGCAGTTTTCCTTAACGATAAATCCGGCGGCAAAGATTTTTCTCGATTCCCAATCGGCCTTGTTTGTGCCGTAGTTGCCGATCAGTGGATATGTCATGGTGATTATCTGCTCGTTGTACGAGGGGTCGGTGAGAATTTCCTGGTAGCCGGACATGGCCGTATTGAAGACAACTTCGCCGCACTTCTGGCCTATGGCGCCGAAGGAGGTGCCTTCAAAAACAGTGCCGTCTTCCAATAACAAAATCGCTTTCACCTGCCGGTTTCCTTTATCAATAGTACAGTTGAATCGGTTTAACGTCTATTTTTCTTTGTTTCATGGCCTCGATAGCCTTTGCCACCGCCATGGCGCCCCTTATGGTCGTGACGTATGGCACCTGCCTGTCGAGGGCGGTCCTTCTGATCGAGAATGAGTCCTTAATCGACTGCTTGCCGATCGTCGTATTGATAATCAGGTC
>CAYTNN010000103.1:0-1452 GCA_964439135.1 uncultured Pirellulales bacterium
CCAAGCGCCCATTGAATTATGTCGAAATGATGGGCACCCCAGTCGCCGTTCTTGCGTGAGCCGTACTCCCAGAACCGCCGCCAGCCGCCGCCGTAGTCACCTTTGACGCGTTCGGAGTTATACGGATACCAGGGCGTAGAACCGAGCCAGCGGTCATAGTCGAATCCTTCGGGAATCGGCTGGGCAGGCAGGGTCGCCGGCGGTGCAAACCGCCCCAGTTGCGTGTAGATTGTGTGGACCTTGCCGATCCACCCGTTGCGAACGATTTCGCAGGCCTTTCGGAACATCCAGTCCGAACGCTGCTGGGAGCCAACCTGGAAAATCGTACCGTACTGCTTGCACGCATCACTCATCATTCGCCCTTCGCGAATAGTCAACGTCATTGGCTTCTGGCAATAGACATCTTTGCCGGCCTTGATAGCAGCCAAAGAGCACATCGCGTGCCAGTGGTCCGGGGTTACTACAAAGACGGCGTCAATATCGGGCCGTGCGCATAGTTTTTCATACTCCAGATAGGCATCGCATCCCTTGTATGTTCCGCTCCCGGCCTTGTCCGCGTAGGCTTTTTCGACTGTTGCCCTGGCGTTTTCGCGTTTACGTTTGTCCACATCGCATACGGCCAGTACCTGCACATCGCTGCGATTGAGCATGCTCCTGAAGTGTCCGCCCATCATCATACCCATGCCGATCATGCCGAGCGTAATGCGATTGCTTGGCGCAGAGGCCCCAAAGACCGTCGAGGGCACAATAGTCGGACAGACCGCGGCAGCGCCGAGAACGGCCGCCCCTCTGGCCAGAAAATCCCGGCGGCTCAAAAAGCGTCTTTTCTTCATTGATCAATTCTCCTGATTAGTGATTTTTTTTATCTGTGTCAGTTTAATTCATGCATCACTGTCATAACAAACGAGCAACATGCTGCCTTTTAGTTTGGTATCAGGGACAGGAACTCCCGGGACTGAGCCTGAGCTTGAATTAACCCTTGCCCCATCAAAAACGCATTATATCCTCAGGATTCTCTAAACTCAAGGCTCGTACAGGGAATTTTTCGTATATTTTCGTTGTCGCCCCCGGCGGAGAATTAGGCATGATTATGCGGGTGGTTTTGCAACGGTCGTATGAGCGGCATTGAACATTCTTACCCCACCGGTGTCTAATTGGAGGATAAGTCCTTCTTCGGGATCGATCCCGATACAGTGGCCGGTGAAACTGGTGCCGTTGAAAAGAAGTGTTACCCTGTGAGACAACTGGATGCTCAGTTCACGCCATCGGTCGATTACTTTATCTCCGTTTTTTTCAGCCGTTTCGAGCCATTGGTCTATCGAAGTGAGCAATCTTTTCGCAAGCAGGATACGATCGGAAACTGAATTACTTTCCATATCGAGACTCGTTGCGGCCGGCTGTATCTGAACGCTGAAAGAATCTTTCTTTTGGTGGCAGTTGATTCCGATACCG
>CAYTNN010000103.1:1552-15197 GCA_964439135.1 uncultured Pirellulales bacterium
TCGTCAATAACCTGATTTTCGATTTACTGATTTGGCTCACGATGTGGGAGGCCACAATCATAAATACAAAGTCATAAATCGTTTATCTGTCGAGTCCGATGTCAACGGCTTTTGCCGAATGAGTTATCGCACCGATGGCGATTCTGTCGATGCCGCACTGTGCAATCGCAGAGACGTTGCTTAACGTTATATTTCCCGATGCTTCGAGCAGCGGCTTTTTATGTTTGCCGCACATTTTGTCTCGCATCTCGACGGCGTGTTTTAGCTGCCATTGGCCCATATTGTCGAGCAGGACAATGTCGATGCCGGGAATATCCAATACATAGTTGAGCTGGTCATCGACGTGGTCAACCTCAACAGCGACGAATTTGACGCCTTTGACCTCTTTTGCCTCAGCAACAATTCCCCGCAATTTGCGATGGAAGTCCCTGCCTAATTGCGCCAGATGGTTGTCTTTAATCAGAATACCGTCATACAGTCCAAGCCGGTGATTGTATCCGCCGCCGCAGCGGACCGCGTACTTTTCGAGCAGCCGCCAGCCGGGCATCGTTTTGCGCGTATCGTAAATTCGTGCTTTTGTGCCCTGAATCGCCCTGACATATTTCATCGTTGTCGTAGCAATTCCGCTAAGCCGCTGTAGAAAATTGAGCATAACCCGTTCGGCGCTGAGCATAGGACGTAAAGGCCCTTCGATTATGCCAAGTTTACTTCCGACGTGGGCCGACTCGCCGTCGCCGATGCGTACATCCAGAACGAGTCTTTCGTCATAGCTTTTGAGAATCTCCCCTGCAATAGCCATTCCGCACACAACAATTTCTTCACGTGAGATAATGGTTGCCTTGGCTGTGGTATCATCTTTGAACAGAAGCTCGCTTGTCTTATCACCCTGTCCAAGGTCTTCTTCAATTGCCATTTGGATAAGAGGCCGTACTTTTGCCAGATCAAGTTTTTTCATTGTTCTCTTTTCCTTTTACTTAGAATTTCCAGACGAAGTTGCTTTTTTATTGTATCTTTTCTGCCTTTTCGTGGCTAAGAAGTCACTTTTCTTTTTTCTTGAGTTGACTATAACCAGTTCGGGCAGCTCTTTCAATTCCCGCAACTGGTCCCTCAAAAAAGCGGCTCGTTCAAAATCCAGACTTTGTGCCGCTTCGAGCATTTCCTTTTCAATCTGAGAAGCCAATTCGACCTTCTCGTACTCCGAATCCCCGAAACGAACCGCCTGCCGGGCAGTCTGCCTTGCCTTAATCTGATCCGTTAGGCTCCTGCGGATTTCCTTCTTTATCGTTTCGGGCGTAATATTATGCTCTCTGTTATATTCCAACTGAATTGTACGGCGTCTTTCTGTTTCGTCAATAGCTTTCTGCATCGAGGGTGTAACCTTATCGGCGTACAGGAATACGCTCGCGTTGACATTTCGTGCGGTTCTGCCGATGGTTTGAATCAGCGAAGTCCGGCTTCTCAGGAATCCTTCCTTGTCCGCATCGAGAATAGCGACGGCGGAGACTTCCGGCAAATCCAGGCCCTCCCGAAGCAGATTCACGCCCACCAGCACGTCAAAATTGCCGCCACGCAGGTCCCGGAGTATCTCAATTCTTTCGAGCGTATCGATTTCGCTGTGCAGATAACGGCATTTGAAACCTTTCTTCGTGATGTAGTTCGAGAGGTCTTCGGCCATCCTTTTCGTTAAGGTCGTAACCAGAATCCGCTCTTTGACTGCAACTCGTTTCTCGATCTCGCCGAGCAGGTGTTCAATTTGATTGCTGGCCGGATATATGAATATCTCCGGGTCCAGAAGCCCCGTCGGCCTGATGACCTGCTCGACAACCTCATTATCGCACAGCTCCAGCTCAAACGGCGCCGGCGTGGCCGAGACGAAGATGACCCTGGCCCAGCTTTCCTGGAATTCCTCGAAGCGCATCGGCCTGTTATCCAGCGCGCTGGGCAATCTGAAGCCGTGCTCTATCAGGGTCTCTTTTCTGTGCCTGTCGCCGGCCCACATTGCCCGCACCTGCGGAATCGTAGCGTGAGATTCGTCGATGAACAAAAGGAAATCCTTTGGGAAATAGTCAATCAGCGTGTAAGGTCTCGATCCGGGCTGCAGACCGGCCAGGTGCCTGGCGTAATTCTCGATGCCGCTGCAATAGCCGATCTCCTGCATCATTTCGACGTCGTACATAGTCCGGGCCTGCAGCCGCTGGGCTTCCAGCAGCTTGCCTTCGCTTCGGAGTGTTGCCAGATGTTGTTTAAGCTCGGCTTGTATGCTTTCAATAGCGGCCTCGATTCTTTCGCCCGGCATAATATAGTGCTGAGCCGGATATATGAAAACCTGCTCTTCGACAGCGAGAACTTCCGCCGATATCGGGTTTATATAACTTATGTGCTCTATTTCATCGCCGAAGAACTCAATGCGAATCGCAAAGGATTCGTAAGCGGGATGCAACTCCACCACGTCGCCGCGGACCCTGAACGTCCCCCTCTGAAAATCGATATCGTTTCTGCTGTACTGGATATCCGCCAATCTACCGAGAAGGTCGTTTCTGTCGCAGCGGTCGCCCTTACGAATGGCTACGACGCTGGCCTTGTAATCCTCGGGCGAACCGAGTCCGAAGATACAGGAGACGGATGCAATGATAATACAATCATCCCTCGTTGAAAGACTGGTCGTGGTCGAAAGACGGAGCCGGTCGAGGTCGCTGTTCTTCGAAGCATCTTTTTCGATGTAGATATCCCGCTGGGGAATATACGCTTCCGGCTGGTAATAATCGTAATAGCTGACAAAATACTCGACGGCATTTTCAGGAAAAAGCTCTTTGAATTCTTCATAGAGCTGGGCGGCCAACGTCTTGTTATGGGAAACGACAAGGGCCGGCAGATTGTGCTGAGCTATGACATTCGCCATCGTGAACGTTTTGCCGCTGCCGGTCACGCCCATCAGAGTCTGGAATTTCCTGCCGGCGTGCAGTGCTTCCACAAGCCGCTCAATAGCCTGAGGCTGGTCACCCGCAGGTTTATACTCATTGTTCAATTTGAATATACCCATGTTAAATAGCTATTGTAACCTCAGGTTTTACAGTTTTCACTGGAAAACTGACATATAGCCGATATGAAATAACGAATAGAAGAAGATCAAACCAAATGTTGTTTTCTATTCGACCGGATTTGGATAAACGATAGCCGCGAGCAGTGCTCTTCCGTATTTCTGCCAGAGAGTTTCCGAATCGAGCTGCGAGTCGGCTTGCAGCATTTCGAATGTTATTATCGGAATGCCTAATGTGACCCCTGCGTATGAACCGAGCGAGCCCGGTCTTGCGCCCAGCTTCTTTACCGGAAGGGCGCAATATTGCCCCATGCGATCGGCTAACATTCGTCCCGGCCCGTCATAATCGATGCAGTTCAGCGGCTGATGGATACTGACGATTCGGTCCGGCGTGTACTGCATTATTACCTGCCGGATTGCGCGGGCCTCCGGCTCGGAAAGTGCGGTTAGTCCGGTCTGCTTACTGTTGACTCGGTTTGCCGCCTCGAAATTACGATTGAGATCCACGCCCTTAGCGTTATAACGGCGACTATTTGCCATGCCGTCAGGATTTGCCACAGCCATAAGCACGACCTTCCGCCCGGCCAGCATTTCCGAACGTTGCCGCAGATACCAGGCCAGACGACGAACGAGCGGCGTTCCTGCAGGTTCGTTGCCGTGGATTGTCGCCATTATTAAGGTTACATCCGATCCATCGCCGAGCACAAGGCACATTATAGGCCGTTGCTGAACCGATGTGCCGACAATACGATATTGTGCCGAAAACACAATCTTCGGCAATTCACCAACAATCTCCGGGTACCTTACAGGCTCGACGCAGCCGGCAAAAACCAGAACGCCAAACAAAACACAAACTGCCGAAATTTTGGCCCATTTCTTATTCATCTCAAACGCCTTTATGTATTCATCTCTTTGTTATAGAATAAGAACTCTGCCCCATTATAAAGACTTGCCGTTGAGAATAAAGACAAAAATCAATTCTCTGCTTTTTGCGGCTCTTCCGCTTGACTGCCAAAAAAGCTTGAGCAAAACCTCCCGCTCTGGTAGACTATCGCTTAAGCTTATGGAGTCCTGCTTATGCGGTAATAGCAGAAAATTGAATCTTAATTCGAGGTTAAAGATGAACGTACTTTTAATCGGTAGCGGCGGACGCGAGCATGCAATCGCCTGGAAGCTGGCTCAATCGAAAGACCTGGGCAAACTCTACATCGCGCCGGGCAACCCCGGTACAGCCCAGTGCGGCCAGAATATTCCAATTGACTCTGATGACAGCAGCAAACTTCTGGAGTTCGCACGGCAAAACAACGTGGGGCTCGTGGTGGTTGGCCCGGAAGACCCCCTTGCAGCGGGCGTGGTCGATAAGTTCGAGTCTGCCGGCATAAAGGCGTTCGGCCCGAGCGCCAAGGCCGCTCAACTCGAAGCGGATAAAGCATTCGCCAAGCAGCTCATGCGATCCAGCAGCGTCTCCACCGCTGAAGGCAGAACTTTCGATAGATTCGAAGATGCCAAAGCATATATAGCCAGCAGGGACGAACCGGTGGTAATCAAAGCCGCAGGCCTTGCCAAGGGTAAAGGTGTTTTTGTCTGCAACGACCCGTCTGATGGAATCCTGGCCGCGGAAAAAATCATGTGCGACAAAACTTTCGGCTCGGCGGGCGATAGAATTATCGTCGAAGATAAACTGCTCGGCGAAGAGGCCTCAATCCTGGCGTTTGTCGACGGGCGAAATATTTATATTATGGAATCAGCGCAGGACCACAAGCCCATCGGCGACGGTGACACCGGACCGAACACAGGGGGAATGGGCGCTTACAGCCCGGCTCCCGTGGTGACTGAAGATTTGACGAACCAGATCACGCGGGAAATTCTCGTGCCGGTGGTTGACGGCATGAATCGCAGCGGCGCGCCGTATAGGGGAGTGCTGTATGCCGGGCTGATGATTACCGCGGGCGGGCCCAGAGTGCTGGAATTTAACGTCCGTTTCGGAGACCCTGAGACCCAGCCTATCCTCATGCGGCTAAAAAGCGATCTGCTGGAAGTATTATTAGCCGTCTGTGACGGCACGCTGGATGAGGTTAAACTCGAATGGGATCCCCGGCCGGCGGTTTGTGTAGTTATGGCTTCGGGAGGTTACCCGGGCGATTATCAAAAGGGCAAAAAGATAACCGGCCTGGAAGAAGCCAGTAAGCTCGATGACGTGATAGTATTCCACGCGGGCACCAAAGACCAGGATGGAGATATTGTCACTAACGGCGGCAGAGTACTGGGTGTTACGGCACTGGGCCGGACAATCGCCGACGCAAAGGCAAGGGCATATCAAGCTGTAGATAAAATACAATTCGACGAGGCATATTGCAGACGGGATATTGCCGATAAGGCGATTAAACGAACTAATAGCTGATAAATGATAATTAATTATGGCCCGGCACAAATCTCAAAAACGGATGCTCAATACGATAATCCGGTGGCTTATCGCAGGATTGATTTTGGCACCTCTTTCGTGGTTTTTCTACATTGAGGCTGGCAGGGTTCTATCTTATATCACCATACAACAGATTGCTAAGCTGACCAATACCAAGATAAGAACCGGATTGGTAGATTTCCACACAGACGGCTCGGTCTACATCGAACAGCTTGTAATCAGCCCCAAAGAGCAAAATGGCCACGACACTATACTCAAAGCCGAAAAGGTGCACGGACAATTGAGTGTAGGCAGCGTGCTTTTACTCCGGCCAAGATTAAAGGTCATAAATATCGACGATTTCGTCTTCACCGCCCAATACGATTTGGACACGGGCTGGTCGAATTTATCCGGCCTCAAAATCAAATATAACAAGAGCAACCTCGGCAGGATGCCTCGAATTAGTCTAAAAGCGGGAACGCTGCAATATAGCAAGATTTCGAACGGACAGGCGCAAGTCGCTGTTTCAGTGCCCATTGATGCGGACTTTGGACTCGATAAAGATTCAGAAGACGGCTATAGTTTTGAAATAACGACAGCTACGATGTCTTCCGGTCTCGCCAAGAGCCGTTTAGACGGATTGTGGAAGCCGGGCATCGTGACAATTGCAGGCGGAATTTCTTCTGTAGATGTCCCTGAGCTTGAGATGGCCTGGTTCGTAGACGTACTGGCCGCCGAGCTCAAATACGACCGGAATCGTGATTTCTCACTGAAGCTGAGCGTGCCGGATTTGGAATCGAGACGCAACGAGGCACTGGACAACCTTGCATCAATCGGGCCGATTTTCCTGGGCAAGGCCGGCCTATTTACGGCTTTGCAGGGTTTTTTTGACATGTACCAACCTCATGGAATGGTGGATGCCGAACTTGAGATGTCCGGGAATTTAAGCCGGCTGAGCAAAAGTACGATGGCCGGTAACGTAAATTGTAAGGATGCCGCATTCTGCTATAACAAGTTTCCGTACGCGATAGAGCACCTGACCGGCCGGATTGATTTTACCAAAAACAGCGTGACTCTTAATAAGCTGAGCGGCAAACACGGCAAGACCCAGCTTTTCATTAATGGCTCATGCAATGACTTCGGGCCAAACCTGAACTACGATATCCAGATCACGAGCGACAACATGCCTCTGGACAATGACTTGTATAATGCACTGAAGCCAAGGCAGAAAGAATTCTGGTCTGCCTTCTCCCCTACTGGATTCGCGGCGATAGATTTCCAGCTAAATCGACAGACGCAAACGGGCAAGGAGATGAAACTGACAGTTGACCTGCACCACTCTGAAGCCGTATACCGGAATTTTCCTTATCCATTGGAAAATCTTACCGGCAGGCTTTTATTCAATAGAAATAAAGTAGTCTTTTCGGATGTTGTTTCGCAGGTAAGTCAGCGCAAGATTACCCTGAACGGCGAAATAGAAACTCGCGGCGACGACAAGCCGCCCATGTATGATTTTTTAATCAAGGTAAATAATGTCCCGCTGGATGCAACACTTGAGACGGCATTAAAAGAGAAACAGAAGAATTTATACGAACAATTTTGTCCCGCCGGTTTAGCTGACGGCCTGATAAAAGTATCGACACAAGATTCCGGGCATCCAACCGTTATTGCCGGTTTGTCTTTCAAGAACACTTCATTGAAGTTAGAACAATTTCCGCTGCCTGTCTCGGATATAACAGCGAAGGCCATATTCACACCGGAGCTGATAAATGTCAAAGAATTCGCCGGCCGGTATGGCAATGATTCGATTTCCCTGACCGGCCAAATCCATCTGGATCAGGAATACCGGCAGCCACTGTATCAACTGGCGATAAAGCTTAAAGAGACTCTATTAAACGACGATCTGTTCAATCTGATGCCCGGCTCGCTGAGAAAAATCGTCTCAGAATTAAAACCGGAGGGAAGGGTTAATCTCATTGCCGATTTAAACAAAGAGAGCCTCACGGAACCTCCTGATTACAGCATTACATTGGAATGTCTGCGTGACAGCGTTAATATCCCGAAGTTCCCCTATCCACTGAAAGATATAACCGGCACCTTGACAATAACCGATAATAGTATAAAGCTCAGGGATATTACGACAACCACAGATGTTAACAATCCAATAGACTCGAACTTGCCGACAATAAAACTAAACGGGGAGATAATTCTAACTGACGATACTTACAGCAGCGTTCTCCTACAACTATCGGCCAAAGACTTTATCTTCGACGACCGATTCGCTCTGGCATTACCAAAACATGTTAAGCCCTTGTACGACAAGCTTTCGCCTGACGGACGTTTCGATTTGGATTTTGAGAATATACACCTATCCCATACGGATGACGGCCAAAAATCCATTGATTTCGCAGGCACTGTCAATCTTATAAACAATAGTTTCAAAATGTCCGGGATTACAACTGAATTGAACGCAGCCTTCAAAACAAAAGGCATCTACAAAACCGGCGAAGGTTTCAGAAGCTGCCAAAGCGATTTCAACGGCGGCACGCTGAAAATTTATAGCAAATCTTTTACTAATCTTAAAGCTCATATATTTTATGACCCCGATTTGCGTAATTGGTCCACCCAGGATTTCATTGCCGATTTCTACGGTGGCAAATTAAAAGGAAAATTCGAATTCAAACAGCCGGCAGAGCAACCCGAAGAGTACGTACTGCAAACAGGTTTTGAAAATGTCGACTTAAAACAATTTCTCTCAGACACAACATCAGGACAAGCTCCTGAAAAGGGCCATTCGAGCGGCATAATGAACGGCTCCTTAAACCTTAATGCCCGTCTCGGCGACAATTCTTCGCGTATCGGCACATGCAGACTCTCGATAAGCGATATGCAGGTAGGCAAACTTTCGCCCCTTGCCAAGGTCCTGCAGGTACTGCAATTATCGGAGCCGGAAGACTACGCTTTTGACCGGATGTACGTCGATTCGTACATAAAGCGTAATAGTCTGTTTGTTCGGAAGCTCGATCTTTCCGGCCATAGCATCGCTTTTTACGGCTCAGGAAGTATGGACCTTCAAAGCCGCAACGTCAACATGGCCCTTACCTCACGAGGCAAGCGCCTTGCCACCGACGATCCTTCGATCCTGCAGTCTTTAACCGAAGGTCTCGGCCAGGCCGTGGTCCGAATGGATGTCACCGGGGACTTCTACGACCCCAAGGTGACAACCAAAACCCTGCCCCTTTTCGAACAAACACTAAGTATCTTCGGCACCAAACCGGACACGCAAAATTGATGCCGGCTTCTTCTGTCCCGCAGCCTGCTATATCTGAGAATATTCCGTCGGGCGAAGAATTATATCTGTAATATTGGATACGGTATCCTTATACTCGGGATTGCTGCTTAGCTTCTTCCACTCCGGAGAGTCGCCGAACACCTTCCATTTCGCATCCCGGTCCACCAGGTCGTCGAAGACGAGCATATAAGTAAGGTTGGGCATTTTCGGCCCGATTAAAGTTTCGCCGAAGAAGACCGGCTGCAATCCCGTTTTCAGGAAAACCTTAATTTCGCCGCCCTCGTTGAACATCTCGATTTTCTTTTTCGCCGCCTTGATGCTGTGACTCTCGTACGTGCGAAGCTCGAAAATGCGAGATTTCTTTTCCGGCACGCGAAGCTGCGGCAAACCTTTAAACGCCACCATCAGCGAACTTTCCATCCGCACGTATCCCGGCTCGGACAATGAAGTTTTAATAAAGTCGGCATTTCGATACTCATCATCGGCCATCAACATCGAAGCGGAATTCACCACCGTATCCAAAGACTTATGCACCAGAAGCACGTAAAGCGTCGGGCTGTTTGGCCCGTATATCGTGTTAAAGACGCCGACCGTCTCGATCCCGATACGGTTCATCGCCGGTATTCCCACCTCACGCAGAAAATCCCCGACCATGTCTTTCTTCGAGCCTAAATTAAGATGATATTGCCTGAATTCTAAGTATTCCTGTTTGCCGCCGCTGCTATCGGCCGCCGCCAATGAACTCACTCCTGCTATCGGTGCAATACTCGCCGCGGCCAAGAATTCTCGTCTTTTCATTTTCGATTTCTCCATATTGGTTAGTAAGTACGGTTTTGTCCTGATTTCGACTGGCCAGTACAATACCCGAAACCGTTCATATAGTCAACGCACCGGATTTCCGGTCAATTGCCGTCGATTGTCTTTGTTTCTTATTAACCGCTGAGTTCGCAATGAGCGCGGAGAAGGAAGATATAGATTGTATTTCTTTATTGGGTAACCATTTATACAAATTCCTTTTTACTCCGCGAGCCCGGTGTTCTCCGCGGTAAATTTAAAATTGGCTTTGAATTGGCTTTGTTTTTCGCCGCCTCCAAAGCCTGGAATTCTTCATAATCACCTTTCATATAGATACTTAAGCCAATTTTGCCCTACCAAAAATTGGGTTTGTTTTTTCAAACAGCCCTTTCAACTTGTTTAGGATTTAGAGCTTAGTATTTCGGATTTCCGGCCAAAGGCCGGCTTTGGTTTTGTTTTTTCAAATTAAGCTCAATTTTTCGTCGTTTTCTACTCTTTTTCACCTGTTTTTTGCATTTTTAGTTCTATAATTCTCCATTTTCCATTCTAAATTCTCAATTCTAAATACGATAAACGTATTTAGTTTAGTATTATACGAACGGCAATCCAAAATGTCCGTCATATTCTAAAAAATCTCCATGACACGGCGTTTTTAACTTTACCATGAAGGACACGAGGAATGCAGATTAAGCAGAGACAATAGTAAATAATATGGAAAATAGTAAATCAAAAGGGCCACCGAGAGCACAGAGGTCACAAAGAGTGAATTTCGGAAATGCACATGATCCTTTTTATCCTTCTAATTATTTTTGCTTGTATTACTGGCTTGGGCTCTTTGTTGAATCCAGTTGGTTAATGCCATTCCGTCAAGTTTTATGGTCATATTTCCATCTCGAATATAAACCTCTTTGCCATCTAAATGTATTACTTGGCTTAGGTTTACAGGATCGACATTGATTTTACATATGGTTCCTATATCATGTTTTTCAAAGTTAATCCTCACTTTATTAAATGGAGCAGGATCGAATCGATTACGAATTAAGTCCCGTAATTTTAACTCGAATCCGTCAAGATTTTTCCTTTGAACATGCTGCAAGTCCTGGTCAATCCCTGCTACTTCTCCATTATCCTTAACACCTATTAGCAATATTCCTCCATCAGTATTTAGAAATGCAACAATCGTCTTGAGACATTCTTTATTTAGATTTTTATTAATCTTATTTTGTTTGATGTCATACTCAAGAGTTTCTTTGAACTCAAGGACATGACCTTCACCATATTTAATAAGTTTAGATATGGGAATTTTGGTAAGACTTCTATAATCCATTACATCTGTTTTTTCCTGTCCGGCTTTTTCCTGTGGTTCATCATATTTTAAGGAAGCAACATAAATATCAACTTCCCCGTCATATTCCTGTTTCACTTCACTTTTAGTTTTTTCAAAGTACGCAAGATTTGCATTCAAAAGTGTCGGCTCCGTGAGACGTAGACGCTTAGCCATAAGCTCAGATGCATCTTGAATTATCTTCTCGATATGATGTCTTATCTCTTGTTTTAGATCTGTCGTCAGCGTCTTTGTTTTGGGTGAGCCATAAGCCTTATGCGCCTTCTGCAAGCTGTCCCACACAATATCAGTTTTTTTTTGAATTTCTTGTTCGCAGGCATCACGAACGGCTCTAATTTCAGGACCTGAATTTGCCATACCCTCGATCCGCTTCTTGCGTAAAATACAGTTGATTTCATCAGGTAAGACTCTTTTGCGTTTCGTAAATTGTCCTGCAATTAATCGTCTTGCTTGGTCCAGAATTGTGTTAAAACTTATGAAATTATTATTCATTTCACCTGTCCTTTTTCGGGCCGGCACAAACAGTGCAACGGACAGGTGCGCATCACCCTGTTTGTGCCGCTTGGCTGGGATAAGCAGCCGTCCCGATTGTTTTGTATATACGTATTGTTACGTATTTCGGCCTCAAATTACAACCTTTTTCCTTGCATGTCAGCATCGAAAGTGTTACATTTTAGTAAGCGGGTAACAACTATGACGCACAGAGGCCTTGGCATTTTCATCGATATCGCTAAATTCTTTCGGTCATGTGAGCACCGCTTGTCTTAGGTGCGGTAATGCTAAAAAGGAACCAGGAAAATGAATGTCGAAATAAAGCCTACGTGTTTGAATTGTAATCGTCTGTTAAGGAAACGTGGTCTCGTTTGTGAAGTATACCCGCATGGGATACCTGAAGATGTTTGGTCTCACTTCAAGAATCCGAACTACTCTCCGTGTGACAATTTTGAATTCAAGCCTCTGTTAACAAAGTACAATTGGTTTCGCGCTGTTGGAATAGGATTCATCATTTTACTATGTATTTTAGCTATAAAATATGATTCTGAATTTCCTCCTTATTT
Organism: uncultured Pirellulales bacterium; assembly: GCA_964439135.1. Taxonomy (GTDB): domain Bacteria; phylum Planctomycetota; class Phycisphaerae; order Sedimentisphaerales; family Anaerobacaceae; genus JAFGPJ01. The sequence goes on from CAYTNN010000103.1 coordinate 13,481, forward strand.
AATAGTCACTACCTTAATTGCTGTCATTCTATGGGAATCCTCTATTTATAATTTGAAAAAAGAATGCGCCGAATATGTTTCAAGTTGGAGGTTCTGCAATCTTTTGTGGCATAGGGAGCAGGCTAAGATAAAAAGGTTATCTAATGAAAAGAGCACATATGTACACTCCGGACCCACGTCTAAAACGTCTGACAACTTTGTATATCTCGGAATTGGATTCATATTAGGCAATCCTGAGAAGGCCCCTGATATTCTCCTTGAAGGATATTGGCCCGATATATCTTTGGACGAAAAGAAGGGCATAATTTTACGATTGTGGCAAGATCCCGGATCTATGATGTTGATCTTGAAGTCTCTGCAGGATAAATATGCGATATCACAAAAACCATCTAACAAGACTGAGGCTGAATCAGAAACAAAGTTCAGCTTCGTAGCCTCGACCGAAGAGTGGCTAAGAGATTTTACTCTTTTGATGCCAATGAAGTTGGTTTGCGCTATCGAAGAATGGATTAGAAACCATCCCTCGGAAGGAGAGGATCTCTTAGATGCTGTCCGTTCGTTATTAAATACTCCCGATGATGCTTTTCTTCCATATTGGGCGTCTCTGTCCTATGCCACAAAAAGCACAATATGGGATGATTGGCTTGACGATCCAGACAAAACGGCAAACATACTAACAAAGCTCAAAGCTGGAGGATATTAAATTTGATCGTTACGACTGTAATAATTGAGCTTAGTGAATTTACAACATGGTTGCATGGAGGCCCAGGTGTTCTCATCGATATCGCTAAATTCGTGGGTACGAGACTATGAAGAACTTAATTAGTCGAATTGTGCCTGTTATGATAAAGAAAGTATTAGGTGCAAATTGATGAAACGCGATAATTTGTTAATTATTTACTTTTGTTTGTTTTTCTTACTTCCGGGAATTATTTCTTCCATTGATGAAAATAGTTTTTATCCGCTTCTAATTTCCTTGGCCCTTTTAGTTTGTTTTTCCGTAATTTATGGAATAGTATCGTTTATTAAAAAGTGGAGATCGAAAAGACGGTTCAGCAAATTATCGCCGGGTGAGCTTGCTACTTTGTTCAAGGATTTTTCAAATCAGGCAAAATGGGACAAAGAGGCGTCAAGGGCATTGAATGAACTTCTGGATGGAGAGAAAAAATGAAGATTGTTTTGAATATTATAGGCAGGATCTTATTTGTTTTAATGTTTATTCTTGTGTTCATTTTTGGTCTCGGTGGTATTGGTCGAATCGTTCAAGATTTTGGGTTCGAAAGCTCCCTTCATAACTTCTGTGCTTTTATGATAGCCATAATAATTTTTCCCATCACACTCGCTGCCGGTCCTTGGTTTACGATTATCAAATACGGAGACTGGCTTCCTTTAATATTAATCTATGGTGGTGGTTTTTTGGTTATGATTATTGGTGGATTAGCTTCCAAGCTCGTGGAGATCAATTAATGATCTGCATGTAAAGCATTTTTAGCTCCATTGTCTTTGCCTTCGGGTCGCTGATACACAACAGAATCTCACAGGGGAAGGCATAGGGGCCAGCCCTTAAAATATAAATAATGATTGCCTGCCTTCCTGTTTGCTGCTATGGGATTTTAATCGTGACGTAGAGCAAAAGGGTCAGGCTTTAATTATTGCAATTCCTGCTTGACAGACTCCGAACGAGTGCTTATTTTACCTCTCTCTCAGGAAGCTCGTG
>CAYTNN010000104.1:0-15096 GCA_964439135.1 uncultured Pirellulales bacterium
TTCGAGAGCGTCGTGAGGGACCCGATTGTTACGCCGGACGACCTGCGAATCGGCCTCGAAATAGAATACGAAAGGCCCGTGCTCATCGACGACGTCAACACGACTTCAACCGAGGAAGCGGCTCTCTATGAACCGTGGGAGCCGACCGACCAGGATATTCTGGATGTATGCTCGTTAGACGATCCGAACACCGGCGTATTGATTAATATACAATTCTACGCCCACTGGGGATGGGGTTGGGGCGGACCTCCCACTTCGGTCCAGATAGAACGGACTACAATCCAGGGGCTGACCACCGAGCCAATCGTTCTGACCGGCTACTATTCCCAGAGTTTCGGCGGCGGCTCGCATCTTAGTCCGAAGAATTTTCTTTTCGAACCGGCACTGGAACCCGGAATCCCGCAGACGATGCTCGATGAGCTTAAAGACAGAAACGTTAAATATATTTACTATACTACCGGCGGCAGGGAGTCCCGCCCCACCGAATGGGAGGATACGCCGCCAAAGATTATACTATACGGATTCGAAACTGTTTTTTAAGATCGTTTCACAAAAAGACAACCGGGGCCCATACTGAAAGCAAACAGTACAGGCCCCGGATCAATTTTAATCCCGGCGTTATTACCGTTAAAGCAACGTTTATTCGCCGGCAGCTTCTCCCGGCCGGTACAGACGAATGTCATCGAATAACATACGACCCGAACCGCCGGGTATCGTCAGATTACCTTTGGTCCCGAAGCCGATCATGATTTTATCGACGTCCGTCAAATCCACGCCCTGATCGGCAAAGCTCTGCAGAGGAATAACCCACTGTGTCCACACATCGACCGCCGCAATAAGGATATTATCGTGGACAACCACAGCGGGCTGCCCCGTGCTGTTGGAAATTGCCACATACATCGGCTCAAGAATGTTTGTCAAATCGCCGTAGAACCACAGCGACAATTCCGCTACCGATTCTTCGGTCCAGTCCCGCGGATAACTCAATGCCTTTTCTATCTCTGAATAATTAGCATAGCCCTGTTTATGGTTGTCATAGAAAAACGGCAAGGAGTACATGCCTCCATGAATAACCGTAGCCTCAAGCGGGAACCACGCTGTATCATCGCCAACAGCCGAGCCGGTCCCGTTGCCGGCGAAATAAGGTAAAGTATCCGGCGTGCCGTAGCCGAGCCCATCGTGCCATGAGTACCATATCTGGTTATCACCGGCATCGTAGTCTTCGAAGTCATCAATGACAATGAAATCACCCGTCGAAAAGCTCCAGAGACTGCCAATCCACGGACTATCGGGATTGAGAGCATTGACTTCGTCGATGCGCCAGTAGTACGCAGTATCCCAGGCGAGTTTGCCGGGCTCATAGCTCTCGGAACCCAGTGCCTGTATGCCCTTGTATTCGGGTGAATCTTTGGTGGCATTTAAGAGAGCATCTTTATCGGTGCCGAAATATATCTCATGCGAGGCGGCAAAATCTCCCGGATGCCAGGTGAGTACCGGCATCATTTTCGCATCCTCAGCACCATTTGCCGGGCGCGGTCTGCCGGCCTTAACGGGCGGCGACAGTGCGGCCTGGGGAATGATCTGCCGGGGCCGAACGCTGTTTTGCCAGTACAACCGGGCAACCGCAGTGTCTGCGCCTTCGAAGTACTCCATTCTAATGTTGCAGGTTGTGCCACCGATAAGCTCGATTGGTTCGCTCTCAAGACTGCTTGTGGTGGGATTGTCCCAGTAATCAATGATGAGCTGGTCATCCAGCCACAGTCTGAAACCATTATTGGCACTGATACGGAATATATACGTGTCCGTCACGTCCACTTCGAGCACGCCGCTCCAGCGGGCCGAGAATTCATCCACATTGATATTCTCCGCCGGAGAATTTACGCCGCGGGTAGTGCCGTTACCCCAACTGAAGTCGATTTGTGGATCTATACGAGTCAGTGCCGGCTCACCCGCAAGGCTCGCGTTGTTGAAGAATTCCGCCTTGAGTCCGCCGGTCTGGCCTGCAACGGTAAAACTCCAAATATCACCCGTATGCGTAACCGCGCCATCGAATTCATCAACACGCCAATAGTAAGTTTTTTCTCGTTCGAGCGCTCCCGGATTAAAACTCGTCCCAATTACAACTCCTTTATTAGTATCACCGGTTCCGGCCTCGACATCAGCGAAATTATCCCCGAAGTACATATAGTGCATTTTTGAGAGGTAACCGGCGGTCCAGCCAAGTTTAGTATCCGGCTGTACGAATTTCACACCATCGGCCGGTTCGGGTTCATAAGCTTTCTTAGGCGGTACCGTGAAGCTCCAGACAGGGCCTTTCCAGGGACTGCCCGGATCGGCTTGATTTACTTCATCTATCCGCCAATAGTAAGTCGTTCCCGGAACCAGGCCATCCGGGTAAGGATAGCCGGGGAAGCCCGCTACGAAAAACGTGTCGGGCTGATTAAATTGGAATGTCCCGCCTGTTCCATCGTTGACATCTTCGAAATTGTCGCCGAGATAAACATCATGCGAAACAGCAAAGTCGCCGGGCGAGAAGCCAAGAGTTATCCACGTATCCGCGTGGAAGATGCCGTCCTCCGGTATGGGACCCGTAGCGGCGTAAACGGGCTGGTGCGGGATATCGGCTCCGAAGTGTACACGATCGATCCAGACCTTTCCATTAAGACTTGCCCCGGACGGTGACCACGAAGGCCCCTTAATCATCAGGTATAGATTAAGACTTTCGTTTTCACCTGCGCCTATAGCCGCGCCGGTATGGGTGTAATCAATGACGTAATCTGTTTTCGTCGGTGTCAACTCCACGGTCTGGTCCAGAAAAGTCGGGTAAGACGCATTGTTAATATTCCCCTGAAGCAATACAACCAATCCTCTGACTTCCTCGGCTTTAGCGGTAAAACCGATAGGATATGTTTTTCCGGGCTCGGCAACCAGGCCTCCCTGGGCAATTCCTATGCTGGTAAGTACCGAGGAGTTGTAAATATCGATTAATGCCGAGTTTTCTCCGGACAGACCGCCGCCCTGCGAGACTACCACATTGAAACCTTCGGTGGTATTCAGATAGGTATATATGCCCCAGGATGCTAAGCCATCGTCAAATTCAGCGTTTACGATCTGGTTTTCCTGGCCTAAGACAACCGACCCGCACAATCCAAAGACAAAAATAAAAGAAACCAAACAAATCAATTTGCAATACATAATAAGTCCTCCTTAAAAAAAGGTTGGGATAATGGTGCTTTGGCTACACGCTAAAGCAACCGATGGTAATTCTCGTCTTCACCAATTCTATCTATGTTTGTTTAGGATAAAATTCAGCAATTCGACGCTACCTCCTTCCTACAAAACCGAAATCAAGCTCAAAGGCAAAGTTCGTGATTTCTAATAAGACGAAGCCGGAAAGCCGAAAATCCACAAGCTTCGCCTACCTTAGTATATACTAAATCCGCTACCCCGCCGTCAAGGGAAATTTCAGGATAATACAACTAACAACTCAAAGATTTCTCGCGGCAAAAGCCGATGAGGCTATAGAATGTAACTTATCATGACAGTTACGCTGAATGTTCTCATATATGGAACAGTGTTCGTTAAGTTTGAATATTTCGGATTTGGATCTGTCAGTGCCTTTTTCTCAGCATGAAAACGGCACCCAGACCGAAAAGACAAATCGTGGCCGGTTCCGGAACAACCTCCAACTGCATGTCAAAGTATGTTTGTTGTCCATGATCTTAATGTGTTAATTGTCCCTCCCTCGGGCACTCTTTCGTAACCGAATGCGGCCTGCCCTTCGATCCAGTCGGCATTTTCCCAGTCGAAATCGGTATATTCAATGCTTGTTAAGATATAATATATATTGAAATCAAGCACGCAGTAATCCCAGGTGTCTTCCTGTTGAATTAAAGGCATACCGAATACCGGCACAGTGAAAAATACCATAAATACAAGACTGGATAAAAGACTTCTCATTTTTCATTCCTCCAAAGAACCTTCTGTTTGACATTATCAATTCACACCGCATACGAGTACTCCCGTGGATATTAGTTCGATCCTGAATCAGAGCATTCCTTGAGTTTCGAATTATCTCTGCTTCCCGGTTTTTTGCTTTCGATACGTTCGGCATATAAGAAATAAATGCCGGGGCCGAAAGAGATGAGCATAACTGCAAGGCCCGTGGCAATTCCCGTCGCAGTGACAACACCAGCACAACAAACGTCCTTGTGCCTGACAATTATATGGCTGGGCACGGCAACAAGCAGCTCAAGTATTGTCCCGCGCAGCAGCCATTTCATCAGCCTGCGAATATAGCTGCGCGGGTCGGCATTGCGTGCAAAAGACCGGAATATGCAGGACCATACTATCCAGTTGACCAGAAGAAAAATCAGGGCAAGCAAGGGGACTATGCCAGCGATGGAATCATCTCCAAATATTGCCGCGGCAATCGACCATACAATACCCAGCACTACTATGGCAAATAAGGCCCCTGCCGCTATGGCGGTAAGCCACAGGCCCCTTTGAGGTTTTGGTCTCTGTTTTACAATCTTGACCGGGATTATCAACAGCAGCACCTGACTTACGATGATAATTGCACAGAATATCCAGAATGGCCAAATCTCGCTATAAAGTATTAGGATAGAATCGTATACTTCCTCAATATCCGGGACATCCGAATCGCTAAGCCAGAATACCATAAATAGTACGGCAGGTGCGAAAACAGCCGTCACCCAAAGTGCATAAAGAAGAACGGTTATAACGGGCCATCTTTTTCTTGCAAGCCATGTTACCGCCATCAGAACAATAATAATAGCCAGGATTGGTGCCCACTTAATCAACATTTCCATACGTTCCTCGCGAATAGTTATATTTACAAGAGTGTCGAGATCGTATAATTTATTTTCAACTTTAAAGGGACTTGCGATTTGTGCCGTCACGGTGAACGGTCCCTTTACATTTTCCGGCTCTCGCCACGAGAGCGAACACGAACCGCCTCACCCATATTTGAAGGTGAACGTCTGTTGATACGAACTATCTTCATTTTCAATCAACAGTTTCGGCGGGTCCGCCCTGGACTGATTTTGGGTAAGCTCAATTTCTTCTCCCAGTTGGCCTTTGAAGTAGTGCCGGAAGTAGAATTCCGCATCTTCCTTTCTCACTATCAGGGTAGAAATGATCGGCTCACCTATCGGCAGCTTAACCTCCGCATCCTGAGCTACATCGAAGGTTTTCTTATTGGCGATGTCTTTTGTTTTGAGCTTCCAGACGGCTCCGTTTTTATCGATGCGTTCAAGAGTCCAGCTCTCAACGTAGTATCGCCCGGCCGGTAAGCGGGCCGGTTCTTTTGCACCCTCAATAGTGAATTTTTCATCTCTATTGTTGCAGACAACCGCGTTTACATCCTCCTGGATTTTGACTGGGCCAGATAATGGTTCAGTATTCTGTCGGGCAGCCACCAGAACAGCCATTGCCAAGACGAAAGTTATTGATAAACCGATACTTCTTTTCATTTGAAATCCTCTGATATAACGCATAATCGAAACCATATTGCTCATCTATTGCCTGCTTAACAGATGTTTCGGATATCTTCCGGAGAACCGCAAACGCATAACTATCAGGACTATTTAGTATTGAGAGTCTGCAGATGGAATCTTTCTGACAAAATGTGATTTTTACAGAAATATGATTGCATGACTTCATTCATCAGACTATGCTCTTTGCCGGGAATAAACGGCATAGGAGTTCGAAAGTGACTCAATGGGTAACTACTACGCAGCTTCTGGATGAACTCAAGACAGCGCACGATGAATCGGCATGGACTGAATTCTGCAGTCACTTCCAGCCTGTCATAATCCGATTTGCCAGGAAACTCGGTCTGTCGAGTGTTGAGGCGGAAGATGCCGCCCAGGAGACAATGGCAACATTTTTCAAGGCTTTCAGAGCTGGTAAGTACGATCCCGGTAAAGGGCGGCTGAGCAATTGGCTTTTCGGGATAGCCAAACGGGTAATACTCAACTTGAGGGGTCGGCAACCATTAGAGCAACTAATTGCGGACAAGGCAACCGGTACATCGTTTTGGGACATGGTGCAGGACGACCGGACCCTCGGCCGGACCTGGGAGTTGGAATGGCAGCAAATGGTCATGAAAAGGTGCCTGGAGCAGGTTCGCCGGGAATTTGATGCGAAAGTATTCGGAGCCTTCAGGCATTATGCTATAGATCAATTTACTGTTAAGGAAGTCTGCCAGAGGTTTGATATGTCCCCAAATGCGGTGTACATAGCCAAGAGTCGCGTTCTGTCTCGATTACGGGAATTAAGGCAACGGTTTGAATGATACATCAAAACGATAATCAGATGAAATGTCCGCGGCAAGAGGTCATTGAACACTATATCCAGGGCCAGTTAGCGCCACAGATTCTTGCTGAGTTCGAAGCTCATTTACAGGCTTGCCAGGCTTGTCAAACTATTGTTGCCGAAGCCCGGGAGAATGAAAAACTCCTTGTCGAATTACGCACTTTTGAAAGTACAAGCTCAGAGCCTTTTGAGTTCAGCAAAAAGGAAATATCCACAGTCGATCAGGCACAAACGCTTTTAGGTCAGCGGTATCGTGTAATCAGGAAAATTGGCGAAGGTGCCGCAGGGCATGTCTTTCAGGTAGCTGATACGGTTTTGGATCGCCTGGTTGCCGTAAAGTTCCTTCGAAAAAAAATCTCCACGGACGACACGATCTCAAAGCGATGGCATGAAGCTCGTCTGATGAGCCAGCTTAACCATCCCAGTGTAGCCCAGGTTTACGAAATAGGTGAAATCGAAGAACAGCGGTTTATCGTTATGGAATGGGTGGATGGCCTGCCCCTGACGGATGCCTGGAAGGACCTGCCGTTAGAGCAAAGATTGAACATTTATTTGAACGTATTGAATGCCGTCTCTGCAGCACACGCACGCGGAATTATACACAGGGATATTAAACCCTCAAACATTCTTGTCAGCTCGGACCATAAACCAAAGGTCCTGGACTTTGGAATAGCACTTGAAACACAATATTTGTCCGGCGTTAAGCAAGACGTTTACCGCGGCACACCGACATACACAGCACCTGAACAGGTTACCAAACCTATACGAATCTTCCCTTCGACCGATGTTTTCGCATTAGGCATTCTGCTTTACGAGTTGCTCACAGACACATTACCCTTTCCGCAGACCGATCCTAAGAAATTGTTCGAAGCTATCAAAACGAAACATCCCGAACTGCCAAGTGCCATACGGCAGAAAGTTCCGATATCCCTGCAAAATATATGCCTCAAGGCTTTGGAAAAAGATCCCCAAAACAGGTATTCGACCGCGCGGGATTTAGCGGAAGATATTAACCGATACCTTCGAGGCGAGAAAGTGTGGTCCAGGCCGTCTTTCCTGTCGGACAAGATTCAACAGGAAGTATTTTATCATCGTCAAAAACTCAAGGTCTGGCGCGATAACGAGCTGCTGACAGAAAAAGAATTCGACCGGCTGGAGAATATCTATGAACGCGTTATATCCCCGCCCGACCTGTCAATTATAGAAGCGAGAAAGCTGTCTTTCTCTCAGGTCTGCTTATATTTAGGCGGCTGGATTGTTGTCTTAGGCAGTTTTGTGCTCTTCTACAAGACATGGGAGAATATCCCCGCGTTCTGGAGGCCGTTACCCGCAGTAGCCGCGACTACTCTGATGATCATACTTGGTTCCGCTATGTGGAACAGAAGCGAAAGCAGGCTGGCTGTCGGATTTCTATCGACTGCGAATCTTTTAGTGCCTATTACGTTCTTGCTGACACTGGCGCAGTGGGACTTGTTGTCCCCCGCCAATTACCATTGGGGGATAGAATCAATAGAGGGATTCCTGAGGCAAGAGGAATCATACGTGATTATCGGTAATGCCCAATTGTATTATTCATCATGGTGCTGGTTTGCGTTTTCACTTTTCTTCCTGCGACTTACCCGGTCATCAATTTTCGTGCTTTTCGGCATAATATCATTTCTTGCCTGGCTTACGAGCTGCTACATAATCGCCGGAATGATAGGGCCAATCGATGAATTCGAATCCTGGGCACCTGAAATCGTAGCCGGCAGGTATCTGTTTCCCGGTATCGGCTTTTTTGTGCTGGGCGTGATATTAGACCGGCACAAGTTCATCCACTTCGCGTGGCCCCTTTGCATGGCGGGCCTTGCATTGATTGTAATTTGCCTGTCTATTATTGCCGTCTCTAAAGCGACAATGTTCGGCTGGCTGCTGCGATGGGAACCAAAATTTCTCGAAGAGGACGAATCCAGGCTTCTCAGCTTCATATTCAACGGGCTGATATATCTTGGACTTGCAGGAGTGTGCAGGTCGCTGGGAACCCGGCTTCAGCGTACTTTGGCATCGATTCTCAATTGGCTTGGCCCCGTACACATCCTTGGCACCTTGAGAATACTCGATTCGGATGAGTTGAATATTTCCGAGAGTCACACACTTGTCTACCGTATACTATTACCAATAGCGTCGATAGGTTTTGTCTTCGGCAGCGTCGCAAGGCAAATGAAATCGTTCTTCTTTTCAGGGCTCGCAGGTATCGCCACAGCGGTACAGCGGTTCACCGTCGAATACCTGAAGAATTTCTTCGCTTGGCCGGTTTCGCTTATTATAACAGGCATAATCTGGATGCTCGTCTCATGGCGTGTCCCCCTCTGGAGAGCCAACAGGCTGCTCAAACGCGGTAAATAAAGTTTCTTAAATAACTTAGGCTCACAACCATCCGGTATATCATTACCGACCATATCACTATCCCGGCCATGTTTCCCTCATAAAATATCGATATTTATGATTTTTTCAGAAAGATGTTGTCCGGAAAGCACCAATACAACCTGGTAACAGATAACACAAAAATTGGAAAGGTACTCAAGATGAAAACGAAGAAAACTGTATTGTATTTGCTTGTTTTACTATTGAGTGGTTGCCTGCCGTCTCTTCATCAACTTTACACTGATGAAACCCTTGTTTTCGAAGAAGGGCTTATAGGTAAGTGGAGGGCAGATGAAGACGATATATGGCAATTTCGAAAAGCCGGAGAGAAGGAATATGAATTAAGAATATATGATATGGAAAAAGAATGCGGCCGCTTCGAGGCACATCTGGTTAAAATCAAAGACATGATGTTTCTTGATCTCTATCCCGATAGCGAGCAAATAAACGACCTGGATGATTTCTATAAATTGCACCTCCTGGCAGTACATACATTCATGAAAGTTGACCGAATCGATCCAAACCTGCAGTTACGTATAATAGATTATGATGAAGTTGAGGACATGTTGGAAGATAATCCGGATGCACTAAAACACGAAGTCGTAGACGAACGCATTGTACTAACCGCAACAACCGAACAACTTCAGGAATTTGTGGTCGCGAACGTTAAGACTATATTCGGCGATGCTAACGATGCAAGTAATATGACACGTTTAGAACCGCTATACACCGATAGTGACCTGGTCTTTGACTCAAACATCGTCGGACAATGGGAGGGAAAGAACGGTGAAATACTGGATTCCAAAAAATCAGGGGAGAAAGCCTATGATCTAATATTCGTTGAGGAAGACGGCACGGAAAATCAATCATTTACAAATCTTGTTCGGCTTAACGACAGGAAATTCCTGGCAGTGTTTTCCGATAAATCCGAGTTAAATCCGAATGAGCCATATACCTATGCTTTTCATCTTATACCGGATGAGTTTCTCGAAATTGAGCAGACAGAGCAAGATTTAACGCTGCGAAGAATTGATTACGATGAGATCTCTCAATTGTTAAAGAACGGCCAGTTTCAGGTAAAGCCGAAAACAACGGATGCTTCTCATTTCTTCGAGGGCGTCCGGATTAAACCATAGAATTGTTACACAATAATTGTTTAAAGATGCAAACGAACAAATCTGCCTCTACATGGTAAAAGTCATGGAAAGCTGTGTTAAATCAATCAATTCAACAAGAGAATGTAAAACAGATAATTCCCCGTGTGTATTCTGGATTAATGCTCTGATAGAAAGATTGCTGGACAAGCTGTTGTTTCTCGTCAAACCGGCAGTCGAATATATTTTTGGAATGCACATAGGCTTCGCTCTTGGCTGGCTTATCGGCCTGTGCGCCGGTCACTCTTACGTGAAGCATTTTGAGCCGGCATATCTTGACGATTTAAGCCAACTTTCATTTTGGAGGGAGGCTCCCTACATATTCGCAAAACATGGTGCTCTGACCGGACTGGCTATAGGCGTAATAGTAATAGCAATCATAAACGGCACATTGCTAAATCAGAGAGTCACCTCATTGTTTGAGAAGAAGATTACCAATCCAAACGAAATTGCCCGGCTTCTCGACAAGAGTGTCGGGCAAATCGAAAGAAAAATGAACAAACTGGTTAAAAAAGGAAGAATCAGCCGAAAAGCAATTACTCCTTAAAAGTTATCTTGCTTTATCATCAATATACCGAATCAACACAATTGCCACCCCGCCGGTCAAGCGTAATAATAACGAAAATTAACTCTCTGCATCTTATACAAGCCTCTGCTTCTTTTTCTCCTCCTTCAAGCAGAGGTATTTTTATCCGGAAACGCAATATGAGATTCGAAATGATACTTGCCAGAGTGCTCATGATGGTATATTCTTTGTAAAATATTCGAAGATGGCTTTTTGTATGGAGATAAGAAGTTATGCTGGCACAAGAACAGAATATTCGCCATTGGCAGAAAGCAAAAACCCGGCGTGATACCCGCTTTGCCTGCACGAATAATTGTTCTCAAAGACTGTTAGGGAGTGACACAATGAAAATACGAACCAGATCTCTTTGCAGTATTTCCGCGTTTCTTGTGGTAGCGGGCCTGGCCATTTCAGCAGGATGCGCTAGTCGGAAGACAGAAGCGTTATTTACCAGGCCCGAGCTTATAAACCATGGCCGGCTGGCAGTCGTCGGCCTGACCCCCGAACAGGAACAAATATTCATGGCCTCCTACACCAAGGCTTTTCCCGGGCAGATTATTATCTTTGTCGAAAGGAAACGGCTGCAGGAGATCATCGATGAGCAGGATTTGCGGCAGGGAAGACTGAACGAGAAAATGCGCGCCAAAATAATGGAGCTTTTCGGTGTCGAAGCCCTGATTATGTGCACGTATGATGACGGGATTGACGGTATCGGCATAAAGAAACTGCGCATCCGGATCGTAGACAGCGCAACCGGAGCGATTGTCGGCTCGGTCATAACCGAAGCACGCGACAACTTCTCATACCATTGTGAGACTGCGATAAAAGCGCTCAAGGCGGACCTTCTGGGCGGAAGCTGATATCAGTGTTTAGCCCTAAAAAAACGTAGTCACCACAATTACTCAGTGCAAACGCATCTAAATTGTTTGTCGAGGCATTGAAAACTTTGAATTCTGCCACGAGATGACATAAACCGGTTATTTCGGCGCCAATTAAAGAAAGGAACGGGGCAAAAATGAGACACGTCACCATCTTCCTGTCGATGCTCGCAGCCGTATCACAGGCCCACGCCGCCGCTCAGACCATCGTCACTCCCGAAGAGATGCGATCAAAGGACCAGTGGGTCAAGACCCATCTCCTCGAACCGGCATTCACCGATTCGGATTACCAACCATCCATAATCCCCGCAACACCTGAAGCCGGCCTGGATGTTTATGCCAACAACGACCCTGTCATCCCGAACAAACGTGGTGACCACCCCTTGAAAATAGCAGGCAAAACCTACTCTCGTGGACTCTACTGCCACGCCGTCAGCAAGATCGTCGTCACCCTGCCCGGGCCCGGCAGACGCTTCACCGCACAGGTCGGCCTGGACCATAACGATGACACCCTCCGAGGACGCGGCAGCGTCATCTTCTCGGTTACCGTTAACGACCAGCTTGCCTTCAAGTCCGACATCATGACCGTAAACACGCCGTCATGCCCGGTTGATGTGGACCTCAAGGGCACCACCTCCTTCACCCTTGAAATTGGAGATGCCGGCGACGGCATTGGCTGGGACCAGTCAGACTGGGCCGATGCCGGTGTTGTCCTTGAAGATGGACGCCGGTTGTGGCTGGGCGACATGGAAATTCGAGACAAACGCTACGAAGGAGAACTCTCACCGATTGCCCGTTCCAGCACCCTTCCATTCGCATTCTTGTATGACGGCGTTGCCTCGGACGCTATCCTTCGCACCTGGCCCGGCCGACTGGAAACGACCCGCCTTGACGCAAACCGCACCCGCTACACCCGCACCTGGAAGCAGCCGAACGGCAACCTCGATATTCGCTGTGTCGCTGTCGATTATGCCGATTTCCCCGCCATCGAATGGACCTTGTATTTCAAGAACACCGGATCAACCGATACACCCATACTCCGCAATATCCAGGCCCTGGACACCTCGCTCGAACGCACCGCCACAGGACAGTTCGTCCTCCACGCATGGCGAGGAGATACCTGTTCGCCCGTTCTATACCAGCCGCTGACCGAGACGCTCCCGCCAAAAACCAACCGACGCTTCGCCCCGGCCGACGGCCGCGCAACAAACCAGGCCTTCCCATATTACAAAATCCAGATGCCCGGAGGCGGAATCCTCCTGGCCGTCGGCTGGCCCGGCCAGTGGGCATCATCATTCACAACTGACAACGACCGAAAACTGCGAATCGCAGCCGGACAGGAACTGGTAAACCTCTCACTAAGGCCCGGCGAACAAATCCGAACTCCGCTCATCGCAATCCTGTTCTGGAAGGGCGAGGACACCGTCCGAGCACAAAACCTCTGGCGCCGATGGATGTGGGCCCACAATGTACCACGCACCGCCGACGGCAAGCTCCCCCCGCCCATACTCTTCGGCAACACCTCCGGCCAGTTCAACGAAATGATCAACGCCAACGAAGAAAACCAGAAGTACTTCATCGACCGCTATGTCGAAGAAAAGATTGGCATCAATTTCTGGTGGATGGATGCCGGCTGGTATCCCTGCGACGGTCACTGGCCAAACACCGGAACCTGGGAACCCGACACCACCCGCTTTCCAAACGGACTCAGAGCCATTTCCGACCATGCTCTGGCCAAAAACATCAGGACCCTCGTCTGGTTCGAGCCTGAACGTGTCGGAGGCGGCTGGCTCAGCCGCAACCACCCCGAATGGCGCATCGGCCCACTGCTCAACCTCGGCAATCCGGACGCATGGAACTGGCTCGTAAACCACGTCGACGGCCAGCTCAAAACTCAGGCCATTCACTTCTACCGCCAGGATTTCAACATGAGCCCCCTCGGCTTCTGGCGCGGAAACGACGCACCCGACCGCCGGGGCATTACGGAAAACTTCAATGTACAGGGATACCTCGCCTATTGGGACCAGCTCAGGAAGCGCCATCCACAACTGATCATTGACAGTTGCGCCTCCGGAGGACGCCGCAATGACCTCGAGACAATGCGACGTGCTGTCCCCCTCCACCCGACCGATTACAATTATGCAGATCTCGTCGTCAAGCAGGCATTTCACCACAGCCTGTTTCACTGGATCCCCTACTACGGCTCAAACACCGTCCCCACGAACACCGCCGACCCATACGCCATTCGCAGCGGACACGCACTCGGCATGGTGTTCGGCTATGATATGCGCCGAACCGACCTGGACTACGCACGCCTGCGCAGACTCGCTGACCAATGGCGCAAAATCATTGAATGCTGCTATGGTGATTTCTACCCCATCCTGCCCTATAGCCTCAGGGAGGAAGACTGGATCGCCTGGCAGTTCCACCGTCCCGACCGCAATGAGGGCGTCGTCCAGGCTTTTCGCCGACACAAGAGCAACGAAACCACCAGGACCCTGCGCCTCGGCGGCCTGGATCCCGCCTTGCAGTATCGCGTCACAGACTTCGACAAAGACAAACCACTAACGATCCCCGGCCGCCAACTGCTCCAAAAAGGACTACCCGTCGATATCCCCGCCAAGCCCGGCGCTGTGGTCATCCATTACACGACGGTAAACGCAGATCGATAGCAACTTCCACTTCGTAATGCTGAGAAAGGTAAAATAACGGCCAAAAAAGAAGCATTACTTATATTCTTAACTGCGGTTTTACTGCCTGCCGGGCAGTCTTCGGCGGGCGATTGGCCACATTGGCGAGGACCGTATCTTAACGGTTCAAGCGGTGAGAAAAACCTTCCGGCGACATGGAGCAAAACTGAGAATATCGCCTGGACATTTGACGGCCCGTCGCCGGATTGCAGCAAAATTTTAATTGACAATATCATGGCAAATTAATACAAGATGACGGTCTAAATAATCTTTCTATTAGGAGGTATAACTAATGAAGCAGTTAGCATTTCACAAGACAGTCGGGTTTCTGGCGCTTATAGTTATCGTTGCGCTCTCGGCACCCGCAACCGCCGGTACGGCCCGGAAAGGAATTTCGGGAGACTGGCAGATTACTATGGATTTCGACGGCCGGCAAATCGAATCGATTCTGTCGTTTTCCATGGACAACCAGGGCAAGCTCACCGGCCAGTCGATTGGTTTTTCGGTTAGCGAGCTTACAGACGTCAAATATGAAGGATCGCAGCTCAGTTTCGTACAGGTAAATCGATTTGGAGACAACGAATTCCGCAGAACTTTTACCGGAACAATCGAACGCGGAAAACTCTCTGGGATCATGTCGAGTGACCGGGGAGAATCCAAAGTCGAAGGCAAACGCCTCAGGCGGATGCCGATGGCGGCGGGTACCTGGCAAGTCACATTCAAAGTGGGCGAGAGGGATGTCAGCGCAACACTTGTCATCAAGGCCGACGATAAAAATAAGCTCAGTGCTGACTGGCAAAGCCAATGGGGCCAGCACGAGATTACGGATGTAACGTTCAAGGCGGGCAAGCTGACATTCAAGCGAACAAGCAAATTTCAGGACCGTCAGTGGGATTCGAGTTTCGAGGCAGCGGTCAAGGGACATAAGCTGACGGGCACGATGAAGTCCGAAATGGGCGATATAGCAGTAGAGGGCCAGCGTGACGGCGCCGCCTTAATCGGCAAGTGGGACCTCGAACTGACATCGGATCGCGGCACCCGCAAACAAATACTGCAGGTCAATCCGG
>CAYTNN010000105.1:0-4654 GCA_964439135.1 uncultured Pirellulales bacterium
CGTTTACCAGAAATTCGATGGACTCTATTGTGCTGGCCTTTTTTGTATGGGCGATACTCGCTATCTGCATACCCAAAGTCAGTCCAATGGTTGCCGATGTTCTTTATCCCGTTGAAGGAGCGAATGTTTTTGATACCAATAAGAGACTGATCGCAGATGACATCGATTATGAGCTTGTTGAGGAGATGGAGGAGCTCAGAGAAAAGTGCTTTGAAGAATTTGGAGCTCCGGAAAGCGATATGAATACGAGCCATCCCCGGACTGAGCTGGGTCTGAAAGCCAATGCTATGTATGAGCAGGAGTTTGCACCTATTGCCGAGCGGTATCAAAAGCGCCTCGCGGCAGCGCTTCGGCGGCTTGAGCAGGACTACAGCCGCAGAACAAACGTGCGATCCTCTATCGCGATGAATTTGTCCAGGATTTCCCCGGTTAGCAGCTATACTTACATTGTCTCGGAGCTATCGGGCACGGGTGTAACCGAGCCGGACAATTTTACACAGAATGCACAGAGATATCAGGACCAGGTCAAACAAGCCGTGTATGACAAGATCGTTGTCAAGCGCCTAAGGGGTGGTGGTGGAAGATACGAGTACCCCAACGGATTTGATCCGGGGGATGCTCCGGTTCCGGAGATGACGTACACCTATCCAAATTTAGCGCAAGCCCTGCAAGCCGGCCGCCTCGATATAGTCCTGCTTGGCCTTTTTGCAGTGCTGTTTTTCGCACTAACGTTTATGATGCTTAACAAGTACGATGTGCGATGACAGTGTTCGTCGATCTTGTGTCCACAATTGTCTCGACATTTCCACCTGTCTGCGGGTATAATGTTCTTAAAGATGCTACCTGGATTATGAAAGGAACTGTGCATGGCAAGAGTGAATAATCATCTGAATAGGCGCGATATTCTTAGAGGTTTCGGATTGGGGGCTTTGGGCCTTACGCTGGGGGGCAAATCCTTTGGTCCCGCTATCGCCCGTGCAGCCGCCGGAAGTCCGCTTGTGGGCGAAGGTCAACTGTATAAGAAGATAGCCAGGCCGGCGAAGGTTTCTCTCGTCAGGGGCAACGACTGCCGGGACATCGTTTATCAGGCGCTCAAAAATATCGAGGACGAAGTTCTCGCTTCGATCGGTAATAAAAAAATCCTTGTCAAGCCGAATTTCGTTAGCACTAATCACCAGCTCGCAGCTACTCACGTGGATGCGATACGCGGAATTCTGGATTTTCTAAAGCCCCACTACAAAAATCAGATTCTTGTCGGGGAATCCACGCCATCCCGAGGGGGTACGTTCGAAGGATTCAGGAATTACGGATATTTGGCGCTCGAAAAAGAATATGACGCTAAACTGGTCGACCTGAATCTCCAGCCGTGGCAATACCGTTACGTAATCGGCGGGGGCAATCGCCCTGCTCCGATTCGGATAATTTCGACTTTCCTCGACCCGGATATGTACATTATCTCCGCCGCTAAGATGAAAACGCATGATCGGGCCGTGACCACGCTGTCCCTGAAAAATGTCCTGCTCGGAGCGCCGCTTTGCGACAGCAAGGGCAATGATAAGGGTCTGACTCATACGGCGAACAATTTCTCTCGCGAGGCGGTCCTGCATTATAACATGTTCCATCTGGCCCAGGAGATTTATCCCGACTTAGGCGTTATCGATGGCTTCGAGGCGATGGAAGGCAACGGCCCGGTCGGCGGAACGCCCGTCGATGCGAGAATCGCACTGGCAAGTCTCGATCCGCTGGCAATGGATTCTCTGGCCACCAAACTGATGGGATTCGATCCGAGCCAGATTTTGTACTTGACGAGCATGGCCGAAGCCGGTATGGGCCAGGGCGACTTGGGCAAAATCGAGGTCCTCGGCACCCCGCCGGAGCAGTGCCAGTTTCATTTCAAAGCCCACCGGCGAATGATCGAGCCCTACGGCCTGACATCCTGATTAGAAAGACCGCCCTGCCGACAATTTATTCGGATCAGTTCCCATTCGGCTTCGATTGGATCACCCGGATATCGTCTACGTAAATTATGCCGATTCCGCCGGGCTGTGGATTATCGAGGTCGCCGACGCCGATGTTCAATGTGCGGATTGCAGTGACATCCACTCCGGCGGCGATTAAGTCTGCCAGCGAGATGCTCCACTGCCGCCACTCGGTTGCGAGCACCGCATCGGGGTCAGGATGAATAATGGGTGCGATCAGGCCGGCATCGTCCTCTATCGACAGATACAACTGCCCAGGGCCGTTGTCCGAGGCACCTCTAAAGTATAATTCAAAAGTGTCCATGCCGTTAAGGGTCCAGTCCTGGGGAGCCGGCCACGTTCGATAAGTCTGCGAATAGTACGGCTCATCGGTGTTGTTATAATACAAGGGCATGGATTGCCGGCCGGCATGAACGATGCCGGTTTCGACGATTGTTTTGTGCGGGGTGCCCTGGGTCCAGATGTCATGCCCTACAATCGAGCCGGTTCCGTTGCCAGGGTTGTTCGGCTCAGGCTTGGAGAAACCCAATCCGTCGATCCATTCCTGGAAGACTGCCTGGCCGGCGTCTCGATTGTTAGTGTATAGTTCGAAGTCGTCGCCTACGATGAACTCGGCGGTCGTGAAACTCCAGGTCTGGCCTTTCCATACGATTTCATTTACGTCCTCGGTGCCGTCCTCGGCCTCGATGGTGATAAAGTTCACCTCGTCGATTCTCCAATAATAGGTCGTGCCCCAATCAAGAGTCTCCGGCTCGTACATGACCATGTCCAGTTCCTGCCGGCCGCGATATATCTCTGTATCTGCCGTCGTCGTATTGGCTACCAGTTCTTTGTCCCGCCCGAAGTAAACATCGTGCACGGCGGCCCATGCCCCGGCGGTCCACCTGAGAACCGGCGTATTTGTAATGTCACCGGCCCCGGCGTACGGCCGGCGTTCGCATGCCCAGGGACACGGGTCGTAGTAGATTTCTGTGCCGGGATTGCTCGCTTCGATGGCCGGCAGGTTGTAAACGTAAGCATCCTCATCGAGCGGATTGTATAACAGGTTCAGCAGATCCAGTTTCTGATGCGATGTCAAAACGGAAATATCCTCGATAAGATTGTTGCTGAGGTTCAGTGACCTGAGACTTGTCAGGCCGGATAAGACGGTTACGTCATTGATGTCATTGTTTGCCAAATCGAGAGACACCAGAACGGTCAGCCCGGCCAGGCCGGTGATGTCCGTGATTCGATTGTTCTTGATATCTATAGACCTTAGATTCGGCAGGTCGGTCAACGCGGGAATTGCCTCGATCTGGTTATAGCTTAGATCGACGGTTTCGAGACTGGTCAGGCCGGACAGGCCGGAGATGTCAGTGATTTGATTCGTGGCAACCTCCATGAATCTCAGCTTGGATAAGTCCGACAAAGCGTCGAGGTTTTCTATCCGGTTGCGGTTGAGAAATAAGAAAATCAGATTCGGCAGCCCGGCGAGGCCGGAAATGTCCGTTATCTGATTGTTCTGGAGGTCCATGTAAAACAGGTTCGGCAGATCGGTCAGGGCGCCGATGGCTGTAATCTGGTTATTTGTAAGGTCCACGATTGTGAGACTTGTCAGTCCGGACAGGCCGGAAATGTCCGTTATCTGGTTGACGCCGAGACCAAGGGCCTGGAGATTCGGCACGCCCGACAATGCGGGGATGCTCGTGATCCGGTTGCCGAAGAGAGTCACTGTCTCGATGGCGGCCATGCCGGACAGGCCGGAAATATCCGTAATCTGGTTGCCGACGAGATCGAGGAATGCGAGATTCGGCAGGTCCGTCAGGGCGGGAATCGTCGTCAGACCGGTCCGGCTGAGTGTCAGCGATTCGAGGCCGGTCAGCGTGGACAACGCCGATGTATCCGCAATCGGGTTGCTGCTGAGCTCCAGCGACTTAATGTTGGTCAGCCCGGATAAAGGCGTGAGGTCTGTAATCTGATTGTGCTCCAGGTCCAGCGACGTCAGGTTCGACAGGCCGGACAAGGCGGAGATATCTGTGATCTGATTAACGTAGAGAGTCAGAGTCTCGAGTGCGGTCAGGCCGGATAAAGCGGAGATATCGGTAATTTGATTGTTGCTGAGGTCCAGCGACTTCAACCGTGTCAGGCCTGATAACGGCGAGATGTCCTGGATTTGATTCGTGCGCAGCTCCGGCGGCCAGTTCCAGTAATAAAAAAATTCGCCGAGATTCAGGCTGGCCAGATTCGTCGCGTATTCCAGGCCGGTAAGATCGGTTATGCCCCTTCCGGCGGCGCTGAGCTCTTTCAAAAACACCATGTCGGCAACAGTGGGATCCGTCACGCCCAATTGCGCTTCGACGAGGGCTTTCAATATGGGGTCAGCAAAATAGACCGTATCTTCCGGCGTTTCCGTACCGCCGCCATGTCGAGCTTCCGCAGGAAAGCCGGCGAGGCAAACTGCAATCAGCAAAGAAACTGCCTGCATCGATAGTGAAATTCTTGCCCGCGTCATTTTCGACCTCCGTTCCAAATTTACAGCAACAGGATACTTTCCCGCCTTCCGGTCGCCTCACACCCCCGGTAGGATTAAACCGGCAGGATTTGGCTTACGTTTACTGATATGTAGTATAACAAATATTAGTTGCCTTCGTCAAGCGCGATCCTGCAGGAAGAATGATGGGCGCGACAAATCTGTT
>CAYTNN010000105.1:4754-14961 GCA_964439135.1 uncultured Pirellulales bacterium
GCCGTCTTCCCATCGCCACCAGGCGAACAGGCACGTCGATATCACAATCAACCAGTTGCCCGGCAGGCCGAAGAGGACCAGCATAAGCCAGATGATATTAAGCAGTATCAGTAAGATGAGCCAAAGGTAAAGCATGAGCGGATTCTATTCGAAAAGTTTCAAAACGCAAAATGAAACTTCTTCGACCACCCTTCGTCTACGCTCAGGGTGAAGGGTTTCTTCATGCCGAGCGAAGACGAGGCATCGTGTATCCTACGTATTTTCTATATTCTTGTAATGTGACTCATTCCGGCATGAAGATAGAGCGTGCAGTAATTCAAAGTCACCCCGTATTAACGCCTCCTTTTTTGCGTGAGACCAACCTTTAATTTGGCGTTCCGCCTTAATGGCGTCATTGTACGTCGCAAATCCTTCAACAAAGACTAATTCAACCGGAAGCCGTCTGGATGTGTATCCTTTATATGTCCCGTTCTGATGCTGGGCGATTCTTAGCTCCAGGTCTTGCGTCTTGCCGGTGTAATAGCTTGAATCCCTACACTTTAAAATGTATACCCAAGCTCTGTTCATCCTTCATCCTCAGCTTTGATGCTTGTTTCGCCGACCTTTCGATACCGCTCACCCTTCGTCTACGCTCAGGGTGAAGGAGAGGGAGCGAACTCTTGATGCCGCTTTCACGCAGTCTCGGCAAAAGCGCTATTGATGCGTTTGATGGCTTCGTCGATTTCCGCGGGACTCTTAAAGCCAATTACGACCGCATCCGTCAGGCCGGACTGCATGGTAAATCGGATGGACTTTTCGCGATCCTCGGGGTCGGTGAAGTCGCCGTCGCCGATTATTTTCATGCCGATGACACCGTGGTTGTTTTGCCGCATGACCTTTATTTGTTTCAGCACGGGAGGCAGATGAGAGTTGTCGCTCGGGGCGTTCCATGTCTCGGCCGGCGTGTCCATGTGAGCGCCCTGCGGATTGATCCGCACGAGGTTGACGTCCACCCAGTCGAGCTCGGCCGCTCTGGTCAGGGCGGGCAGCGAGTGACACGAAATACCGTGGGCGAGGATGATTTTCTTGTCCTTGGCCTCTTCGAGGGCGTCCAGCACTCTCCGGCGTTCATCGTCCCAGTTAGACGTAACGCCACAGTGGGTCAACAGGCTGTCGATGTAATCGACGCCAAGTTCCTTGCGATAACGGTCGAGTACCTCCAGCGGCTTTTCGGGCACGCCTGGCATCTTTGACTGGATGAACAGCTTCTCTCGCGGCAGGTCCTTGATCGCCTCACGAACCATCGTGTGGGTCCTATAGCTTTCGGCCGTGTCGATGTACGTAATTCCCTGGTCGTACGCGTAGTGTATCAGCCGGTTGAAGCCGTCGGCTCCCAGCGCTCGCTGGATGCTGCCGCCTTTACTGCCGGTCCCAATGCCGAGCCGGCTCAGCTTCAATCCAGTCTTGCCTAACGTGACCTGGTCCACAGCGGTTGGCGTGCGTTTGGCGAGCGGGCCGGTGCTGCAGGATGACAACAAAACGGTGCCGGCCAAAGCAACCGTGCCCTTGAGGAACTCGCGACGTGTGATTCTTTCTCTATTCATGTTCATACTCCTTCATGTAACTTCGAGCCATAGCCGCTTTTCGACTAATCGGCACGTAATTAATTAGATTTAAGTTGATATGGTACTCAAAGGACACCTGCCGGGCAAGCCCCTTTTTCCTGCCGCTTTTATTCTTTTCCAGAAAAGCACTTACAGCATAAAATGTCCGATGCTTTGTCGTAGGTTGACGTCCGAATCTCTGCTTTCAGGACTTTGGTGCGGCGGCATTTTCGGCTCCCCTTTGGTCCTCAGGGGGTCGACGGAATATGACGGGAGCGTTGGTGACATGGCCGTACTGCTTGATATCTTGCCGGTGCGGATACCACTCGATAAACAGATTGGCAATGGCCTCCCAAAGTGAGACCCACGCTGCAACGGTCAGGCCCTGTGCGAAAACCTCGGCAAGAACACCTTCACTCGACGAGAATCGCCGGGTCGCTGCGATGGCCGGCACCAACAGAGCCAGGCCAATCACAAAGAGCACAAGTGAACGCCTGAACATCGCCCTGAGTTGACGTCTTTCTGTCTCCTGGAGGTACAGAAAGTACGTTCGAACGCTCCTGCGGACACGATCCATAATCGCATTATCCGGCATTGTCGAAAGCGAAATCCGGATAACAAAAGCGCGTTTGCCGATTTCCCGCACGCAGTCCGTCAAGTAGTCGACGAATTCCTGGTCGAGATCTTTCTTCGAATAATCCGCGGTACGGTCGAAGTTGTTGTACAAGTCTTCCACCGACCGGACGGAAGCGTCGATAATAACCTCATTATTCGTTGTTGTCTCATACCTGCTTATGATCGATTTTTTCATTAGAGAACTATGCCCGGATAATACACTGATTCTGAACTATCTATTCCACAAATTGCTAAATCTTAGCTTTGTGGAATTATCCTGTCAATACGAACAGATTTACCGCCCTGTTCTCAGGAATTCTGCTGGTATCCCTCGACAACAAGAGACCGACATTATTTATCTCGCTTTTATAACATCTCCCCGAAAAGGTTATGGTCCGGCCAGTTGGATACGGACTTGACAGCGTTCCAAAGCTGAGGATCAATCTTATCGAAGCCGTCCCCCCTTTTATTGAACAGGACGACGCAGTTGACGCCGTTCGACCA
This sequence comes from uncultured Pirellulales bacterium, assembly GCA_964439135.1. GTDB lineage: Bacteria > Planctomycetota > Phycisphaerae > Sedimentisphaerales > Anaerobacaceae > JAFGPJ01. The sequence continues at coordinate 7,457 of CAYTNN010000105.1, forward strand.
TCTTGCCATGAAGGTATAGCATCCGGGCAGGCTGCCGGTGTGCCATGTATTCCGGCGTCCGTTGCCGTAATCTCTGACCTCCCAGCCGCAGGCATAATAGTACTCGCCGGGCTTATACTCCTCGCGGGCAATCGTCGCCGGGAGCGAGAAAATCGTTTCGATAGACGCCGCCGAAAGGATGGGGCTGTCACCCGGCTTGTCGAATGATGCGGCAAATCGCGCCAGCTCCGGCGCCGAAGCAATCCATCCCCCGTGCGAATCCATATTCTCCAGGTTGAATGCGCCGTAAACGGACTCCCGCTTCGACTCATACGTCACTTCTCCCGGCGCGCGGTCCTCAAGGTTAGAGTGCCCGATTTGCATCCTCGTGATTCCAAGCGGCAACAACACAAACCTTTTGATGTAGTCCTCGTAGCTCAGGCCGGTTTTCTGCTCTATCACGCGGCCCAGCAGGCAATATCCGTAATTGCTGTAAGCGATTTTTGTGCCGGGCTCGTACTGGAGCGGCCGGCCGTTCATGAATGTTATAATATCGGCCTGAGTTATCGGCAGCGGAGAGCCAAGTGCCTTGCTTATTTTTCTGTCCGCGAACATCGGATCGAATGCCTTATTACGGTCCCAGCCGCCGAGATGCTCAAGCAGATGCAGAATTGTCACCTTCCCCAGATTGGGATCGGGAGTTTGTCCCTCAGGTGTTCCGAACGGCAGGATATCTATAACTCTATCATCCAGGCTCAGTTGCTTGTCCTCGATCAATTTAAATATCCCGGCGGACGTGATCGGCTTGGAAAGGCTCGCTATCCGGAAGAACGATGTGGGTTCCGTCGCCGGCGAGTCCGCTTTTGACCATGTGTAACCTCGTGCAAAAACGAGCCGGCCCTGATACGTTATTGCCAGCGAGCCCGCCGAGACCTTATTCGATTCCATGAAGTCCTTCATGGTCTTGTCGAATACCGACAGTTCGGGAACATCAGGCCCCGCCTGGTGCCATACCCGCGGGCCGGTCAAAATAGAGCAGCCGGCCAGAGTAGCACACATTATCAATAGCACAACTATCTTTATGATTTTTATGAACTGGAATTGTCTGTTGAGCCAAAGCATTTGAATTCCTTCCTTTTCATACTATTAGCAAAGATACCTCAAGATTGCCACTTAAGCTCGGCACTCTATTGTAAAATGTACCGGCTGTCAAAATTAAATACGAAAAATGAGCTGTCCTTGTCCGGAAAGGACGCTTGATTTGCCGGGCGGGACGCGTATGATGGTAGTATGAATATTCTGGCACTCGAACCATATTACGGCGGCAGTCACAGGGCCTTTATTGACGGGCTTTCAAAAACGAGCGGACACACATGGACGCTGCTTACGCTGCCGGCCCATAAGTGGAAATGGCGCATGCGTCACTCGGCAATAACTTTTGCTTCCCAGGCGGCGGATCTGGCGGAGAAACGCCAGAGCTGGGATCTTTTGTTTTGCAGCGACATGCTGAATCTTGCCGAATTTACCGCCCTGGCTCCTGCCGGGATTGCCGGTCTGCCGAAAGTCATTTACTTTCACGAGAACCAGTTGACTTATCCGGTACGCGCCGAAGATGAGCGAGACTATCAGTTCGCGATGACCAACCTGACCGGTGCGCTGGCGGCCGATGCCGTCTGGTTCAATTCACAATTTCACTTAGACTCGTTCCTCGATGCACTCGCGAGGTTTCTTAAATCCATGCCGGACCATCAGCCTCTCGAAGCGATTGAAAAAATTCGACCCAAATCATCGGTTTATCCGCCCGGCATAGCGGATTTTCCCGCCCGGAGGCCGCGAGAGCCGGGGCCTTTGCGTATCCTTTGGGCCGCGAGATGGGAGCATGATAAAAATCCGGAAGATTTTTTCGAAGCTCTCGAAATTCTCAAAGCCAAAAACGTGCCGTTCCGAATCAGCGTCATCGGCCAGAGTTTTCGAGACCGGCCGGCAATTTTCGAGAAGGCACATAATGACTTCCATGACCATATCGACTTCTGGGGCTACCAGCAGAACCGAGAGGATTATGAGCGTGCTCTATGTGAAGCCGATGTTGTAGTCTCTACTGCAAATCACGAATTCTTCGGCATTAGCATTGTCGAAGGTATAGCTGCCGGGGCTTATCCCCTCGTGCCGAACCGCCTTTCGTATCCGGAAATTCTCGGCCTCGGGCGACTCGATGATGCCGGGCAGTTCTTCTACGACGGCACGGCCCGGGACCTTGCCGAGAAGTTAAGCCGGCTTGCGGCCCGCGTTGAAAAAGATGCTCTCTGGCCCGCGACAATCAGCCCGGCGACACTTACCGACCATTTAAGATGGCAGAACCTCGCACGCCGATACGATAAAGCTCTCGAAGAAATCCGTAATATTGTTCAGCCTGCCAAAGGTTCAGCGTAAAATGTGTTGGAGGGAACTGCCTTGGGGCAGATGGTTCCGAGCCTGCAAAAGCTCCTGTGAAGGGCGCTCCATACTCGGCTGGGACTCACAGATTTTCGCAACAGCCGCTTGGAACCGTATTTCTCTGACGAGCAGGATGAATAAAACCAAAGCGATAGCGTTGATTCCTACCATCCAGGATTCGCCGTTGTGGATTGAAAAGTAATAGCGGCTTCCAAAAAGAAAATTAAATCCGAATCCCGTCGCATGCCGGTACAAATTAAGGCATGCCCCGGAAACCAGGGCATAAGCCGCCGCCGACCCGATAAAAATAGGTATTTGTATGGCCTGGAATACCGCGCTCAACCATAAGCCCAGTTTTCGTCTCTTGATAAGGGCGACGCCCGCAGCAATCCCGAACAAAAATACAAAGATGAAGGCAATGTGAATTATCACTGCTGTCTGCGTAAGTTGTTCTGTTAGAATGGAGCGTCCGATAAGGCCCAATCCGAGCAAGCCGCCGCCAATCTGAATAATCAACACAATTGTTTTCAAGGACTTATTCATATCGACAAATCCTTAATTATCATTGATTTTATTGGTTTATACTCTCGTCATTACTATATCGACAGAATGATTCAGTGACATAAGCCTGCTGTGCCACCCCATCTCTGATTTCACACACCCCCCCCCGCTTTTATTCGGGCCTTATGTTCAATTCACCGAGTGTGCGTCGCAGCCAGGCAAGGGATTTTTCGATCATTGGCCCGCCGGCGCCTTCGCATTCCATGCTCAGCACGCCGTCATATCCGATGTCCCGCAGAATGGTCAGGACCTTTTTGATGTTCTCGGCGTTGGCGCCGTCGCCGATGGCGCAATGGCTTACGGCGATGCCGGTCTGCTCGCCTCGTACCGCCGCGGCCAGCGATTCGCTGACGTCCTTGACGTGAACGTGGGTGACCTTCTTTTTAAACCGCTCGCAAAAGGCCACCGGGTCCTGCCCAGCGATAAACGTATTGCCGGTATCCATGTTCATCCGCAGGTACGGCGAATCGCAGAACGCCAGCATTTTCTCCATCATGTCGGGCTTAGTCGTGAAATAGCCGTGCACCTCGATACTGATTATCATCTCGTAAGCCTCGGCGACCTCGATGATTTGGCCGTAGCTGCGTTTCATCGATTCCATGGCCTGGTCATCGGACAATCCTTCGGGTTTATGCAGGCCGTCAGTGGTGGCGATCCGTTCACAGCCGGCATGCTTTGCCCAGGGAATTGTCTTAAGGACGTAGGGTACGCCGTAGAGCGGCCCATCCTTACCCGACAACGGAAATGCGGCGTCCACCTGCGAGAATTGCACGCCGTACTTTTCCATCTTCCGGCGAAGCAGCAGCGGGTCTTCATATAATACTACGTGCGGCTGGTATCCGAGGCCGTGAATCCAGCTAACGCCGTCGATCACGCCGCACTCGATGTAGTGGACATCGTTTTTCTGTGCCCATTCGAGACATTTTTCGAAGTTCCAGTAAGATGAATTGAATGCGTCGGTATGAAAGCTGATTTTCATTGTAATATCCTCCTTCCTTTCGGGCGCAGAGCCTGCCGCTGCCGCGCCAAGAAGAGTTACTGAAGTGGCTGCCATGAACTCGCGTCGTGTAAAATGTGTGCCGCTCTGGTGCATATCGATATACTCCATATACTTATATTGCCGGCCCGTTCATAATATTGTCCTTTTTACTGTAATGAAGGTCATACTCATGTTCATCATGTCTCCTTATTTAAATCATATTGAAGCCATTAAGTATAATATTCTCTAACTTTAACGGATTCAAGAGCATTTCCAGGAACTGTCGATTTAATAAGAAATGTTTTCTCAAGACAAGCCGGAGTCAGGAGTAAGTTTAGCTTGACAAATTGTGGAGATTGCTGTATCGTTGGATGAAACAGCAGTTGAGAGCCACACCACGATTGAAGGACGAGAAGTTCGGGATGGTATACGGAAACCATATAAGACCCCCTAATAAGAAGGGGAATTGCCCTAAGTCGCGTCCAAGGAATTATTTATGGATTTCCTGTAAAGAAGTGTTATACGGACACTCAGAGAGATCTGGCGTCTTATACGGAAACCATATATACACTGTTAGCTTGACCAGTCGCGACTGCCTTTACGAAAAAGACTGAAATGAGAGATGAATTAGCTTGGCCCAACGACAGAAAGTCGATCTTCTCGCTCCCTACATCGGGACCTGGGTCGCCGACATGGTGCTCGCTTAAGTGGCTCATGCCCTTCGGTGTTGACGAACGGTATCTAGCAGAGGCGTTTAAGAAGGCTGGTGACTACGTGATTGAGCACTTAAAAACTGGCCAGGTATTTGGGAATCCTGATAACATGTTTATGCCGATTGCATATCTCTATCGCCATTCTTTGGAGTTGATGCTCAAGCACCTTGTTCGACTTGGCATTGCCGCTCGGTTGATTGAGGAGTCCTCTGACATTAACTGCGATTTAGGGAAACACAACTTGTACCGCCTCTGGTCACATGCGTGTACTGCCATCGAGAACCGATGGCCAAATGGCGACAAAAAGATTATCAGCAACACAAAAGCACTTATCGATGATTTCCAAAGGATTGACAAGTCAGGACAGAACCTTCGCTACGCACGGGATTCACAGGACCGACCAACAGCTCGAAAATTCCCAGACTCGATAGAGCTAGTCGAGTTTAGAAGTGCCTATGAAGGAGTGTTCAACCTGTTATCTGGATGCTCCGCAGAGTTTGACTTTATCGTAGAGTATATTACAGAAATGAGGAATGAGGCAAAGGGTTATCAGTAACCATCTGCAGAATCTGCCTATATGAACCAAATCATGTTTTTACTCAGAATAAGCTAACATGAGCATCGAGTGGGACTTTTCTTACGCTGCGCTCCAGAAAAGCCCCTCATGCTCGGGGTTATGTACCCAAGTTATAGATAAGGTATCGTTTATAGATTATGGAAAAGACCACCATCGATTTACAGAGACTCAACCTTATTTACGACCGATTTCAGATTGGCTCTTCATCAGACGTTCTAACCACAAGTATTGAAGGTTTAGGGACTGAACTTAATAATCGATATCTTGCAATAAGGAATAGTCAAAGTCTGAGGCAACCGATCAAAGACTACATCACTAAGATACATGCGCTTTCACAAGCAATAAACTATATGTCCAAACGTTTCACAGATTTACTCATAAGACAACAAGAAATCAACTGGATGAAGCAGGAATTGGCATATGAAACAAGTCCAGATGTTTTTGCCCAAGCCTCCGATCCCAAAGCTGCTTTGTGGCGCTCATTCATGGCATTGGCCATAAAAGATTTCCATATTGACATGAGTAGCTTAATGGATTCTCTGGCTCCAGTGATAATACAGGCTGAGGGCAAGCTCAAATCAAAAGATCAATCATCCTTACCAGGTTGGCCAGATATCCAAAATGGTACTAAACGTAGTTATAGAACAAATTTATCGGATGAACTTCAAGCCGTAATTGATACAGCTGACACTTGGTGGGTATCGATCAAAAAGGTACGCGATTTACTCACTCATAGAGACCATGACAAAATCATATTCGGCAATTCAGAGGATGGCCTATTATTTCAAGTATATGATCCAAAAAGGCGGCCTCAAATACTCCTACCAATGGTTATTTATAGAAAAAGCAAAAACGTAGTTGATTTCGATCTTTATTCAGCATTTCTTTTTGCACAGGTTATTTTGTTGCTCGACGATCTTGGTAAAATCATAGCAACAAAAATGAATATCTCGCAAGACATAACATCGCAAAACCGCTTAAGAATGGTGGATAAAAATATAGCCAAATCAATTAATAATTTCGTTCAAGTGGTTGTTCAGCAAACAACCAAATCGACAAGAAGGAGTACATAACAAGCGAATCCAATGGGACGGCCTAAAGGCCGCCCCTGATTCGCGGCGTTAGGCTCATAGAAGGGACCGAAACAATGGAAACGGATCCGATGGTGAAATCCCTGGCCAGGTTCAGAGCTGTCTACTGCTCCGGCTTCTTAGTCTTATTGGAAAAACTCTTTGTTGTTTCACTGTCCACGTAACCGCTACGCGAAATCTACTCGACAGGAGAGGGATTGTCAAAAAAAATCACGTTCTGCTGCAAAACTACGCCACACCCAGAAAATGCAACCTATACGTAACTGGTTTGTTGAATTGTCAATAATCAGGTACAAACGCAAGATTTGCAATGGTTGGTCAGACCGTTTAGAGTGATTGACTGATTATTGAATTAGAGAATTAGGCTCCAATCGAGCATCATAAAATCCTATCCACAGCACGCAATACGCAAAATTCTGTGAATATCCAATATCGAACAGGCAATGTCCAATTATGAAGTTAAAAAAGCATAAAACAGGGCAAAAACGCTATCCACAACACGCAGTACACAGTACGCAGCACGCAGTACGAATAATGAACGCCGTCTCACGGAGACCTTGCCATTGACTATTTACAATTTACGATTGACTATTGCTTTGTGCCCTCTGCGGCATAACAAAGAACGCCGTCTTACGGAGATTTATTTGGAATTAGCCCGCCCTTTTGCGTTTAGATTCGTATAATAGGTAACAGATTTATGTAGAATACATAAATAAGTAAAAAGGCAAAAGGGAAAAGGGAAAAGGGAAAATGAGGTCCAATCACACAGTCTTTGGGACTCCTTACGGAGAACGCAGAACGAATTTTAGCCCGCACCACTGGTGCCGGGTCGAAAAATGAAGCAAAAAATTGAACTAAAAATGCAAAAAAAAGGCAAAAATGAGAGCAAATCCGGTGTTTATTCGTGTGAATTCGTGGTTAAGTTGAAAAAACAAAGCCAATTTGTGGCAGGGTGAAAATGGCGCAAAGTCTTATATGAAAGGGGATTATGAAGCATTTTACGGTTTTGGGCAGCGAAAAAACAAACCCAATTCAAAGCCAAACAAAGCCAATCTCGGTTAGCCCCCAGCACTGCTGGGGGTTGAAAACCAATTTGAAAAAACAAAACCAAAACCGGCCTTCGGCCGGAAATCCGAAGCACGAAGTTCGAAATCCGAAACGAGTTGAAAGGG
>CAYTNN010000106.1:0-14951 GCA_964439135.1 uncultured Pirellulales bacterium
TGAATAAAGCTGCGTTGTATCATTGGTTTATCTCCTTTCCGATAGCGATGAGTTGCCTGAGGTGCGGCGGATAAATCGTGCCGTCACCGGATACGTTGACATCGATCGAAACTGTGCCGCCGAGCGTGTTGACCTTCCGTACGTAATCGACCATATACTCGTCGCTGTTGGTTGGGCCGTCCTTGCCGGCCCAGCGGGTGCCGAGGAATGAAAGAATATGCCACTGCACACCGTTCGGGGCCGGATTTGTTTCCGGAGTCACCTGGAATTTATTCTGCTCGCCCGCGGTATAATCCTGTTGACCGGTCAGGGCGGTGAACGCTTTGTCGATCCGTGTCCCGGGATTGAACGCCAGAATGCTTTCGGGATTGCCCGCCCGGCAGGCGGCCGCCCATGTATTCCAGTTGTAAGGTTTGGAAAGATCGTCCCAGCCGGCCGTATTGTATGAGCCGTCAAACCACCAGCCGGAGATTTTGGTGCCGTAACGCAGCGACCACTCTGCGATAACCTCGGACCATTGCCCGGTGAACTCCTGCGGCGCGGGCTGTTGCTCGTGGACATCGTGCAGGCCGGCCATGGCCTGTTTGTCGCGCTGTGGTGAGCGTGAGGGCAGGTACAGCATAAGCCGGATTCCCCGGTCGGCCAGCGCATCGGCGATTTCCAACGGCAGGTCTCTGATCGAACAGCGCTGGCCGGTTTCGTATCCGGCGTATTTCTCGTAGGTTGCGTTTGGACTGCAATAGTAGCCGCTGTTCTGCCCCAGCGTCAGGATAAGATAGCCGGCCCCGGTCCGCTCAATCTGCCCGGCGAATTTCTCAACGTCAAAAGAATCGACCCTTTCGTTCCACGCCGTACCTCCACCTAAATAATGAACGAAAACACCGAACTTTGCTTCTTTGAGCCATTTCTTTCCATTCTCACGGGGCGGCAACTGCTCATTCTGAGCCAGCGAACAGCCTGCCAGCAGGGCGATACTGCAAAATACAACAATCTCTTTCCTTAATCGCATCATAGCACACAAAGCTCCAAAATTTCGTATTATAATAGTAGTCTGTCAAGCTTGAATCTGTAAGTTGTCGTCGGACGGTTGGGTGGCAGCCTCAAAGCCAAAGGCTTTGGGGATGGTAAATGCAGGAGAAACCATCCCCAAGCTGCGCTTGAGGCTGCCACCCTTCCAAGCTATCAAATCAAATTTGACAAACTAATAGTATGTTTACACATTCGTTTGCGCTAGTCAACCTTCGTTTCTATCGCATGCTGGTATCCGGTCCGTGAACGGAATCGTGCCACACTTCGACAGAGCTATTCGACTTCGATAATCGCTTCAGTCCAACGAGGCAGGTTCCATTGCTCCTGCTGCACATCCGCGGTGATAACGTAGGTTCCCGGATCAACGGAGGAATCAATGCTAAGGTTGAAATCCACCTGTTTTTCAGTTCTCGGAGGGATGGTGACAGAAGTAGTAGGGGGCATAGCATCAAATCCGGCGGGAAGATTAAGAGCGAAAGTAAACGTCCGGAAAGCATTGGAATGATTGAATGTTTTTAAGCTGACTTGAACGTTCCGGCCGGGCCTGGCTTTGCTGCCATAAGGGCTGAAGCGAACCCACCGTTCGTCTATGCCGTAGTTTGGCTCGTCCCACGGCAGCAGTTCGGCAAGAAGTGCTTTGCGTTTGGTCAAAGTTGCCGTCATGAGATCGAGCTGTCCGGCGTTGAAGCTGAAAGGTTCGACGACGTGCTCATTGATTAGTAATGTTCCGTTGGGAATTTTTTTAATAAGGTTTAGGCAATAGAAATAGCCCATCGACTCGTGCAGAAGATTGCGATTCTGCAGGCAGTAATCGTCGATTCCCGAAGGAGTGAAAGAGTCGCCGATGAAGAAGATTTTTTCGGCGCCGTCCTTCTCGACGAGCAGCGCATCGTGGTAGATCGTCTGGCCGGGGAAGTCGTGGAACGTGAATGTAAATTCTTTCCATCGCATCTTGTGGGCCTCCGGCATGACTTTGATATCAGCGATAGGATTGGGAGTCAGGCAGGGCAGGCGATAGTCGCCGGGGTGTTTTAGGATATCGACTGAAGGGCCGGTTGCATAGACGGGGCAGTTGAACTCGGATAGGCAGGCGGCGACGTTGTCTGTGTGGTCGTCGTGATAGTGCGTGATAAACAGACCTTCGAGGCCGGTCAGCTTGCCTGTTTCTTTTAGCTTAATGACTTGCTCGACTATCCCGCGGCTGCCGCAGTCGATGAGGAATCCGCAGCAGTCTTTCGAAATGATCAGACGCGAGTTGCTAATGGGAATTATCCATTCGGGCGGCTTGTCTTTAATAACTTCGGCCCAGGGCATCCAGTTGACCTTCGGATTGTCACCGAGGACGCGCCGGGCGAGGATGTCGTAGTTGTCTTTGAAATACCATCGGCCCGCGCTGATGGACAGGTAGTTTTCATAGACCGCCTGAAGTCGCTCTATCAGAAGATTTATCGCTTCGCCGGGATTGCGTATGACCGGTCCGCGGGCCGGGACGAGAATATCGGGCTCCCTGGCGGCTACTTTTCGCAGGCTGTCGATAAGGGTACTCATGCGGCCGGCCCAGCCATGGTAGCCGCCGATCTTTGCCTCTTCGACTGCGTCCTGGAGGGAGTAAAGATCGAACAGTTTTCCGTTGCCGTAGATGATGTCGCCGACGAAAGCGTATTTGATGCCGTCGATTTCGATGAAATATGAGAGGGCCTGGCGAGAGTAGCCGGGCGTATCTATGACTTCGATGGGTATTCCTCTCCATGAAAAGTTTTCGCCGGCCTTGACGGTTCGGCCGATCTTCAAAGATTCGGTCAGAATTTTGGTTCCCTGCTGGGCATAGTCATGGAACCGGCGAGTTGTGAACTCATTCCAGAATTTCTCGACGTTGGTGAAATTGCCAACATCTCCGTCGGGCACGACAGCCGTTGCACCGTTTTCAACGAGTTTTCGCCCGGCCCATACAACATCACGCCGGCTGTGCGTGAACAGGACCATTTCGGCATTTTCGATTTTGCCGGATGGATCGCCGTAGACGACTAAGCGGGCATTGTCTTTTTCAATGCTCACACTGTTGACCGGTCCCGGGATGAATGACACATGGTCGCTAAGTTGGATGGCCGGTTCTCCACTGGATACGCCGGCCAAAAACAGGATGGATAAAACAGCAATAATCACCGCGATTAGGTTTCGCATGAGCTTCTCCACATTTGTCTTGATTTTTGCTCAACCGGTTAATCGCTCCGGCATTATCTCCTGCGGTATGTGAGTAACGAGTACAACAATCGCAGTGAAAAGAATTGCGATTGTCAGCCACTTGGGATTAAAATAGGAATCGGCCATTAGCTATTAGTGATTAGTGATTACGTTTTTTCTGTTTTAATCTGCGAAGAAACTTGAGGTCCTCGGCATCCTTCGGTCGTCCCGCAGCCTGTTTCATTCTGATCAAGTCGTCAAGAGATGCAAACCAGACAAAAGTATCGCCGAACTTGGCTTTTACCCTGTTCTTCCAAATACGATCAAAACTGATACCTTTGACGAACGGATGAATGTCCGTTTCAACCAAATATTGTCGTATCAACACCTTCTTGGTAAGGAGATCATTGAGGGTGATATCGGAGACATCATATCCAAATGACTTCAGCGCCTCGTGTGTCCGCCTAACATTTGCTTCGTTGGGCTCTATAAACAGATCAATATCGAGTGTTGCCCGTGAATATCCATGAACAGGAAACGCTGTTGCCCCGATGATCACAAATCTGACTTTATGTTCTTTTAACGACTTGAGTAGATTTTCGATGTCCATTTCGTTTCAGCAATAATGCCATTTCACGGCTTTTCTGCAACATCATTTGAAACCGCTGCCGGGTGGTTAACGATGTCAAATAATCCAACTCAAATTCGATTTCCTGACTTTCGTTGGTTTTTTCCAGTTTCAAAATTGCCATGATGAATATTCCCAATAATACCCTTCGTGGTACTATTTTACGCTATAGTACCAAAATCTCCATAGTTTACAAGAGTATTATTTGCAGGGTAGCGGAGATAGCTGTTAGCGGATAGTAAAGGAAGTAGTCAAGAATACGAGAAGACAAGAATAAATTGGATTCATTCGGTTAGCGATTAGTCATTAGCTATTGTAGAAAGCATACCTCATGACAGAGAATATCAATGTCGTCTCTGGTCCGCCGAAGGTGGACTAACCCACGGATATCAGACTGATTCATCGTCGAAGTAGCCTGCACCGTGAGGTGCCATAAAGAGAATGTAAAAAAATAGGAAATAACAGAATATTATCGACTTGACAACGGTCGTTTCATATCAGTTGGTTGCATTAGGCAAACAAGGTCTTCCCACTTGTCCAGAGACTTTTAGAGCAGCACCCACAGAAGACGAAAACCTGCCGTGAATCGTGGCCGCGACTGCTTCTTTGAATTGATCTTGTGCTTACAAGCAACGAGTTGGCTCTCCATGTCCAGTAGCCTGGTCGCCAGCACTAAAGAATAACCTGCAGGAAAGTCAGGCCATAGCTAAACAATTCGCAAGCACAAACAATAAGATGAAAGAGGTTTGTTGTCGGGTTTCTTATGATATTCATGCTGCCAAGATTCTATAATCAGCCGTATGCAGCAAGCTTATATAAATCCTTCAATGACAACTATGAAGAGGTTTTTCGGGTGGAGACCGATAATACCTTTTTCTTCGAAGTAGGAAGGCGGGCAACAAAATAATTAAATTTTTCTTGAAAATTTTCTTTACTATATACTTTCTTTCTATCATAATACCCAAATACAGCATTTACTGAGAGAAGGATCTCGTCGCTGTTGTAATGGATGGATTTGCTTCTTCAGTTAAAGCTACTATGGATAGTAGGGTCATCTTTTCGCTAGCTCTCCCTGAGAGCAAGGAATGAAAACGCTAAGCGAACAAAATTAATCTTTCGGTTTGATAGCCTTCGAAATGGCGAAGCTCCCACGTTACGTACCAACGTTTGGCTGGATATATGCATCGTTGGTACACCGACGGGGACGGAGTCCGCGCAGGGCAAGCCATGTTGCAATTGGTAGTGATATGAATATCAGTTGAATGAGTGCTTCTTGTTGATCGGTGGAAATACAGCTATTTGACCCGGCAATAGAAACGACTTACTTTACCTAACCGCTCCCAATGGAATAATACCAGAGACTCCTGCACTGTTTTACTGCTATACCTGCAGCTAATGCTATAGTATCTATGGACTTACGCTTTCTGTCACCCTTCAATCCCAAGTTGTATATTTGCCGATAATTCAAGGTTTTCTTCCGTTTAAAACAGTGCTTGAATCTGATGAGCAAACCAGCTAATGCCATCCTGAGCAAGGCTATCCACAGATAGATCATCCCTGTTGGTTTAAAATAACTCCTCCTGAGAGTAATATGGCTTCACAATAGCATTTACTGAAGCAACAATAGTGCTGTCATATTAATGCTCTATCAAAGCTTGCATGTGGGTTTGTCATTCCTGCGAAAACAGGAATCCAGACTTATTGATGGTCCCGGATCCCGCATTGAGAGCGGAGTGACAGCCTTAAAAAACTCTTGACAGGGCTACAGCAATACATTCTACAACACAATTTTGAATATTTTGGTATGGGTGGATGGTTGCCTTGGAAAATGTTATTTCGGACTTTCGATCCAATGTTTTTTTGTTCTCGAGCAACACATGGAGGATAGTTCCAGCTCCTCTCAGCGGAACAATTCAATCGGGTGCACTTACTTTCAAGGCCTCGATGTGTTATACTTGCGGTTTTGGTTGGAGCGTCTTTGCCTATTTTGCCGGTACTTATTATACTTTATAGGGTGTCAGATAGGGGCAGATGGTGATAATAACAACTCTGAGACTGCTTGATACGCAGAATCGGAAAGGTCTCAATATTACAGGATACAAATATTAAGAATGAACTATCAATCTATCCATCATGGTATAGCCAATTCCCTGCCGCCTTTCGAGCCGGCACTGTATGTGGAGGATAGACCAGGCAGATTCGATATATCCCTGCTTATAGAAACTGCCCTGGCAATAATTGTCGCAATATCAGCAATTAAGATCATCGGCGCGAGTTCGGTTTTGGGGGCCGGCTGGCTTATTACCCCCTGTATTTTGATATTTGCCGCATTTATTCCAACAGTGCTTAAGAAACGTAAGTTTCCCAAGTTCGGTTTCAACGTCAGGCAAATGAAGGATTCTCTTATTGTGCTGGGATTGACCTGCGTTGTGCTTTTTCCACTTACGCTCGGCGGTTTGTGGGTGCTGAAATCTTATGAATTAAAACCACCTTTACTGCCTGTTCTATCGCAGAGAGAGGACTGGGTATATTGGTTATTTTATCAGTTCATGTATGTTGCGCTATCTGAAGAAGTATTTTTCAGGGGTTATGTTCAGAGCAATATCCTCAGATTAACAACTCCAGTGATAGGCAAGATGCCCCGACTGCAGCAATGGACAAGCATAGTAATATCAGCAGCTTGTTTTACAGTAGCTCATATCATAGCCCAAGGCCAGATAATATCGGTTCTCATATTCTTGCCGGGTTTAGTTCTTGGCTGGTTGTTTATTCGGACCAGGTCGCTATTAGCGCCTATTTTGTTTCACGGGCTGGCTAATGTCTGCTATCTCGTAATGGCGATCGTGTTAACTTAAAGGTACGATTTGGGTAATGATTTCTATGATGCTCCACCGGCTGCAAAGCCTTATAAAAAAGCTCGTTATTTCGTTAAAGTCAGCGTTCTTGATATATGCACTGAGGTAAATCATTGTTTTTCCCCTCTTGGAATGTTTTTCAGACGTCTGGAAAAGTAGAGAATATGAGAGGTATGATGCAATCAAGGAAAGAGTCTTTCCTAAATACAAGGTAGCATTAAGCCGATAGATTGTTAAAGTTTGGCAGCTTTGCGTCAAGGAGATTTTCCGGGTTATATACCGGCAAATCCCCCTTCCTTGTGGGTTGGGTGGCTAGCTCGCCAGCTAAAACGCAGAAAAATCGTTACATTTGGTACCAACCGTGGAACTAAACGATAGTCATTAAAGGTCCGATATAACGATGTGATATAAGCCGGCAAGGCACGATTAGTAAGTGCCGAACATAGAAAAAATGGAAGAAGGTGTGTTTTGGTAAAGAAAAATAACAAAAATTATAAATATAAGTCTCTGTTGGTTATTAAGTTAGCGATGGTGTTGATTCTGGGTTATGTTGCCGTCAAGGTAGTAACGATGTCGCAGCACATTCATGAAGTCTTGGCGCCAAAACCGGCAATAGGTAGCGAAAATACAGCCGCATTTAAACCGCCAAGTTTGTCGGACACCTCGGTTCAAGACTATTCAGCTATTGTCGAGCAAGATATATTTGGAAGCTCCGTTTCAGCACTGGTGGCAGACAAACCCTTGCAAGTTGATAATAGTGCCGGCTCAACATGGTCTGGCGAGAAAGAACTCGGCATAGCATTGCTCGGTACCGTGGCCGGCAGTCCGGAGATTTCCCGGGCAATCATAAAGGATCTTAAAACCAATGTGCTCAACGTGTACAAGACCGGCGATACCGTTGTAACCGCCTATGTCGAGAGCATCGAGAAGGATGGGATAGTATTGCTTCATCAGGGTCAAAGAAGGAAAATAAACCTGCGCATCAAAGAATCCGAAAAGCAAGACACCGACAACCCCGAGATAGCTATGGCAAAAAACGCCACCCAATCAGTTGAATCTCATCCGGCAGCTAAGTCTAATCCTACTTTTGCAGATAAGCTCAGGTACGTAGCAACAATGATACCGAAGGCGAATATGGAACCTCACACCATAGACGGCCAGGTTGAAGGACTTAGAATAACTGGCTTAGAGGACATCAAGGGGGCAGAAGACCTTGGCTTGAAAAACGGAGATGTCATTCGTGCAGTTAATGGACAACGATTGGACAGCAAGCAGAAGGCTTACCAGATTTCCAGGAAGGCAAGGTCCCAGGCAGCTATGAATATCGAGTTCATGCGGGACAACAAAACCAAAGCGTTCTCATTCCCGCTGAGATGAGTGCTTAGGAAATCGAAAAAGTATTAATGAGTGAGTAAAATAAATGCGGTTAGAAATTTTAAACACAAACAGGTATAAAGTGCGAAAAATAATACAAAACATCCTTTGGCTAATATGCATATTCTGCATGAATTTTTCAGTCAGCACGGTGGCCGGCGGCGAGCAGCCGTTTTCAGAAACAACAGTGAATTTGCCTGTACTTGATAAGCCGGGCATGGCCGACGAGCTAATATATGTAAACTTTGACCAGGTCGATATTCGAGTAATGCTTAAGACTATCGGCGATATAACCGGTATTAATTTTGTCGTGGATGACAGTATAAAGGGTCCCGTCACGGTGATGTCGCCTACAAAGATACGTCTCGGTGAAATCTACCAGGTTTTGGAATCTATTCTGGATGTTAAGGGGTATGCTGCCGTGCCGGCCGGTGCCGGAGACCTGGTAAAAATAGTACCGAGAGAAGAAGCTGTGAAGCGAAACTTAAAGGTTCGCATCGGCAGTGATCCTTTGGAAATTCCTCAGAATGATTCTATTGTCACCCAGATTATTCCCTTGAAGTACGCTGATGTTAAAGAAGTAAGTGAGATTGTCAAGCCTCTTTTAACCACGGGTTTACACATATCAACCTACCCCCGAACAAATTCAATTTTGGTGACGGACACCTCTTCGAATATATATCATATCGCCAAAATCATTCAGAGCCTTGACGTGCCGGGAGCGAAAGAGCAGGTTGCAACAATTGCATTGACTTATGCTTCTGCACAGGTGCTCAGCGAGCAAATCACCCAAATCATGGATAAAGACAGGAGCGTTCCTTCACAACCCGGGCGTACTCGCACCCCCCAGGCGGTTGAAACTGGTATGAAGATTCTGCCTGATGTAAGAACAAATTCTCTTATTGTCGCAGCAAATCCTCAGGATACCGAGATGATCAAGACATTAGCACAGCAGCTTGATACTCAGCGGCCACGCGGTGCAAACAATGTCCATGTAGTCTATCTTATAAACGCATCAGCGGCGGAAACTGCCGAATCACTTACTGGGGCCCTTGCAAATTTGAGTACCACCGGCGCACTTGAAGCAACACAGCAGGTCCAGGTTACCGCTGATGAGGGCACAAACTCACTGATTATAGCGGCTTCGGCGCAGGACTACGAAGTTATCGCCGAGATTATCGAAAAGCTTGACATAGTTCGGGAGCAGGTTTTAGTTGAAATGCTCATTATGGAGGTGAGTGAAGACGGCTTAAAGGAAATCGGTATCGACTGGGCCACGCTTGACGGGGCCGTGGAGAATAGTGTTCGTGGCTTTGGAGCAACAAATTTCGGACCCCGAGTGGATTTTGTCAATGGGGATCTTGAGGGCCTGGCTGTCGGCGCGTGGCAAGGAACCGGCTCAGATGTCAGAATTGGAGCGATCCTACACGCTTTGGAGAAACAGTCGGGAGTCAATATCCTTTCGACACCACATATCACAACTTCCAACCACAGTAAAGCAAAGATAATCGTCGGAGAAAGCAGAGCATTTGTTACACAGTCACGAATTACAGAGACAACAGATTTGATTACGCCGACGGTGATAAAAACGTTCGAATATAAAGACGTTGGAATTAGTCTCGAGATAACACCGCACATTAGTCAGGGCGGCCTTGTCAGACTCGAAATCGACAGCGAGTTCTCGAAACTCATCGAAGATGTTACCAGCCCTTCTACCGACACACCCACAACGGCTCAACGACAGGCTCAGACAGTTGTGTCTATGAACAGCGGCTCGACTATTGTCATCGGCGGTCTTATTCGAGATGACAAAACTAATATCGTGAAGAAAATTCCCCTGATAGGCGATCTTCCATTGGTTGGTGGTTTGTTTAGATTCCAGAAAGAACGGTTGCAAAAAACGAATCTGCTAATGTTCATAACACCGTACGTTGTGAGCAGCCAGAAGGATATCGAGCAGATAACCGAAGCAAAGAAGAAAGAAATGGAGCCGGCGCTGGAAACAATCGAACAAGAGGACACAGAGCAATAACAATTGAGCAACTATTTGTTGCCTGTAAGGAAACCAACCAATGTCGACAAAGCCGGATCAGGAAATAGAAAGACAACTGCAGATTGAGTTTTTGGAGAACATACTCCCAGAACAGTTGGATCCGGAACTGGTACGGAAACTACCGCTTGAGTTTCTTAAGAAACAATGCGCTATCCCTCTTCTTTTGGGAAATGGAGAGTTTGCAGTTGCCCTGTCGGATCCCCTGAATTTAGAAGCATACGATGCAATTGCTACTGTCCTGGGCCAACCATGCAGCCGGGTCACCTGTTCGGCCTCTGAAATCGAAAAGGCTATTAGCCGCTGTTATTATCAAAGCACAAATCCCAGCAGAGATGATGAAATCCTTGAGCGGGATTTAGTCCGGGATGATAACGATATTGACGGTATCTCCGCCAAAACTCAGGCCGAAGATCTGCTCAATATCGCCAACAAGGCGCCTGTCATAAAATTAGTCAACAAAATCTTCTTCCAGGCGGTGCACAGCAGGGCCAGCGATATTCACATTGAACCATACGAAGATGAAGCCCGGATACGCTTCCGGGTTGACGGCGTGCTGCACGATGTATTTACCTTGCCGAAACAGCAGATTGCGGTTCTCGTGTCGCGATTGAAAATTATGTCAAATCTTAACATCGCCGAGCGAAGGTTGCCGCAGGATGGCCAGAGCCGGATCAAGATAGGCCAGAATCTGGTGGATATTCGAGTTTCGGTTATCCCGACATCGGGCGGCGAACGGGTAGTACTCAGGTTGCTGGACAAGGGCAGCGGTGAATTGGGCCTGAACGACATAGGCTTGTCCCAGGAGATACTTAACACCTTCAGAAATCTGATTAGATTGGCACACGGTATAATTTTGCTCACGGGTCCTACGGGCAGCGGCAAGACAACCACTCTATATGCAGCTATGAGTGAACTTAACAGTGAAGAAAGAAACATCCTTACAGTTGAAGATCCGATTGAGTATCAACTGCCCGGTGTTGGGCAAATGCAGATAAAGCCGAAGATAAATCTCACGTTTGCCAACTGTCTGCGCCACATTCTCAGGCAGGATCCCGATGTAATCATGATAGGGGAAATCAGGGATGTTGAAACCGCTGAGATCGCAATCCAGGCATCCCTCACAGGCCATTTGGTTTTGAGCACTTTGCATACAAATGATGCGGCCTCAGCCGTAACCCGGCTTATCGATATGGGTATCGAACCTTACCTGATTTCATCGTCGGTTGTTGCCGTAATGGCGCAGCGGCTGCTGCGAGTTATCTGTCCGGACTGCAAAAGACCGTACACGCCGGACGAGAAAGTGATTTCACTATGGGGAGAAAATGAAAAAACCTCCGCAATTAGGGGGCAGCTTTATAAAGGACATGGCTGCGAGAACTGCCTTGAAACCGGATTCCTGGGAAGAACCGGAATCTCCGAATTGTTAGTTATTAATGACGAGATCAAGGAACTAATAAGTCAACGGCGAGGTTCACATATTATAAAAAAAGCAGCCCTTGACAAAGGCATGAGCACCTTGCGAGATGATGGATTACGTAAGGCCCTGGCTGGTGAGACGACTCTCGAAGAGGTCTGCAGGGTCACACAGGATTTTGTGCAAACAAATACAGGATTGACTGAACGTGTCGGTGGTTGAATATAATTTGTTAAATGAAAAGAAGTCCGCCCCGGTGCCTCAAGCAGCGGGTAGTCGTGGTTGCGCTGATAAAAAGCATAAAACGCACGAAAGGGACATCTTCCGAAAAATCCGCACGACGGATGTCTGCAGGGTCGCTCGTCAGTTGGCAACGCTGCTGCGTGCCGGTATGCCCCTTGTACCCGCTCTCTCGGCATTAGTCGAACAGTCGCGGGGGGTTCGGGCCCAGGACAATCCTCTTGCAGAAGTTTTGGAACAAGTTGCTAACGATGTTAATTCGGGAAGCACACTGGCCAATGCACTCGGCAAACATCCCAAAGTTTTTTCAAATCTGTTTACCAACATGGTAGCCGCAGGCGAAACGAGCGGGACACTGGAAGAGGTTCTCTTGCGCCTGGCGGAAATACTGGAAAAACGCGTGAACCTTGCAGCAAAGGTCAAATCCGCAATTGCTTATCCGCTAATGATGGTTGTAGTTGCTGTTGCAGTGGTGGTATTTCTTATGTCCGTTGTGGTGCCCAGCATAACGGAGATATTTATTGAAATGAACAGGACTCTTCCCTGGCCTACGAGATTGCTTATCACAACAAGCGCTTTTATGAAAACCTATTGGATGTTAATTGCTGTCGTGGTTTGCCTTGTTTTCTTTGGGAGTGTAGCCGGCTACAAAACCACAAAGGGCAGATTGTATGCGGATCGTACTAAATTAAAGCTGCCTCTTTTCGGCAGCCTTTTTCTCAAATTGGAAGTAGCACGCCTGTCAAGAACGCTGGGGATACTTCTTGTCAGCGGTATCCCGATACTCAGTGCTCTGGACATTGCTAAACAGGTAATTCAAAATAGAGTTATTGCGGGTGCCCTGGATTCGGTAAAGGATTTGGTAAGCAAGGGAGATGCTATTGCGAGTGCGATAAGAACAACCGGATTGTTCCCGCCGATCGTACACCATATCATCACAACGGGCCAGGTGAGCGGGAACCTGGAAGAGGGACTTATAAACATTGCCGACATGTACGAGGGCGAGGTGGAACTGACGACGAAAACGCTGACCTCGCTGCTTGAGCCTGTGATACTTCTGTTTATGGGGGCGGTTGTGGGTTTTATCGTACTTGCCGTTCTACTGCCAATATTTGACATAAATCAAGTCCTTTAGAGGAAGTCTTGGAAGATGAGAACAAAGACACAAAATTATACACTAAACCATATACGCTATACGCCACGCCGAGGATTTACCCTGATCGAGCTTATGATTGTGGTCGTGATCCTGGGTCTTTTGGCTACAATAATTATGCCAAGGATATTAAACAGACCAGAACAGGCCCGTAGAGTGAAGGCCAAAATTGATATACGCAATATCGAATCTGCTTTAGCCTTGTTCAAGACCGACACCGGGCGTTTTCCTACGACTTCCGAAGGCCTCGAAGTACTGGTCTCAGACCCCGGCATAAAAGGCTATAACAGTGACGGCTACCTCGATAAAACGCCCTCAGATCCCTGGGGCAACAAATACATCTACGTTTATCCGGGCGTGCAAAGCAGAGACTACGACCTGGAATCTTTCGGCAAGGATAGTGAGGACGGCGGCGCAGGCGACAATGCCGACATAGAAAGTTGGAATCTTGATGACTGAGCATAAGACAGGCAGCGAAAACGGTTGGACGACCACCAACAGAGGGCGCATGAGAGCGTTTACCTTCGTAGAGGTTGTTGTAGCTCTCGCAATTGTCTCGATCTCTCTGATGGCGCTGCTCAGGTTGCATCTTATCAGCATTAGTATGGTCGATAAGGCACAGATAACTTCACAGGCCGTTCTTTTGGCAAATGAAAAAATCGCGGAGACAGTGGCTGCCGGCTATCCGAAAGAGGGGACCAATTCCGGCACAATGGAACAAAACGGCCTGACCTTAAACTGGAAGACTGAAGTTACTAACCTGCGGCTGCCCCAATTGGACAAAGTGCATATTACCGGATTGCGAAAAATACTTGTTGATATCACCTGGAAACAAGGTGTCAGTCGCAAACAGTTACAGACGTCAACTTATGTTGCTGACAGGAAGCTGCCATGAATAAAAGGCTGGACAAAAACGGCTTCACCCTGGTTGAGCTGCTCGTGGCTGTGGCACTGATTGCAGCCATCCTCTCTATGGTATATGGCAGCTACTTTGCGACTTCAAAATCGGCTCAAACGTGCAAAGCCAGGATAACAGTGTCTCAGCAGGGACGCAAAACGCTGGAGCAGATGGCCCGACAAATACGCTGCTCGTACGCCGGAACAGTTGCCGACCGTACAGAAAAAGAACCTGTCGAAACCGGCTCTAAGCAGACAGGGCAGAAAGGAATGATACTCGAAGAAAGCACCAGCTATTTCAACGGCAATTCGGTTGCTCCGCGGGGAGAGATCTTGCATCTGGTAACTACGAATAAATTGTTCGGGGAAAAAGAGCCGGCGGATGGCTTATTCGAGGTTATTTACAAATTTGATAAAAGAGCGAGTCTCCTCTCTTTAAGCCAGAGAGAGTTTGTTGGCACAGTTCAAAAAACCGGAGAAAAAAATTGGCGGCCGATTGCAGAAGGTGTCAAATCTCTCGAATTAACATTCTTCGACGGAAAGAAATGGCTGCGTAGCTGGGATTTTAAGGATAAGAAAATACTGCCGTGTGCTGTAAGAATTGAGATCAGTTATGAAGACGAAGATCATCGACAATATCATTATGCCACTGTTGCAAATGTATCTTGCCGGGAGAATGGGGAAAGAATTCAATCCGAGAAATTAATATCAGTTAACAAGTAATGAGACCGAAAAAGATAAAAAGAGAGCAGGGAGGGTTTATAGTAGTAGTTGTCCTTTGCATGGTCATCATGCTGAGCGTTCTGCTGCTCGGCTTCAACTACGAATCTCGCTCCAACCTGCATACCGTGGACGATTTCCGAAAGTCCCAGCAGGCACTCAATTGCGCGAAAGCAGGTCTCAATATTGCGATTGCGGCCGCCAAGGATACTCCTGATATTCATAATGATAAATCGCTGCTGAATCTATTTTCAGGTGAAGACACATTTGCTGTTGATGAAGGAAAGTGCTCGATAACTATCTCCGAGGAAAGCGGCAAACTGAATGTCAACCATCTCAAAGACGAAAATGGCAATATGGATCGGACCAGAATAGAACAGTTACTTCGGCTTATCGATCTGCTGAGT